>JBDTIS010000054.1:0-5196 GCA_039936235.1 Burkholderiaceae bacterium | reverse complement strand
AACGATTTCGGCACTCTCAACATCGATGCCGAATTGGTCGCATCGAACGCCGGCGATACGATCGCGCTGACCAACGGCTGCGTCTGCTGCTCGATCGGCGACGACCTGACGACAGCGCTGATCGCGGTGATCGAATCGCCCGCGCCATTCGACGCGGTGGTCATCGAGGCGAGCGGAGTCTCCGACCCCTGGCGGATTGCGCAAGTGGCGCTGGCCGACCCTGCCCTGGGCCTCGACGGCGTCATCGTGCTGGTCGATGCGAGCGCGTGCCTTGCGCACGCGGCCGATCCCTTGCTGGCCGATTCGTTGCGGCGCCAGATCAAGGCCGCCGACATGGTCGTGATCAACAAGATCGATCTGGTCGATGCCGACGAACGACTGCGCGTGCGCGGATGGCTCGAAAGCCTCGTCGGCAGGGCGGCTTGTTTCGAGACCACGGAGGCCGAGATTCCGATGGCGCTTCTGATCGGGAGCGCGTTGTCACCCGACACGCATGCGCGGGCCGCGGTCGGGGTCGGTGTTTCCGGAGAGTCCGACCGCGCGCATGATCACACCCACGTCCACGAAGAACTTTTCGAGACCTGGTCGTTCCGGCCCACGCGGGAGTTCTCGGCGCAGGCACTGCGCACCCTGTTGCGCGACATGCCCGTCGGCGTGCTGCGGCTCAAAGGCATCCTGCGAACCGACGAGCACGCGTGGGCCGAGCTGCAATTCTCGGGACGCCACGGCTCGTTGCGCAATGCGCTGACTGCGCCTGCGAACGGCGCGGCGGTCGTCGCCGTCGGCCTGCGACACCGGCTGCCGGCGTCAGCACTCGATGCGGTGTTCGGCACGAATCAATCCGATGTCGCTAGAGGACTTTCGGGCACTTCTTGACATCCAGGTTCAGGCATCGGCAACCGGGATGATCGTCGTGATCACGCGTGGCTCGCTTCGCGTCGGAAACGACCGATCTAGAGAGCGAGCTCGGGATGAAGGTTGGCCCTGTGTCGACGCCCGATCCAGGCAGCGGACAAGGCACTGATGACGCCGGCAAAGACGACATAGGCGCAAACCAGCCAGGGCTTCCCGTCGTTTGCCTTCAGCAACGCCGTCGCGATCAGCGGCGTGATGCCGCTGGCGAAGATTCCGGATACTTGATAGACGAACGATATGCCGGTGTAGCGTACCTTGGCATCGAAGAGTTCGGCGAACAATGCAGCCTCCGGCCCGTAGACCGACGCATAGAGGAATCCGAATGGAACGATGATGGCCAGCCAGATCAGCGTCGTGCTGCCGCCGCTGTTGATCATCAGCCAGAATCCGGGAAAGGCCGAGGCCGCAGTGATCAGCGATCCCCAGAAGTAGCAGCGCGTCCTGCCGACCTGATCCGAAAGGCGTCCGAAGAAAGGGATGGTGACGATCATCAGCAAGGCCGCCGCCATCACTCCGAGTAGGGCCGAGGTCCGGTCGACGTGCAGGTTCTGCGTCAGGTAGGCGATCGAAAAGACCCCGAAGACGTTGAAGAACACGCCGTCGATGTAGCGTGCTCCCATTCCGGCCAGCACGTTGCCCGGATAGCGTTTCATCAGGTCGACGATGGGCACCTTCGCTTCTTCGCCGGTCGCCTTGACCTCGGCGAATGCGGGCGTCTCGGAAATATTCAGGCGTATGTACATGCCGACCATGACGAGCACGAACGACACGAGGAACGCGACGCGCCATCCCCATGCGAGGAATTGCTCATCGGTCAAGAGCCCCGAAAGGAGGCCGGTCACGCCGGCTGCGAGGCACAGCCCGATCGCTAGGCCGATCTGGGGCACGCTCGCATAGAGCCCGCGCTTTTCCTTCGGAGCGTATTCGAATGCCATCAGCACCGACCCACCCCATTCGCCACCGAGCCCGAGCCCCTGCGCAATCCGCAGGACGAGAAGCAGGATCGGCGCCGCGATGCCGATCTGGTTGTAGGTTGGCACCACACCGATCAGGAACGTCGCGACGCCCATGATGGACAGGGTGAGGACCAGCATGCTTTTCCGGCCGATCTTGTCGCCGAAGTGGCCGAAGATGATCCCGCCCAACGGCCGGCTCAGGAAGCCGACTGCGAACGTGCCGTACGCGAGCATGGTGCCGATCGCGGGATCTTCGGTCGGAAAATAGAGCTTGTTGAAAACGATGCCGGCAACCACGCCGTACAGGAAGAAGTCGTACCACTCGACGGTGGTGCCGATCAATGTCGCAAACAGTACGCGCCGCACTGTCTGTTTGTCAGTCGGTTTCATCTGGATCTCCGGTCATCGAGTTTTTGATTGTTAACTTCGGCTTGATTGCTTGTTTCGAACGCGGCCTGATTCCTCGCTATGCGTTATCGGCGATGATCATTTGCGCTGCCTTCTCTGCAATCATGATCGTCGGGGCATTGGTGTTTCCGGACACGATCTCCGGCATGATCGACGCGTCCACGACGCGCAATCCCTTCATGCCATGCACGCGCAGACGATCGTCGACCACCGCCATCGGATCGTTCCCCATCTTGCAGGTGCCTACGGGGTGGTAGATCGATTGGCTGCTCAACCGCGCCGCCTCGAGCAGTTCATCGTCGGTCTGGTAACGGGCACCGGGAACAAATTCGGAAAGAATGTGACGGGCGAGCGAGGGCGCCTGCGAAATGCGCCTAGCGACCTTGATGCCGTCTACCGCGACGCGCTGGTCGCGCTCGTCGGACAGGTAGTTGGCAAAAATGCGCGGATATTGCAGCGGGTCGGCGGACTGGATCTCGATGCGGCCGCGACTATGCGGCCGCAACTGACATACCGACGCGGTGAACGCGGAAAACGGATGAGCCCCCTCCCCGGGTTTGTCGGCGCTCAACGGCTGCATGTGGAACTGGATGTCGGGTCGATCCACCGACGGATTCGATCGCGTGAAGATCGTGACCTGGCTCGCCGCGAGCGTTAGCGGCCCGGTGCGAAACAGCGCGTACTGCAGCCCGACTTTCATCCTGCCGAAAAGATTGTTGACCTCGTCGTTCAAGGTCTTTTCGCGGGTCTTGAAGACTAGCCGGATCTGAAGGTGGTCTTGAAGATTCTGCCCGACCCCGGGGAGATCCAGGATGACGGGAACGCCGACCCTTTCGAGCAGGCCTCGCGGTCCGACGCCAGAGGACTGGAGAATCTGCGGAGAGCCGATCGCACCGGCAGCGAGAATCACTTCGTTGTTCGCCTGCGCCTGCTGCAACTGGCCACCGTGCTTGTATTCGACGCCGACGGCTTTGCCGCCGTCGAAGAGAACGCGCGTGGTCTGCGCGTGGACTTCCACGGTCAGGTTCTGGCGTTTCCTCGCCGGACGGAGAAAGCCCTTGGCGGTGCTCCATCGGAAACCCTTGTAAGCCGTCTGCTGGAAGTAGCCGACGCCTTCCTGCGTCGCCCCGTTGTAGTCGTTGTTGATCGGGATGCCGATCTCGGTCGCCGCGGCGACGAAATAGTCGGCGATCGGACGACGCAGCCGCAGATCCGAAACTTTCAACGGCCCGCCGACGCCGTGATATTCGCTCGCGCCACGTTCCTGGTCCTCCGATTTCTTGAAGAAAGGCAAGACGTCGGCGTAGCTCCAGCCGCGATTGCCGAGCGCTGCCCAGCGGTCGTAGTCTTCGCGCTGGCCGCGCACGTAGAGCAATCCGTTGAGCGAGCTCGATCCGCCCAGGACCTTGCCTCGCGGCCACTGAATCCGTCGCCCGGACACGGCGGCGTCAGGCTCGGTGAGATAACACCAGTCGTACTTCAGGTGATGCATCGTCTTGAAGTAACCGACCGGAATATGGATCCAGGGATTGTTGTCACGTCCTCCGGCCTCGAGCAGCAGAACCTTCGTCTTCGGATCAGCGGACAAGCGGTTGGCCAACACGCAGCCCGCAGAGCCGGCACCGACGATGATGTAGTCGAACGTGGATGACATCGAGTCTCCGATAGGGGATGCAGTATTCGCGGCGCGCTCGGTCGAACTACGAAACCACCTGGTAATAGAGGTTCTGAGGGTGCTTCGCCTGTGCGAAGAAGAACCAGCGCTCGGCCAGCAGGCCCGGCGCCTGCACCAGCACCGCGAGCACCCAGGGCAGCGCTGCGCCGCTCGCGATCCCCCATAGCGACAGCAGCGCAGGCAGCGCGAAGGCGAGCATCACGAAAGCGACTTTCACGCTCTTCACCGTCGCAAGCGTGGCTCCGTGAAAAAATTCTCGCGTGTTGAACGAACCCGCCGACATACCCATGGACTTCTGCACCAGGTTCGATGCCTTGATGCCGGTGGCCGATTGCAAGGTCGACTTGTGACGCAAGCACGCGTTACGCCGCAGCGTGAGCCAGCGCGTCGTCCAGGCGGACAGCGTGACGACCAGTGCTCCGGGTCCGGCGATCTGCACGAGCCGCGCCTCACCTGCCAGCGCACCGAGGGCGCAGGCGAGCACGAGCCCGGACGACAGTCCGATCAGCGTGAAATTGACGATCGTCAGCGGATGCGCCCACTCCTCGATGAAGCGCAGGCAGGCGTAGATCATCGCCGTGCAATACCACAGCGTCGCTGCACCGACGACCAACAGCAGCGGCAACAGCAGGGACCAGGGCGCACCGGCATCGAATCGCAGCGACACCCACCACAACGCGACCAGCACGATGAAGGCCGGCAGCACGATGACCTCGCGCGACATCCACGAGGTGCGCCACATGAGCACCGAGCGCCACGCACGCATCTTGTTACCCAGGTGCAGGAACGAAGACGCGAGGCCCGCGACGAGCAACACCTCGACCAACCCGAGCGCGATCGCCAGAAAGCCGGGAGCGAGTTGCAGCCCGAACAGCACCGCGAGCGCCAGCGTGACGGCCAGTCCCTGTGCTGCGCCGGCCAAGGTCGTGAAGAACAGGATCGAGAACGCGGGATGCATGGCGCGTCAGCCGTGGCTGCCCGCCGCGTCCGTGATGCGACGCGGCAGATACTGATTGGCCGGCTGCGTCTCCCACTCGGGCATCAGCGCATATCCACCTCGTTCGCGAATCGCCTTCGACACCTCGGAGTTTGGATCCTTCACGTCGCCGAACAGTCGCGCACCGGTCGGACAGGCTTTCACGCAAGCCGGCTTGCGATCCTCCTTGGGCAGCTTCTCGTCGTAGATGCGATCGACGCACAGCGTGCACTTGGTCATGACGTTGCGCGCTTCATCGATCTCGC
>JBDTIS010000053.1:0-12190 GCA_039936235.1 Burkholderiaceae bacterium | reverse complement strand
CTGCGCGCCGTACTTGCCGCGTGTCAGATACTGGCGCTTGAGTTCCTGCTCGGCGCGCTCGAGGATCGAGCGGTCGAAGATCGCCGTCTCGGACAGGCCGATGTCCTTGAGCGCCTTCCGCAACGTGTCCTTGTCGAATTCTTTCAGGCCGGTGAAGTCGATGCTGGAGATCGCCGGGCGTTCTTCGACGACGACGACCAGCACGTCCTTGTCGACATCGATCCGCACGTCCTTGAAGAAGCCGGTCGCGTATAGCGCCTTCAGGGCCGCCGTGGCCTTCTCGTCATCGAACGTCTCGCCGACCTTGACCGGGAGATAGCTGAAGACGGTGCCGACGTCGGTGCGCTGGATCCCTTCGACGCGGATGTCGCGAACCACGAACGGATCGAACGCGTAAGCCGTGCCGCTGCCCAGCGTGCTCGCCACGGCCACGGCCATCATCAGCGACCGGAAGCGCGCAGAACGAGCGAGCGGACCTTCTGCCGGGCAGAACACGGACGCGGCGATCCGGCGATGTGCACCGAACGGCGAAGCCAAACGCGACAAGCGGAATTTCGTCATCAAGAGATGCGTCGGATCGAGGGAAGGTGCTGCGGGAAGATGGATGCGCTGTCGGGATGCCGCGGATACCGTCCCGCGGACTCAGGACAACAGGCGCGCGAAGTCGTTGAAGAGTGCCACGACCATCAGGCCTGCGAGCAAGAACATGCCCACCCGCTGACTCCACTCCAGAAACCGTTCGGAAGGCGGCCGCCCCCTCACAATTTCGGCCGAATAATACAGCAAGTGGCCCCCATCGAGCATCGGGATCGGTAACAGGTTCATCACGCCGAGGCTGATGCTGATGAACGCCACGAAGCTGATGAACGCGAGGGGTCCGAGACGCGCGGATTGGCCCGCGTATTCGGCGATCGTGACCGGTCCGCTGATGTTCTTCAACGACACCTCGCCGGAAAACATCTTGCCGATCATCCGCAACGAGAAGACGCACAGGTCCCAGGTCTGCGTCGCGCCATGCGTGATCGCGTCGATCGGACCGTAGCGGACCAGTACGGTCTGCATCTGCGCCCGCAACTGGACGCCGATGCGGCCGATGGGCCCGGCCCCGCCAGGCGTGCCCGACGCCACCGGCGTCACCGCCGTACTCAGCAGCGCGCCGTTGCGCTCGACCGTCAGCGCGAGACGGCGACCGGGTGCCGCCGCGATCATCCGCTGCAATCCGTCGACGTCGTCGATGGCCTTGCCGTCGACCGACACGATGCGGTCGCCTCTCTGCAGACCCGCGGCTGCGGCCGGCCCGGTCGGATCGGCGATGTCGCGGATCGTCGGCTTCGGTCGCAGCGTCGACAGGCCGAGCTTCTGCATGAAGTCGCCTTCGAAGTCCTTGGTCTCGAACCGTGACAGGTCGAGCGACACCGTCCGGCTCACGTCGGCAGCCGGGCCGATGCCGCGCAATTGCAGCGCGACCGTATCGTGGTCGATACCGGACTTCAGCAGCCTCCAGCGCAGGTCGACCATCGAGCGCATCGGCACGCCGTCGAGCGCCGTGACCTCGAAGGGCGCGGCTATGCCGCTCTCGGCGACGCTGCTGCCCGCATCGGGCGCCGCGAACAACGCACGCGGCTCGTCGACGCCGAACATGTTGATACCTGCGTACAGCAGTACCGCGAGCAGCAGGTTCGCGAGCGGGCCCGCGATGACGATCGCGATCCGCTTCGCGACGTGCTGGCGGTTGAACGCGCGCGGCAGATCCGCCGCCGGTATCGGCTCGCCGTGCGTCTCGCGTTCGTCGAGCATCGCGACGTAGCCGCCGAACGGTATCGCCGACAGCACCCATTCGGTCCGGTCGCGGCCGCGGACCCACTTGAGGAGCGGTCGACCGAAGCCGACCGAGAACCGCAGGACCTTGACACCGCACAGACGCGCGACCGAGTAGTGACCGAGTTCGTGGAACACGATCAGCGGCCCGAGCGCAAGAAGAAATGCGGCGATGGTCCAGACGATGCTCATCGTGATGTCCTTGGTGATGCCGACCTGGATGCCGAGCGGGCTATAACGCGGGTTTCAGCGCGACCAGCGGCGCCGGCGGGCCATTCAATGCACGGCCTCCATGGCGGCGCTCGCGCGTCGCGGCGACGGAATGGCGTCGTGATCCTGCAGCGCCGCCGAGGCCCGGACGCGCGCTTCGGCATCCACGGCCAGAACCTCTTCGAGGCTGTGCGGCGCCCCGGTGTCCGTTTCGTCCAGTACGCGTTCGACGATCCGCGCGATCGCCGTGAAGCGGATCCGCCCTTCGAGAAACGCACCGACCGCGATTTCGTTGGCGGCGTTCAGAACGGCAGGTGCGCTGCCGCCTGCCTGCAGCGCATGGTATGCCAGTTGGAGACAGGGAAAGCGCAGCAGGTCCGGCTTCTCGAAGTCGAGCCTGCCGACGGCGGGCAGATCCAGCCGACCGACACCGGACACGATCCGCTCCGGATAAGCGAGCGCATGCGCGATCGGCGTGCGCATGTCGGGGTTGCCCATCTGTGCGAGCACGGAGCCGTCGACGTATTCGACCATCGAATGGATCACGCTCTGCGGATGGATCACGACCTCGAGACGGTCCGGCGTCACGCCGAACAGCCAGCGCGCCTCGATCACCTCGAGGCCCTTGTTCATCATCGTCGCCGAGTCGACCGAGATCTTGCGACCCATGGCCCAGTTCGGATGCGCGCAGGCCTGATCGGGCGTGACGTCGGCCATCTGCTCGAGCGGCATCGTGCGGAACGGTCCGCCCGATGCGGTCAGCAGGATCCGCGACACGCGGCGGTCGGCGCCGCCGGTCGATCCGGACGCATCGTGCGGCAGGCACTGGAAGATCGCGTTGTGCTCGCTGTCGATCGGCAACAGCGTCGCGCCGGCGGACGCGATCGCGTCCATGAAGAGAGCACCGGCCATGACCAGCGCTTCTTTGTTGGCGAGCAGCACGCGCCGGCCGGCGCGGGCGGCCGCCATCGCCGACGGAAGCCCTGCGGCGCCGACGATGGCCGCCATCACGACGTCCGCCTCGGCTGCGACCTCGCAGAGCGCCTCCGTTCCGTGGTCGATCGCGATGCCGGCGCCGGCCGCGCCCAGCTGCTCGCGCAAGGCGTGCGCGTCCGCCGCGTTCGCGACGACCGCACGGTCCGGCAGGAAGCGCAGGCACTGCGCGGCGAGCTCCGCGATCCGGGAGTGGCAGGTCAGCGCGTGGACCCGCCAACGGTCGGGATGACGGGCGACGACGTCGAGCGTGCTGTTGCCGATCGAGCCTGTCGAACCGAGGATCGTGATGGATTGCGTCATGGGCGGGCGAGGTTCGTCGGCAGTGGTCTGGGAATGGACAGGCGGATCATGCCGCCATCCCGAGCAGCATGGCTACGGGGACGATCGGCAGCAGCGCATCGACGCGATCGAAGACGCCACCGTGACCCGGCAGCATCCGACCGCTGTCCTTCACGCCGCGCTGCCGCTTGAGCTGTGACTCGAACAGGTCGCCGACGACGCTCAAGATCACCAGCAGCAGCGTCACCGCCAGAACCGCGACGATCGGCCAGCCGGTTCGCCAACGCACCGCGAGCACTGCGAAGAAGCTGTCCGAAAGCACCGGCGTCAACATCGCGACGAACGCGAGCAGCACCGTCGCCACCGCGCCGCCGATCGCGCCGGCCCAGGTCTTGCCGGGGCTGATCGACGGCGCGAGCTTGCGCTTGCCGAAGGCCTTGCCGGCGAAGTAGGCCGCGATGTCGGCCGCCCACACGATCGCGAGGATCGAAACCAGGAACACGAGACCCTGCCGATACGCCTCGACCAGCGCGAACCAGCAGGCGGCGGGGAGCAGCAGTGCGAGGCAGGCGTAGGCCATGCGCCAGCGATCCGATGGCGGGAAACGACCGCTCACGAACAGGCTTACCGCGAGGGCAAGCCACACCAGCGTCGCAGCCGCCCAGAGAACCAGCGCCACGCCGTGCGCGGCCGATGTGGTGTCGATCATCCACATCGCGAACATCATCACGCCCGACACCACGATGGAGGTCTGCTTCGACAGCGACAACAACTGCAGCCATTCGCCGGTCACGAAACCGACCATGACGAGCGCGAAGATCGGAAAACCGAACGGTCTTCCGAGCGTCAGCGCCAGCATCAGGACGGCGAGCAGCACCAGCGCGGTGATGATGCGCTGCCTCAGCATGATCGCTGCCGACCGGCGATGCGAGATCCGTCGGACCCGGAGGCGGACAACTAGGCGCCCACCTGGGCACTGGTGCGGCCGAAGCGGCGTTCGCGCGTCCGGTACGACGCGATCGCGCGATCGAGTTCCTTGGCGTCGAAACTCGGCCAGTACACGTCGGTGAAGTAGAGCTCGGTGTACGCCAGCTGCCACAGCAGGAAGTTGCTGATGCGCTGCTCGCCGCCGGTACGGATGAACAGGTCCGGTTCAGGCGCGTCGTGCATCGCCAGATAAGGCGCGAGCGACGCCTCGCTGATCTGCGAAGGGTCGGCCGCCAGCTCGGGTCTAGCCATCACCATCTTGCGGAACGCGTCGAGGATGTCTGCTCGTCCGCCATAGTTGAACGCGATCGTCAGCGTCAGGCGGTGGTTATCCACCGTCTTGCGATGCGCGACGTCGATCAGGGCGCGCAGTCGCGGCTCGATGTGAGTAAGGTCGCCGATGATCTGCAGCCGGATGCCGTTCGTATGCAGCCGCGCGACCTGGCGCTCGAGCGTTCCGATGAACAGCCGCATCAGCAGAGAGACCTCGTCGGCCGGACGGCGCCAGTTCTCGGAGCTGAACGCGAACAGCGTCAGGTGGGTGATGCCGCGGACGATGCAGGCCTCTACGATCTCCTCGACGCGGTCGACCCCTCTCGAGTGACCTGCCGCACGCGGCAGATGGCGCGAGGTGGCCCAGCGGCCGTTGCCGTCCATGATGATCGCGACGTGACGCGGGACATCTCCCGATTCCGGAATGGTCTGCGTCGAGCTTGCGTGCAGCTTCATCGGCTCGTCATCCGGCCGGTGGGTCGCAGTAGTCCGTTGGAGGTGGGCGTATGACTCATTGTGGGCAAGCGACTGGAAGCGAAGTAGAGGCGACGCTCACACCGTCATGATCTCCGCTTCCTTCTGCGTCACCATCCGGTCGATCTCGATGATGTTGCGGTCGGTGAGTTTCTGGACGTCATCCTGCGACTTGCGCTCGTCGTCCTCGGAGATCGTCTTGGCCTTGAGCTCTTCCTTGAAATGATTGTTCGCATCGCGGCGCAGGTTGCGGATCGCGATCTTCGCGTCCTCGCCTTCGCTGCGGACGACCTTCGTCAATTCGCGGCGACGTTCTTCGGTCAGCGCCGGCATCGGCACGCGGATGATGTCGCCGTTGGTCGACGGATTCAGCCCGAGGTCGGCGTCACGGATCGCACGCTCGACCGGCTGGATCATCTTCTTCTCCCACGGCTGCACGCCGATCGTCCGTGCGTCGATCAGCATCACGTTGGCGATCTGGCTCAGCAACGTCGGCGCGCCGTAGTAGTCGACGTGCACGTGATCGAGCAGCCCCGAGTGCGCCCGTCCCGTGCGCACCTTGGCGAGATCGATCTTCAGCGTCTCGAGCGACTTCTGCATCTTCTGCTCGGCATTCTTCTTGATGTCGGCGATGGTCATGCGTGTTTCCCTGTTTCCTGCGCAACGGCGCTTGGGCCGCTGCAGTTGCGAATGACTCGTTGCTGTTTCAGACGTGGACCAGCGTTCCTTCGTCGCCGCCTTCACAGACCCGCATCAGGGCACCCGGCTTGACGATCGAGAACACCTTGATCGGCAGGCTCTGGTCGCGGCACAGCGCGAACGCGGTGGCGTCCATTACCTGCAGATGACGCCCGATCGCCTCGTCGAAGCTGATGGTGGCATAGCGCGTCGCGGTCGGATCCTTGTTCGGGTCGGCGCTGTAGACGCCGTCGACCTTCGTGGCTTTCAGCACGATCTGCGCGCCGATCTCCGCACCGCGCAGCGCGGCGGCCGTGTCGGTCGTGAAGAACGGATTGCCGGTGCCGGCCGCGAAGATCACGACCTTGCCCTCGTCGAGGTGGCGCATCGCCTTCGGGCGTATGTACGGCTCGACGACCTGGTCCATCCGCAGCGCGGACAGCACCCGGGTGTCGACGTCGGCGCGCATCAGCGCGTCCTGCAGCGCCAGCGCGTTCATCATGGTCGCCAGCATGCCCATGTAGTCGGCCGTGGCGCGGTCCATGCCGGACGCGCCGAGCGCGACGCCACGGAAGATGTTGCCGCCGCCGATCACGATCGCCAGTTCGAGCCCGGCGCGAACCACCGCTGCGATGTCGGCGACCATCGTCTCGATGGTCAGGCGGTTGATGCCGAACGAGTCGTCCCCCATCAACGCTTCACCCGACAGCTTGAGCAGTACCCGCTTGTAGGCCAGAGGCATCCCGCGCCATTCCCTTGAAGTCCGCGATCGTGTCGCGCTTTGGTGTTTTTCGTGCGCCGTCACCGGCGCGCAGGAAGAAGTCGGATCGCGACCACGATCTGCTGCCCGGTCGTCGACCGAGCGGCATTATCGTTGATTTCGAGCGCCTGCCGGTGACGGACGACCCTCGAAACTAGGTCGTCTCCTTCTGTGCGGCGGCCACTTGCGCTGCCACCTCCGCCGCGAAGTCGTCGGTCCGCTTCTCGATGCCTTCGCCGACGACGTACAGCGTGAAGCGCAGCACCTTGGCGTTCCTTGCCTTCAGCATCTTCTCTACCGTCTCGTCGGGATTCTTCACGAACGGCTGGCCCAGCAATGCGACTTCGGCCAGATACTTGGCGACGCGGCCTTCGACCATCTTCGCGACGATGTCGGCCGGCTTGCCGGACTCGGCGGCCTGCAACGTGAAGACCTTGCGCTCGGCTTCGATCTTGTCGGCCGGGACGTTGTCTTTGGACACCGTCAGCGGCTTGCTGGCAGCGACGTGCATCGCGATGTCCTTGCCGACCTGCTCGTCGGCCGCGTCGTACTCGACCAGTACGCCGATGCGCGTGCCGTGCAGGTAGGTCGCCAGTTTGACGGCGGTGTCGTACCGGACGAAGCGGCGAATCGCGAGGTTCTCGCCGAGCTTGCCGACCAGCGCAGCACGCGTCTCGTCGACGGTCTTGCCATCCAGCGGCAGGCCCAGCAACGCTTCGACGTTCGCCGGATTCTCGCGTGCGACGACTTCACCGACCTGCTTCGCGAAACGCAGGAAGTCGTCGTTCTTCGCGACGAAGTCGGTCTCGCAGTTGATCTCGAGCAGCACACCTATCGATTTTCCATCCGCCGCGTCGATGGTCGCGCTGACGATCCCTTCGGCCGTCACGCGGCTGGCCGCCTTGCTGGCCTTGTTGCCGAGCTTGACGCGCAGCAGTTCCTCGGCCTTGACCAGGTCGCCTTCGGCTTCGGTCAGGGCCTTCTTGCATTCCATCATCGGCGCGTCGGTCTTCTCGCGAAGCGCCTTGACCATGCCTGCGGTGATTTCCGCCATGTCATTCTCCTTGCTGTTGATTCGTATGCAGTGGATCGATGCGGGCTCCGCCGGGCGGGCCCCAAAAAAAAGGGGCGCCGTCACGACACCCCTTCACGCCGATCGACGTTCGATCGCGGACCGTGAGGGTCGCTCAGGCCGCGGCGCTCACCTCGACGAATTCTTCGCCGTTCTCGGGTGTGTCGACGACGTCGTTCAGAGCATTGTTGCGCCCTTCGATGATCGCGTCGGCGATGCCCCGCGCGTAGAGGCGGATCGCCTTGCTCGAATCGTCGTTCCCGGGAATCACGTAGGCGATGCCGTCCGGCGAATGGTTCGTATCGACCACGCCGATGACCGGGATGCCGAGCTTGGCCGCCTCGGTGACTGCGCCCTTGTGGTAGCCGACATCGATCACGAAGATCGCGTCCGGGACGCCGTTCATGTCCTTGATGCCGCCGATGGATTTGGTCAGCTTCGCGATTTCACGCGAGAACGTCAGCGCTTCCTTCTTGCTGAGGCGCTCGTGGCCGCCGTCGGCCATCGCGGCTTCCATGTCCTTGAGCCGCTTGATCGAGGCCTTGACCGTCTTGAAGTTGGTCAACATGCCCCCGAGCCAGCGCTGGTCGACGTAGGGCATGCCGGCGCGCTTGGCCTCTTCGGCGAGGATCTCGCGCGCCTGGCGCTTGGTGCCGACGAACAGGATGGTTCCGCGATTCGCGGCGAGCCGCTTCGCGTACTTGATCGCCTCGTTGTAACTGGCGAGCGTCTTCTCGAGGTTGACGATGTGGATACGGTTGCGATGGCCGAAGATATACGGGGCCATCTTTGGGTTCCAGAAGCGGGTCTGGTGTCCGAAATGGACGCCCGCTTCGAGCATTTCACGCATGCTGGTAGACATTGAAGCTCCTAAGGGTTGGGTCTGGAGCAGGCGCTGCACCGGCCGATCGTGACGATCGGTTCGGCACCCTTGGTGCGCGAGCTCGCTAGTGGTACTGCGTGCACTGGTATCGCGAGTTTTGCCGCATCGAAGCGGCATCGAAGCGGCATCGGGATTCGACGGTTGAAAACGGAGCAGTTGCCCGCATCCTCAAAGACCATCATCGACATGCCCGGCCCGCGCGATACGACGGTCAGATGACCGACGCGCATCGCGGCAAGCCCGCTATTATAGCGACTTCGGCGAAGCGCGACGTCTCCGCGTCCCGCCCACCGTCACACACCCACAACCCGGTCCCGCAATGAGTTCCATGCCCCGCCCCATCGTCAAGCCCGTGATCAAGTCCGCCACGGACATCGAACACATGCGCATCGCCGGCCGGCTCGGCTCCGAAGTGCTCGACTACATCACGCCTTTCGTGAAGCCGGGGGTCACCACCGGAGAGCTCGATCGCCTGTGCCACGACTACATGATCAACGTGCAGGGAACCATTCCGGCGCCGCTGAACTATGCGCCGCCGGGCTACAGGCCGTATCCGAAGTCGGTCTGCACGTCGGTCAATCATCAGGTCTGCCACGGCATTCCGGGCGACCGCGTCCTGAAGGTCGGCGATGTTCTGAACATCGACGTGACCGTCATCAAGGACGGCTACCACGGCGACACGAGCCGGATGTTCGCGGTCGGCGACGTATCGATCCAGGCGAAGCGGCTCAACGACATCACGTTCGAATGCATGTGGCTCGGGATCGATGCGATCAAGCCGGGCGGCCATCTCGGCGACATCGGGCACGTCATCCAGCGCCATGCCGAACGCAACGGCTTCTCGGTCGTACGCGAGTTCTGCGGCCACGGCATCGGCCAGCGCTTTCACGAAGATCCCCAGGTGCTGCACTACGGGCGTCCGGGGACGCTCGAGCAACTCGTGCCGGGCATGATCTTCACCGTCGAACCGATGATCAACGCGGGGCGCCGCGAGATCCGCGAGATGAACGACGGCTGGACCATCGTCACGAAGGATCACAGCCTCTCCGCGCAGTGGGAGCACACCGTCCTCGTCACCGACGATGGCTATGAAGTACTGACGGTCTCCGCAGGGACGCCGCCGAAGCCCGCCGCGCTCTCGACGACCGCCTAGAAGCGGCAGGTGCTGTTGCGGTCCGCCGCATACCCGGTGCGCGATCGCGCGCCAGTCCGGCGGCGCGTCGCCGCACCTTGACACCCATGTCTTCGCCGATGCCACAGCCGTTGCCCGCCGACCCGCCGAATGCGCAACCGCTGACGCTCGCAGCCGAAGCGGTCGCCATCCGCGCGACGCTCGAGAGCGACAGCCAGCGACTGCTAGAAGAGTTCGACCAGACCGGCCGCAGCCAGCGGCTGCTGAAAGGCCTCGCCACCGCCCACGACGTCGCGCTGCGCGCCTGCTGGAAGTTGAAGGCGATGCCGGTGTCCGCCGCGCTGATCGCCGTGGGTGGCTACGGCCGCGGCGAGCACTACCCGTACTCGGACGTCGACGTACTGATCCTGCTTGCCGCGCCGGCCAGCGAGCCCGAGGCCGCGGCCGTCGAGAGCCTGATCGGCATGCTGTGGGACCTCGGCTTCGAAGTCGGCCACAGCGTGCGAACGATCCCCGAGTGCCTGACGGAAGCCGAGCGCGACGTGACCGTCGCGACCGCCCTGCTCGAGGCGCGACCGGTGGCCGGCGACCGCGGCCTGTGTACCGCGCTGCTGACGCAACTCACCTCGGTCGTCGAGCCGCAGCATTTCTTTCGCGCGAAGATGCTCGAACAGCAGCAGCGCTACGCGAAGTTCCAGGACACGCCGTATGCGCTCGAACCGAACATCAAGGAAAGTCCCGGCGGACTGCGCGACCTGCAGATGATCCTGTGGACCGCGCGCGCGGCCGGCTTCGGCACATCGTGGAGCGGGCTCGAGGCACGCAAGCTCGTGACGCCGGTCGAGACGCGCCAGCTGCGACGCTGCGAGAGCTTCCTGCAGCGGCTGCGGATCCGACTGCATCGCGTCGCGCATCGCCGCGAGGACCGGCTCGTGTTCGATCTGCAGACTGCCCTCGCCGCGGAGTTCGGCTTCGAGCAGACCGCCACGCGACGCGCGAGCGAGGTCCTGATGCAGCGCTACTACCGTACGGCGAAGGGCACGACCCAGCTCAACGTGATCGTGCTTCAGAAGATCGAGGCGGCCCTGTTTCCGCAGCGCCAGCTCGCCCCGATTCCGATCGATGCATGCTTCGTCAACGCCGGTGGACTGCTCGACATCGTCGACGACGGCGTGTTCATCCGCAGACCTTCGGCGCTGCTCGAAGCCTTCCTCGTGATGCAGAAGCACTCGGAAATCGAAGGAATGACCGCGCGGCTGATGAACGCGATCTGGCACGGGCGCACGCTGATGGATGTGAAGTTTCGCCGTGATCCGGCGAATCGCGCGCTGTTCCTCTCGATCCTGCAGCAGCCGCGCGGCATCGTCCACGCGCTGCGACGGATGAACCAGCTGTCGGTGCTCGGCCGCTACCTGCCGGTGTTCCGCCGCATCGTCGGCCAGATGCAGCACGACCTGTATCACGTCTACACGGTCGACCAGCACATCATGATGGTCGTACGCAACCTGCGGCGCTTCATGATGCCGGAGTTCGCGCACGAATATCCGCTGTGCTCGCGGCTGATCGCGAACTTCGAACGACCGTGGCTGATGTACGTCGCGGCCCTCTTCCACGACATCGCGAAGGGGCGCGGCGGCGACCACTCGCGGCTCGGGATGGGCGACGTACGCCGCTTCGCGCGCGATCACGCCATCGAAGCGCGCGACATCGAGTTGCTGGTCTTCCTGGTCGAGCATCATCTGACGATGTCACGGGTCGCTCAGAAGGAGGACTGGTCCGATCCCGAGGTCCTGGGCGACTTCGCGCGGGTCGTTCGCGACGAGCGCCGGCTCACCGCGCTGTATCTGCTGACGGTGGCCGACGTGCGCGGCACGAGCCCGAAAGTCTGGAACGCATGGAAGGGCAAGCTGCTCGAGGACCTGTACTTCCGGGCGCTGCGCATCGTGGCCGATCGCGATGGCGTCGGTGGCCCGCCGAGCGCGCCGGCCGAACTCGAGGCGCGCCAGGAGGAGGCGCGTCGCATTCTCGGCCTGTACGCGTTCGACAGCGGCGCCATCGACCGCTTCTGGAAGCGGCTCGACGTCGCGTGGTTCCTGCGCCACGACGCCCAGGACATCGCGTGGATCACGCGCGCGTTCGCGCTGGCGCGCGACAACGCGAGGCCGAAGGTCAAGGCGCGGCTGTCGCCGGCCGGCGAGGGACTGCAGATCGTCGTGTTCACGCTCGACCAGCCCGACCTCCTCGCACGGATCTGCCAGTACTTCGATCGCCAGCGCTTCTTCATCGTCGATGCACGCGTCCATACGACCCTCGGCAACGAAGGCGAGCGCCACGCGCTCGACAGCTTTCACGTGCTCGATCCCGACGGCAGCCATTACCGCGACCGCATCGCGAACATTGAACGCGACCTCGCACAGCATATGGCCTACGCGGCGCCGCTGCCGCTCGCGGCGACCGGTCGCCCTTCGCGTCAGTCGCGCAGTTTCCCGATCGCCCCGACGGTGGATCTGCGTCCCGACGAGCGCGGCCGCTTCTTCCTGCTGACGCTGTCGACCTCGGACCGGGACGGCCTGCTGTATGCGATCCTGCGCATCCTCGCCAGCCATCGCGTCAACGTGCAGGCCGCCA
>JBDTIS010000052.1:0-4811 GCA_039936235.1 Burkholderiaceae bacterium | reverse complement strand
AAACCAATGAATCTCCCTCTTGGCGACGTCGCCGTGGAAGGCCCCGGGATCGGCGAGTGCGGCGGCGCGCTGGCGTTCCCAGTCGGCGCGGCTGCGCACCGGGTTGACCTGTGCCGTCGGCACCGGCCTGCTGTGTCGAAGGGGCGTGGCGACGTCGTTCATCCCTGGAGTCCTTGTTGTCTGCGCGGCATCAGCACCGAGTAATCGAGATCCAGCACCACCGCCGGGTTCGCTTCGGCCGGGTCGTGGCCGGGAAAGTTGGCGCAGGCACAGTCCCTGGTGGCGACGGTGCGGATGCGCAGCGCACCGACGTCGCTGCGGCTCGGCAGCGCATCGCGTGACAGGACTTCGGACCAGGCATAGATGGTGTCGCCGGCAAAGCTCGGCGCGCTGTGCCGCCCACCGTGGATGGCCACCACGCACAGCGCGTTGGCCAGCCCGTTGAACGAGAGCGCGCGCGCCAGGCTGATGACGTGACCGCCGTAGACGATGCGCTTGCCGAAGCGGCCTTCGCGTTCGATGTGCTGGTTGAAATGCACCTTGGCGGTGTTCTGGTAGAGCCGGGTGGCGAGCATGTGCTCGGCCTCTTCGATGGTCATGCCGTCGACGTGGTCGATGCGCTCGCCGACGGTGTAGTCGTCCCACAGGAACGCGCTGCCCGAACGCGCGGTGTCGAATGCGCCGGGCTCGATCGTGAACGGGCATGCCAGGTCCGCTACCGGCACCGATGCGGGCAACGTCGGTACCACCGCCGCCGGCGCGGCCGAGTCGCCGTCGCGCTTTCTCACCATCACCCAGCGGCGGAAGTCGAGCACGGCCTCCCCGCGCTGGTTCAGCCCGGTGGAGTGGACGTAGACGACGCCGGTCTTGCCGTCCCTGTTCTGCCGCAGGCCGATGACCCGCGAGTCGCTGACCAGTGTGTCGCCGGGATACACCGGCACGCCGAAGCGACAGCCGGCATAGCCCAGATTGGCGACGGCGTTCAGCGACACGTCGGCCACCGTGCGGCCGAACACGAGGTGAAAGACCAGCATCGAATCCACGGGCGCGCCGGGCAGGCCGAGCGCGCGCGCGAACGGGTCCGACGAGTTGACGGCGAAGCGCGAACCGAACAGCGCCTGGTAGACCGCCACGTCGCCCACGTCGACGGTGCGCGCCGGTGCGTGCACCAGATGCTGACCGAGCCGGAAATCCTCGAAGAAATTGCCCGGCCGCGTCTTGGTCGTCATCCGGACGCCTCCACCCCGAACCCGTAGGCCTGCGCCAGCGCCGGGTCCTTGCGCGCCACCAGCCGCGCGAGGTCGACCATCACCCTGGCCTGCTTCCAGGTGGCGTCGTCCTGCATCTTGCCGTCGATGGTGGCCACGCCGGCGCCGTCGGGCATCGCATCCAGGATGCGCCTGGCGAACAACACCTCCTTCACGTCGGGACTGAACACCCGCTTGGCGATCGGAATCTGGTTCGGCGCCAGCGACCACGCGCCGGTGCAGCCCATGATGAAGGCGTTGCGGAACTGCGCTTCGCAGCCGGCTTCGTCCTTGAGGTCGCCGAACGGACCGTAGAACGCGCGAATGCCACTGGCAGCGCAGGCATCGACCATGCGCGCGAGGGTGTAGTGCCACAGGTCCTGCTGCGCGAAGCCGCGGTCACTGCGGCCTTCTTCCGGATCGGACAGGACGCCGTAGAAGGGATGACCGCCGCCGACGCGCGTGGTCTTCATCCCGCGCGAGGCCGCGAGGTCGGCCGGGCCCAGGCTGAGGCCGTGCATCCGCGGGCTGGCGCGCACGATCTCGTCGACGTTCTTCACGCCCTCTGCGGTTTCGAGCAGGGCGTGGATGAGGATCGGTTTCCTGATGTCGTGGCGCGCTTCCAGCAGCGCCAGGTACTGGTCGACGAAGTGCACGTCCCACGGTCCCTCGACCTTCGGAATCATGACGGCGTCCAGGCGCTGCCCCACGCCGGCTACGATCTGCGCCAGGTCGTCCAGGATCCACGGACTGTTCAGGCAGTTCACGCGCACCCACAAGCCGGTGTCCCCGAGGTCGCTGTTGCGCACGCCATCGATGAAGCCGGCGCGCGCGGCCTCCTTCGCGTCGATGGGGATGGCGTCTTCGAGGTTGCCGCAGAGCACGTCCACCTGGCGGGCCGTCTCGGTCAGCCGGGCACGGATCTTCTCGATGTGCGGCGGGAAGAAGTGAACGACCCGCTCGGGCCGTACCGGCAGTTCGCGCAGCGGCGCCGGCGCGCCGTTGGCCAGTGGCTTGTAGAAATTGTTCGGCAGTTTCACGTGGTTTTCGCAAAAGGAGTGATCAGACGGCCGGGCCGGCGACGATGCGCGCGTCGTGCAGCGCGCCGACCTGGGACGACGACAGGCCCAGCACTTCGAGCAGGATCTCGTCGGTGTGCTCGCCCAGGCGCGGCGCGGGCGCGGCGGGCAGGCGCGGTACGGCGCCGAACGCCAGCGGGCTGGCCGGCGCCAGGTAGGTGCCGATCCCCGGCTGCTCCAGCAGCGAGAACATCGGGTGCGCCGTCGACAGGTCGGCATCGCGCTCGATGGCCTGGCGCACCGTGCGGTAGGGGCCCCAGGTGACGCGGTGGGTCTCGAAGGCCGCGGCCACTTCCGCGAGCGTGCGCGCCGCGAACCAGGGCACGAAAAGCGCGGAAAGAGCGTCCCGGGACTGGAAGCGATGGCCTTCGTCGTTCATGTTCACGTCCAGCCGCGCGCCCAGTGCAGCCACCGCTGCCCCAAGGCCGGTGGCCTCGAGCAGGCAGCTCCATTGCATGTCGGTGAGGCCGATCACCATGGCCCGCTCGCCGTCGCGCGTGGCGAAGTCGCAGCCGAAGGCGCCGTACAGGTGGTTGCCGTAGCGCGGCCGGTCCACGCCGTTGATCTGCACCTCGGCCAGCATGCCGAGATTGCCCAGCATCGCCAGGCCGACGTCTTTCAGTGCCAGCGTGACGAGCTGGCCCGACCCGCGACGATCGCGATGGCGCAGCGCCACCAGCAGCGCGGTGCAGATCATCTGCCCGGCGATGGCGTCCCAGGCGGGGAAGACATGGTTGGTCGGCGTGGCGCTGTCCGCCGGCCCGGTCAGCGCCGGCAGGCCGAGTTGCGGGTTCACGGTGTAGTCCACCTCGGAGCCGCCATCGCGCCGCCCCAGCAGGTTGACCATCACCAGATCGGGCCGCTGCGCCGTCAGCTTGTCGTAGGCCAGCCAGCCGCGCGCAGGGAAGTTGGTGCTGAACAGGCCCGCGTCGGGGCCGGGCGCGCAGATGATCCCTGTCAGCAATTCCTGCCCGCGCGCCTGCCGGATGTCGACCGCGATCGAACGCTTGCCCTTGTTGAGGCCGGCCCAGAACAGCGACTGGCCTTGCGCCGTGACCGGCCAGCGACCGTGGTCGAGTCCGCCGCCGATCGGGTCGAAGCGGATCACGTCGGCGCCCAGTTGCGCCAGCGTCATGCCGCCCAGCGGCGCCGCGACGAAGGCCGATCCCTCGACCACACGCAACCCGTCGAGAATGCCTTTCACCGGAACCCTTTCATATGACTTTCCTGGCCCGCAGCGCAGCGATCTGCACCTCGTCCAGTCCGAGAAGCTCGCGCAGCAGTTCGCTGGTGTGCTCGCCCAGCTTCGGGCCCAGCGAGCGGATGCTGCCCGGCGTTTCGGAGAGCCGCGGCACCGGGGCGGGCACGATGACCTGTTCACCGGTGTCGGGTGCGTCCATCGCCACGAGGTTGCGGCGAGCGTGGAACTGGCGATCGCCGAAGATGTCGGCGATGTTGTTCAGCGGGCCGGCCGGCGTGTCGGTGGCGTAGCAGCGCTCCAGCACTTCGTCCCGTGTCAGCGCGCCGCACCAGTCGCGCACGATCTCGTTGACGTCGTGGCGATGGGCCAGCCGCGACTTCTGTTCACCGTAGGTGTCGCGCGTGGCCAGTTCGGGCCGTCCCATCGCCATCGCCAGGCGTGCGAACAGCAAATCGGTGGCGCAGCTGATGGCGACCCACTTGCCGTCCCTGGTCGAGAAGTGTCCGTGCGGAACCGCGAAATCGTTGTGGGACGAGCCGGCGCGCTCGCGCACGATGCCGTACATGCCGTAGGCCGGCGCCAGTTCTTCGGTGCATCGAAACACCGACTCGTACAGCGCGGCGTCGACGTACTGACCTTCGCCGCTGAGTTCGCTGTGGCGCAGCGCCATCAGCACGCCGAGGCAACCGTAGAGGCCGGTCATGTAGTCGCCAAGCGTGGTGGAGCCGGGTGTCATCGGCGTACCTTTGGGCATGCCGGCCAGGTACGCGAGGCCACCCACGGCATGCGCCACGCGGGCGAAGCCGGGACGGTCCTTGTAGGGGCCGGTCTGGCCGTAGCCGGTCACGCGCAGCATCACCAGCTTCGGGTTGATCTTCTTGAGGACCTCCCAGCCCAGGCCCCATTTTTCCAGCGTGCCGGTGCGGAAGTTCTCGCACACCACGTCGCTTTTGGCGACCAGGTCCCTGAAGATCTCCGCGCCTTCCTTGTGGCGCAGGTCCAGCGTCAGCGAACGCTTGTTGCGGCCCTCGCTGAGCCAGGTCAGCGTGTCGCCGCGCTGCGAAGGCGTGCCGAAGCGACGCAGCGGGTCGCCGCCGTCCGGATGCTCGACCTTGAGCACATCGGCGCCGAACTCGCCCAGCAGCGTAGCGCAGAAAGGCGCGGCGATGACGGTGGCCATATCGATGACACGAATGCCGGCGAGCGGCAACGGGGGCTGGTTGGCGTCCATCCGGCGTCTCAGATCGTCTTGTTGCGACGCAGCCGCTGCAGCTCGTCGGCATG
>JBDTIS010000051.1:0-17232 GCA_039936235.1 Burkholderiaceae bacterium | reverse complement strand
TGATGCCGCAGGGCGTGGTCAATGTCGGCGGCGAGGTCTACTACGTCGAGAACCAGCCTGGGCAAGGTGTTCCATCGCTCGGACTCGACGATCCGGTGCAGTCGAGCGACGACGGCAAGGGGCCATCGTCGGGACCGACGCGCGACGACCCGCCGCACCAGACCGACCCGACGCATCCGCCGCCGGTGCCGCCGGTAACGCCGAAGTACGAAGATCCGCGCGATCGGACGTTCGGGACCTGACGGATCGCGTTACAGGCTGAGCGTCGGAAAGACCCCGACCTCTATCTCGATCAGCCGCGACAGCGCGACACGCAGGTCTTCACCAGAACGCGTGTCGACCCAGACGGCGTGCGCGACGTCCCAGCGGTAGTGGAATCCACCGGAGCGCGCGGCAAGCCAGATCTCCTGCGCAGCGGCCTGACTGTTCGCGATGATGCGGTGCCCGTTCTCGAACGTCAGCGTGATGACGTTGCCGGCGCGCAGGACATCGATGTCGAAGTCGTCAGCGAGCCGGTCGACGGCCGCCTCGAGTCTCGCCAGCAGGGCTTCCGCGCGCGCGGTGAAGTCCATGGGTTCAGTCGTGGTGCTCATGCTAGACTCCGACGCCTTTTTTGATCCGGGGACATCATGTCGCGCCAGAACGCCCGAAAATATACGCCACGGTATACGGCACGGCACCTCGGGCGCGCGCTGATTGTAGCGGCGCTGCTGGCCTCGCTCGGCGCGGGGCTCGCGGGCTGCGGACAGCGCGGACCGCTCTTCTACCCCGACAGCAACAATCCCGACAAGCGCCGATGACGTTGCCGCCGCAGTTCGCGTATCGCGACGGTGAACTGTTCACGGAAGGCGTTTCGATGGCGTCGATCGCCGATCGCTTCGGCACGCCCGCCTACGTCTACTCGAAAGCCGCGCTGCTCGATGCGTACGCGCAGTACGCCGATGCGCTCGGCAGTCGGCCTGACGGCGCGGCGATGGTCTGCTACGCGGTCAAGGCGAATTCCAATCTCGCGATCCTGGGGCTGTTCGCCGCGGCCGGCGCCGGCTTCGACATCGTATCGGGCGGAGAGCTCGCGCGCGTGATCGCTGCCGGCGGCGATCCGAAGCGTGTGATCTTCTCCGGCGTCGGCAAGACGCGCGACGAGATGCGCCAGGCACTCGACGCCGGTATCGGCTGCTTCAACGTCGAGTCGCTGTCCGAGGCGCACCAGCTCGCAGCCGTCGCGCGCGCGTCGGGAAGCCGGGCGCCAGTCTCGCTGCGGATCAATCCGGACGTCGACGCCCGCACGCATCCGTATATCGCCACGGGCCTCAAGGAAAGCAAGTTCGGCATCGCGTATGCCGAAGCGATCGCGGTCTATGCCGAGGTCGCGGCGCTGTCGGAGCTGGCGATCGTCGGCGTCGACTGCCACATCGGATCGCAGCTGCTCGACGACGGACCGCTGCTGGACGCGCTCGACAAGCTCATCGAGCTGGTCGATGCCCTCGAAGCCGAAGGCATCGCGATCGATCATCTCGATCTGGGCGGCGGTGTCGGCATCCGCTACGGCGACGAGGATTCGGACGATGCGATCGACATCGCCGACTATCTGCGGCGGGTCTTCGCGCGGGTCGATCGGTGGCGCGCCGAAAAGCACGGCGGGGCTCCGATCCGGCTGCTGTTCGAACCGGGCCGTTCGCTGGTCGGCAACGCGGGCGCGCTGCTGACGCGCGTGCTGGTCCTGAAACCAGGCGCATCGAAGAATTTCGCGATCGTCGACGCCGCGATGAACGACCTGCTGCGTCCTGCGCTCTACGACGCTTGGCACGCGTTCGTACCGGTCCGTGAAACGTCGACGGCGCCGGCGTCCATCTGGGACATCGTCGGCCCCGTCTGCGAGTCCGGCGACTGGCTCGCGCACGAACGCACGCTGCAACTCCACGAAGGCGATCTGCTCGCGTGCCTGTCGGCGGGCGCGTACGGCATGGCGATGGCGTCGAACTACAACAGTCGGCCGCGAGCAGCCGAAGTCATCGTCGATGGCGCGGAGGTGCACCCCATCCGCGACCGGGAAACCGTTCCACAGCTCTACGAAGGCGAGCGCCTGCTCCCATAAAAAAGCCCCTTCGCAGGGGCTTTTTGCGGATGCTCACGGCTTACTGGTAAGCGGCCAGCGCACCCTTCATCTTCTTCATCGCCGCGACTTCGATCTGTCGGATGCGCTCGGCGGATACGCCGAATTCGCCAGCAAGGTCGTGCAGCGTTGCGCTGCCTACCTTGCCGTCCGGATCCTCGGCGAGCCAACGAGCCTCGACGATGCGACGGCTGCGCACATCGAGTTTATCGAGAGCCGCAGCGATGCCGTCCGTCTGCATCCGGTCGCGTCGCTTGAGTTCCAGAACCTGAGTCGGCTCGTTGTTCTCGTCTTTCAGATAGGCGATCGGCGCGAAGTCTTCCTCACCGTCGTCGATCTGACCTTCGAGCGCGATGTCGCCGCCCGACAGGCGCGTCTCCATCTCGATGACTTCCTCGCGCTTGACGTTCAGTTCCTTGGCGAGGGCATCGACCTCGTCCGGCGTGAATGTCCGCAGGGTGGTCTTGTGCGACCGAAGGTTGAAGAACAGCTTGCGCTGCGCTTTCGTCGTCGCGACCTTGACCAGCCTCCAGTTCTTGAGGATGTACTCGTGCATCTCCGCCTTGATCCAATGCATGGCGAAGGACACGAGACGAACGCCGCGCTCCGGATCGAAGCGCTTGACTGCCTTCATCAGGCCTACATTGCCTTCCTGGATCAGGTCGCCGTGCGGTAAGCCGTAGCCGAGATAGCCCCGCGCGATCGACACCACGAGGCGCAAGTGCGACAGCACCAGACGGCGCGCCGCTTCGAGATCTTCGCTATCGCGGAGGCGTACTGCGTAATCGTGCTCCTCCTCGGCGGACAGAAGAGGCAGGCGGTTGACCGCCTGTATGTACGAATCGATGGTACCGAGGGCACCCGGATTCGAGACCGCCATCATCATGGGCCCGGCCCCGGCAATGCCCGGTCGACCAAAGCCCCAGTCTTTCGACAACGCGAATTCAGCCATTTGAATTTCCTTTCGCCGGCGATCTTAGCACTCCAGAAAGAGGAGTGCTAACCTCCGACCGCACTCGCATTCAATAGTTCCGCGCTGCGAGCTCGCGTAGAACGATGCAAAAGAACTATAGCCTGATAGCCCCCAGGCACATTCCGATCAGCGGCGCCAGGATGGCGACGCCGCCCACGGCTGCCACCAGACGGACCAGCATCTGACCGGCCGTGTCGATCATAGGTTTCAGATCGATTCCTGCTGCGACGATCCATGTCGCCAGGCCCCACACGATAGCCGCAGCGATCAGGATCGAGACCGCGCCCGCCAGCACGCCGGTCGTGGCGAACGCCCTGATCCCGACACCGTCGGCGCGCTGCGCCCCGCCTGCTCGTGCCGCCACGAAGCCCAGAGCCACCAGGAATCCCGCGAGGACGGCGAATACCAACGCGTTCGTCCCGGTGACCATCCGCATGGCGAGTGGCGTCCAGCGATCGATCGCCGAAATCCAGCGCTCGTCGACCTTGACCGACGCGACGCCCGGCAGCGCGGCCAGTGCATCGCGGGCGGCCGCGGCCGCGACCGAAAGCCGTTGTTCGGCATCTCCAGGCGTCTTGGGGCGCAGCGTGACGATCCAGACATCGGGGAGCGGATTGGGCTTGTTCGTCAGCGCGGGCAGTCCGTCGCCGGCGAGCGCGGCCAGAGCCTCCTCGCGAGTCCTGAGGACAGCCCGGGACACAGTCGGCACGGCCTCGATACGCTCGCGCAAGGCCTCCGCGTCGGACCTCGCGAGCTGGGGGGCGAGGAACACCGAAACTTGCGTCCTGCCGATCGCCAGTGCGAGCTGTGCGCAGACGCCCTGTCCGATGGCGAGCACACCGATCGCGATCACGACTGCGATGCAGCCGACCAGGACGGTGACCAGGAAGACCGCGGGTTGTGCGGCGATGACGGCGCCGACGTCGCGCGACGTCGAATGTGCCGGATGAACAGCATCGGCGTCGAACCGCGTCATCGGGCGGAGCCCGCGGTGGGAACGGCTGCGGACGTGTTCTGAGCGATGTCGAGGATCCAGTCTTTGAACTTGTCGGCCGCCGCTTTCAACGGTCTTCTGGGCCAGACGAGATAGTAGCTGAGCCCGCTTTCGAACAACTCGCCGTCGGCCGCGATCAATGCGCCGGAAGCCACCTCGCGCACCACGTATTCGGGAGGTTGCAACGTGACGCCCTCGCCGTCGATGGCGGCGAGGATGGCGAGCAGGCCGTGGCTGAAATAGAGCCCGACCTCGGCATTGGTCTCGCCCAATCCCCGCATCGCGAACCACGGCGCCCACAGATCGTAGGGATGACTCTCGTGCAGCAGCCGCGCGCGCCCCCATACATCGCGACCCGCGCCGGACGCGAGGTGCGTGGTGAAATAGCCGGGGCTGCAGTAGGGCTTTATCGTCTGACGCAACAGCAGCGCCGTGTTCAGCCCCGTCGGCACATTGAAGCCGGCGCGGATGCCGAGGTCGAAGGGTTCGCGCTCGAAGTCGGCCACCGCGAACGTCGCGTCGATGCGCACCTCGACCTCCGGATTCTGCGCGGCGAACGACGACAGCCGCGGCATCAGCCAGCGCGACGCGAAATCCGGCGCGACGGTCAGCGCGATCTGCTGATCCTGCGGGCGGACTCGCTCGGCAGCTTGCGCGATTCCACGCAGATGCCGGGTGACGGCCGAATAGAATTCCTGTCCGGCAGCGGTCAGCAGCAACGCCCGCGGCGTCCGTTCCAGCAGTTTGACGCCGAAGTGATCTTCAAGCGTCCGGATCTGCTGGCTGACGGCACCCGCCGTCACGAACAGTTCTTCGGCCGCCCTGCGCATGCTGCCGTGGCGGGCGGCGCTTTCGAACACGCGGACCGCATTGAGGGGGGGGAGTTTCACGAGGCGAGGCGGGGGAATGAGTTTTTCTAAACCACGAGCGTAAATCAAATCGTTTGTGGCCTGGGCGTTCGAAGTCGAACATCCAACTCACCGAACCACGACGGAGCACAACATGCACTTCAATCTCGACCACGCGCCCCTCAGCCTGCGCAACGGAGCGCTCCTCAAGATCAGCGACGGTCGCGGCCGTTCATTGCGCGTTCTCGAAGGCAGGGTCTGGGTGACCCAGGAAGGGTCGCTCGACGACGTCTTCCTGGACGCCGGCTCCACCTGCACGTTCGACGGCGCCGGCGCTGCAATCGTCACGGCCGAAGGCGCACGCGACGCCGCGGCGATGGTGGTCTTCGATGTGCCGCTGACCATCCGGTCGCAGTCTCCGTTCGGCGGACACTGGTTCGATTTTCTGAGTCATCCGTGGAGAGCCGGCGCGCTCGCGTGAGTGTTCGGCCACCGCGTAGACTGACGGCCGGTCGCGAAGCCGATGCGGCTCCGCGCATGAACGTCCCTCGATGACACGCGTCCTCTCCGCCAGCCAAGCCGACGCACCCGCCCTGCGACGGGCCTTGTCCGCCAACCCATTCCTGGTGGTCGGGCTGTGCGCCGCCTGGTGCGACACCTGCACCGCCTTCCGGCACGGGTTCGAAGCACTGGCGAGCGCGCGCGACGACGTGACATTCGTCTGGCTCGATATCGAAGACGATGCCGATCTGGCCGGCGACATCGATGTCGAGAACTTCCCGACGATCGCCGTCTTCAACGAGGGTCGCCTGGTGCACTTCGGGATCAGCCTGCCGCAGCAGGCGATCGTGGGTCGCCTGCTTTCATCGCTGAGCGACGGCGCCCGGACGATTTCCGCCGATCCGGCGGTAGTGGCGCTTCCGGCGCGTCTGGCGGCGCGGGCTCAGGGCGCCGCCCGCGTCGTTTCGTCGCCGTCACCCAGCAACGCAGACACGAATTGAGTCGCATTGAACGGTTGAAGATCGTCCAGTCCCTCGCCGATCCCGATGAAGTAGACCGGAATCGGCGCTGCACCGCGGCGCACCAGCGCGATCGCCGCGAGGACGCCCCCTTTCGCGGTCCCGTCGAGTTTCGTCACGATCAGGCCGGTCAGTCCGACCGCTGCGTCGAACTGCCGGACTTGCGCAATCGCGTTCTGCCCGGTATTGCCGTCGATCACCAGCAGCACCTCGCGCGGCTGCGTGCTTCCGGCAGAAGGCGCCTTGGCGATCACTCGCTTCACCTTCTTCAGTTCGTCCATCAGATGCAGTTGCGTGGCCAGGCGTCCGGCGGTGTCGGCGATCAGTACGTCGACACGCCTCGCCGCAGCCGACGCCACCGCGTCGAACACCACTGCGGCGGGGTCGCCCGACTGCTGGGCAATCACCGCGATGCCGTTGCGCTCACCCCAGATGACGAGTTGCTCGCGTGCGGCTGCCCGGAACGTGTCGCCGGCGGCCAGCATCACGGTGCGGCCCTGCCCCTGCAGGAATTTGGCGAGCTTGCCCACCGACGTCGTCTTCCCCGCCCCATTCACGCCGACCATCATGATGATGACCGGCGCGTCGGGATGAGCCGGATCGCGTGAGACGTCGAGGCGCTTCTCGAGCGGCCGAAGCAAGTCGACCAGCAGTTCTCCGAGCACTGCCTTCAATCGACGACCGTCGTCGATCGCTTCCTTGCGGGCCCGCATGCGCAACTGATCGATCAGGAAAGCGGTTGCGTCGACGCCGGCGTCCGCCATCAGCAACGCGGTCTCGAGTTCCTCGAACAGCGCCTCATCGACCTTCGTCGCGATGAACAGGTTGCTGATGCCGGAACCGGTCTTCGCCAGGCCACTCTTGAGCCGGTCCATCCAGGAACGACGTGGGGGCTGGATGTCCCGACTTTCTGCGGCAGTTGCATCGGTCAGCACCGGCGCCACGACTGCCGGCGATGCGGGGTCGAAGGAATCGTCCGGATTCTCGGACCGCTTCCAGAATTTGAGCATGGGGTGCGAAATCGACGCAGGAAGTCGATTCGTGAGAGGGTTCGCAGCGGCGCACCGAGTGGCGTCCTTCGCCCGGTTGACGGCGGCAGATTTTACCATCGCCTCCCGGCTCGCCCTGACGGAGAAGTCGAGATGAAGTTCCGACCGAAGATCTCACGGCCCGCGGCTTCCGCACCCGGCGGGGCCGGCAGCGTACGGATCATCGGCGGGGCATGGAAACGGCGGACTCTGGAGGTCGTCGACGCCCCGGGGCTGCGACCGACGCCAGGCAGAGTCCGCGAAACTCTCTTCAACTGGCTGACGCACGCGTTCGACGGGGCCTTCGAGACCAGGACGGCGCTGGACCTGTTCGCGGGGTCCGGCGCGCTCGGCATCGAGGCGGCCTCGCGCGGCGCGCGGACGGTCACGCTGGTCGATAACAATCCGTTGGCGCTAGCCGCCTTGCGACGGGCGCGCGAGAATCTGGCTGCGCCGCAACTCGAGATCCTGGCCGGCGACGGCCTCGCCGTAGCGCGCAGCCTGATCGGGGCCGGCCGCCACTTCGGCATCGTTCTGCTGGACCCACCGTTCGACCAGCATTGGCTCGCGGATGCGTTACCGTTGGCGGTGTCTCTGTGCGAGTCGTCGGGATTCGTCTACGTGGAGTCCGAAACACCGCTGTCAGACGACACTCTGGCCACCTTGGGACTGGACCGCTATCGGGCGGACAAAGCAGGAGAGGTGTTCTATCATCTGCTGCGCCGCAATAAATAATAATGACGAGGAGAGCGTTATGTTGGTCGCTGTATACCCCGGGACGTTCGACCCGTTGACGCGTGGACACGAGGACCTGGTTAGACGGGCCTCGAAGCTTTGCCAGAGACTGGTCGTCGGCGTGGCCGACTCTCGCAACAAGCACCCATTCTTCACGCTGGAAGAGCGCGTCGACATCGCGCAGGAGGTGCTGTCGCACTATCCGAATGTGACGGTTGCCGGATTCTCGGGATTGCTGAAGCATTTCGTCGAAAAGCATGGCGCGACCGTCGTGATCCGCGGCCTGCGCGCCGTCTCCGACTTCGAGTTCGAGTTCCAGATGGCCGGGATGAATCGCTACCAGATGCCATCGGTCGAGACGGTGTTCATGACCCCGTCCGACCAGTACATGTTCATCTCCGGAACCATCGTGCGCGAGATCGCGCTCCTCGGCGGCGACGTGTCGAAGTTCACCTTTCCTTCCGTCGAGAAGTGGCTCAAGGAAAAGGTCGACCTGACGACGCCCTAGCCCACGCCCCCGACAGCGATCGACCGAAGAATTCCCGATGGCCCTGATCATCACGGATGAGTGCATCAACTGCGACGTATGCGAACCCGAGTGCCCCAACGGCGCGATATCGATGGGCGCGGACATCTACGAGATCGACCCGAACAAATGTACCGAGTGCGTCGGGCACTTCGACCAGCCGCAGTGCCAGATCGTCTGCCCGGTCGAATGCATCCCGTTCGATCCTTTGTGGCGCGAAACCAACGATCAGTTGATGCAAAAGTATCGGGTACTGCAAGAGCGAAGCGAGCGTCCCGAGGCCGGCTGAGTGAAATGACGTGATCGTTTCACACGTTGAACCGGAAATGCATCACGTCCCCGTCGCGGACGATGTACTCCTTGCCCTCCAGCCGCATTTTTCCCTTCTCCTTCGCACCCGCCTCACCCTTGCAGGCGATGAAATCGGCATAGGCGATCACTTCGGCGCGGATGAATCCGCGCTCGAAATCCGTGTGGATCACACCGGCCGCCTGCGGCGCAGTGGCGCCGACGGAGACCGTCCACGCGCGCACCTCCTTCTCGCCCGCGGTGAAGTAGGTCTGCAGCCCCAGCAGCGTGTACGCCGCTTGGATCAGCCGATTCAGCCCCGGCTCGGTCATTCCCATGTCTTCGAGGAACACGCCCTTGTCCTCATCGGAAAGCTCGGAGATCTCGGCTTCGATGGCAGCGCAGATCGCGACCACCGGCGCGCCCTGCGAATTCGCGTACGTCGTCAACTGGGCCAGTAGCGGGTTGTCGGTGAAGCCGTGCTCGGACACGTTCGCGACGAACATGGCCGGCTTGGCGGTGATCAGGCATAGCGGCTTCAGCAGCGCCTCCTCGTCCGCGTCGAGGCCCAGCGCGCGGACCGGCTTGGCCTGGTTCAACTGCGGCTCCACCTTGGCGAGCACGGCGAGCAGCTTGACGGCCTCCTTGTCACCGCCGCGGGCCTGCTTGGAGACGCGGACCGTCGCCTTCTCAAGGGTCGCGAGATCGGCGAGCGCAAGTTCGGTCTGGATCACCTCGACGTCGGCCAACGGGTCGATCCGGCCGGCCACGTGGATCACGTTCGCATCCTCGAAGCAGCGGACGACGTTGACGATCGCATCGGTTTCGCGGATGTGCGCGAGAAACTGGTTACCGAGGCCTTCGCCCTTGGAGGCGCCGGCGACGAGGCCCGCGATGTCGACGAATTCGACGATCGCCGGCATCACCCGCTCGGGTTTCACGATCGCGGACAGCGCGTCGAGGCGGACGTCGGGCACCTCGACGACGCCGGTGTTCGGCTCGATCGTGCAGAACGGATAGTTCTCCGCCGCGATACCGGCCTTGGTCAGTGCATTGAAGAGGGTGGACTTGCCGACGTTGGGTAGGCCGACGATGCCGCAGCGGAGCGCCATGGATGACTCGCGTTCAGGAAAACCCGCGATTCTATGCGACCGGCGATTTCCGACATCGCCGGCCCCTCGCGCGGACGGGCGACGTCAGGAGAGCAACAGTCTCAGGTCGTGCGTCACCGCGTCGGCCGTCTGGCCCTGGCGCAGGAACAGGCGGATGTGGCCGGCCGGATCGAACACGTAGCTGCCGGCCGTATGGTCGAGCGTGTAAGACGTCGGCGTAGGCCCCGGCACGCGCTGGAAGAACACCTTGAAATCCTTCGCGGTCTGCACCGTCGTCGTCTCGTCGCCGTACAGTCCGACGAAGCGCGAATCGAAGGCCGGGACGTACTGCGCGAGCAACGCGGGCGTGTCGCGCGCCGGATCGAGGGTCACGAACAATACCTGGACCCGGTCCGCGTCCTTCCCCAGCGACTGCATGACCGTCTTCAGCTCGGCCATCGTCGTCGGGCAGACATCCGGACACTGCGTGTATCCGAAGAACATCACGACGACCTTGCCGCGATAGTCGGCGAGACTGCGCGGCTTGCCCGACGCGTCGGTGAGGTGGAAATTCTGCGCGTAGTCAGCGCCGGTGATGTCGACGCTTTCGAACTGGGGCTTGGCCGGGCCGCATCCGTTCAGGCTCGCACAGCCGAGAGCCAGTACAGCGACCACCAGGAACGACCGGAACAGACGCATGGCCTAGAAGATCAGATAGTGATCGACCAACAGCGCGGCGAACAGCAACGACAGGTAGACGATCGAGTAGCGGAAGGTGCGACGCGCGAGGATGTCGGAAGCGGCCTCGGACGGCGCCCGCCAGATCGCGATCGACAGCCGCAGGAACTCGGCGCCCAGCGCCAGCGCAGCCACGAGATACAGCCAGCCGCTCATCCGCATCGCGAACGGCAGCAGTGTGGTCGCCACCAGCGCGATCGTGTACAGCAGGATATGCAGACGCGTGTAGCGCGGACCGTGCGTCACCGGCAGCATCGGCAGTCCCGACTTGCGGAAGTCTTCGGTGCGATACAGCGCGAGCGCCCAGAAGTGCGGCGGCGTCCAGACGAAGATGATCAGCACCAGCACCCAGGCCTGCGCCGGCACCTGGTCGGCCATCGCTGCCCAGCCGAGCGCCGGCGGCATCGCGCCCGAGGCGCCGCCGATGACGATGTTCTGCGGCGTCATCGGCTTGAGCAGCATCGTGTAGACGACGGCGTAGCCGACGAAAGTCGCGAAGGTCAGCCACATCGTCAGCGGGTTGACGAAAGTCAGCAGCACGAACATCCCGGCGCCGCCGATGAGCCCTGAGCCGACGAGGATCTCGGCGGCCGAAAGTTCTCCGGACGCCGACGCACGACGTGCGGTGCGTGCCATCCGTGCATCGAGCTCGCGCTCGACGAGACAGTTGACCGCGAACGCAGCGCCTGCGAGCAGCCAGATGCCGACGGTCGCTGCCACGAGTCGCTGAATCGGTGGAAAGCCGGGCACCGCGAGGAACATGCCGATCACCGCGCAGAACACTGCAAGCTGCGTCACGCGCGGCTTGGTCAGCGCGTAGTACTGCGTCAGCTTGCGGCCGACGGAGGCGTCCAGTGCGTGTTGCATGTGGGGGCGGTGACCAGTGAGGCGGCGCAAGCGGGCGGGGCGGCCCGGACTAGCCGGCGGTTCGGCCGAGCTTGGACATGCGGGATGTCAAGGCGGCCGACGGACTCGTATCGCTCAGGCGTGTTGCCTGCGACCGGCCGGGAAGACGGTAATTTATCACGACGAGCGTCGTCAGGAGCGCCGCAGCGCCAGCGTTGTGCAAAACAGCGGCGACCAGCGGCCACGCGAACACGACGTTGACGAGGCCGGTCAGGCACTGAGCGACCAGCAGCGCCGCAAGCACCGCTGCCGGACGAGCAAGCCCAGCGGCGGAGCGCAACCACCAGGCCAGGAGACCCAACACCACGAATACGACGCCCGCGAAGCTGCGGTGGGTCCAGTGGATCGCGGTCAGTGCCGCGACCGATAGGTAGCTGCCATCAGCCGCCCTGCCCAGTTCACGCCATAGGTGGAAGCCGTCGCTGAAGTCCATCCGAGGGACCCAGACGCCCTGGCAGGTCGGGAAATCGGTGCAAGCGAGCACCGCATAATTGGCGCTCACCCACCCGCCGAGCGCGATCTGCAGGATCAGGACGAACAGCGCGAGCCCCGCGAAGACACGCATCCCCGGTCCGTGCAAAACGGCATCGCGCGTGCGTTCCCGCGGCGCGCCGGATCCATGGCCGAGAAGCAGCGCATGCCAGACCAGCATCCCGAGCAGGGACATCCCCAGCAGCAGATGCACGCTGACGAAGATCGGCTGCAGTTTCTGCGTCACGGTCCACGCCCCGAAGGCGCCCTGTAGCACCACCAGTCCGAGCAGCGAGAGAGCGAGCGCGGGATAGGCCGGTTTGCCGGCACCATCGCGGCGGAGTGCCCACCCCCGTCGCACGCTGATCGCGAGCATCGCGATGATCAGCACCCCGACGGCCATCGCGAGATAGCGATGGATCATCTCGATCCACGCCTTGCCCATCGAGACCGGCCCGTAAGGCATGATCGATTCAGCATCGCGGATGTCGTGCGCGGCCATGAACGGGTTGGCCTTCGCGTAGCAGCCCGGCCAGTCGGGACAACCGAGTCCCGAATCGGTCAACCGCGTGAATCCGCCGAAGACGATCAGATCGAAAGTCAGGAAGGCCGTGACCACCGCAAGGCGCCGCAACCGGTCTCCACCCGATGCCGGCGCCCTGCCCACCCAGATCAACGCGATCGGCAGCGATGCGATCGCGATGCCCTTGAAGGCAAGCAGCAGCAGGTCGAATCCGTTCATCGCGTCATCCGATCCGCGAAGCCCGCAGCAGCTTGGCGAGGTCGCGCTTCGTCTTGTTCGGATCGGCGTCGACCGGAAACTGCATCATCAGGTTGCCGAGCGGGTCGACCATGTAGATGTGGTCCGCGTAGCTCGCGCGGGCTGCGGGGTCTGTCGACAACCACGTCGCGAGCTCGCCCGGATCGGCGCGCAGCATCTCGGTCCCGTCGTACTCGCGCATCAGCTTCGTCGACAGCGGCGCCTGGTCGGGAATCAGCCAGACCCGCTCGACCCGGTCGCGGTCCTTGCCCGTCGTCAGGCGGACCTGCCGCAGGTGATAGAGCCGGTCGACGCACGCTGCCGCGCAGTCGCCGCCGGCGACCATCAGCATCACCCACTTGCCGCGCAGCGACGTGTGGTCGAATGCACGGCCATCGAGCGTCTTCAGATGCAGCGGGGGCATCGGCCGCTGCGGATCGATCAGCTCGCCGTAGTTGCTGCGCGCGTCTGGGCGCACGAAGTAGTACGCGTAATACGACGCGAATACCGGCGTCGCGCAGATCGCGATGACGAGATAGAGCTTGATGCGGCTTCGACGCCGCCGTGCTTCATGGAGAGATTGTTCGGCCATGCCTGATCACACGAAAGACCTGATAGAGGAGCAACGCTCCGAGGGTGGTCGCGAGGGCGAACCACTGGAATGCATAACCGTGATGCCGGTCGATCTGCGACTGCAGCGCGCCGTTGCGATCGGGCCAGTCGCGAGAAAGTCCGTCGTCGTCGCCGGGTCCGACTTCACGCCGGTCCTGACGTAACACGATGGGCAAAACGGCGGGGCCGCCCGCGGTGCGATAGGCGCCGGGATCGAAATTCTGCCAGATTCCGGCGAGCGCCCTGCCGGTCGGTCGCGCCAGATCCATCAGCCGAGGCTCCTCGGCGAGCGCCACGCCGGTCACCTCGACGGTACCCGCGGCGGTGGGATAAGCAGCGATCCGCGTGCGGTCGTTCATGTTGCGCGCCGTCCATCCCCGATTGACCAGCACGTCGGCCTGCACCGGCTCATCGATATGTAGCGGCATCAACACGTAGAAACCGGCCTGGCCCGCCTGCGGCCGATTGTCGAGGTACACGACCGCGTCGGGCAACCAGCGCCCTTGCAATCGCAGATGTCGATGGACCAACGATGCAGGATGCTCGAGCTCGTCGCGACCGGGCGCCGTCGGCGTCGCCGTCGCCGCGACGTCGATCTGCTGCTGCAGGATCTCCTTCGCCGCAGCGCGCCGAAGCTGCCAGAAGCCCAGCGCGCAGGTCGCCCAGATGCCGAACGCGCCGACAACCGCGGCAGCGACGATGCGCTTCGTCGTCGTCACAGTCGCCAGGCGATCGGCGGGCTCGATTCGCGGGTGTGGAATACTCCGGTCATGCGTTATGTCGTGATAGTCGCGTTCGTTCTGATCTTCGCCAGCCTCGCCTCGGCACTCGTCTTCATGATGAAGGACAAGGGCAAGAGCGACCGCACCGTGCATGCTCTGGCGCTGCGCGTCGGCTTCTCAATCTCGCTGTTCGTCTTCATCCTGGTGGCCTACAAACTCGGCTGGATCCAGCCGACCGGCATCCGATGACACGTTGAACAGACCGTATCGATCCCGCTTCGTTCACCCAAAAAAAACGCCGCATCTGCGGCGTTTTCGTTTGAGCCGTCAAACTCACAGCCAGTAGACGACGATGTACAGGCCGAGCCAGACCACGTCGACGAAGTGCCAGTACCACGCGGCACCTTCGAAACCGAAGTGGCTGTCCGCGGTGAAATCGCCCCGCAGCACACGAAACAGCATCACCGACAGCATCAGCGCGCCCATGGTCACGTGGAATCCGTGAAAGCCGGTCAACAGGAAGAACGTCGATCCGTAGATGCCCGACGTGAGCTTGAGGTTCAACTCCGAATAGGCATGGCTGTATTCGTAGATCTGGAAGCCGAGGAAGGTTGCACCGAGCAGGATGGTCAGGAACAGCCAGATCGCCGTCTTGGTGCGCTCGCCGTGACGCAGCGCGTGGTGGGAAATGGTCAGCGTGACGCCCGACGTCAGCAGCAGCAACGTGTTGATGGTCGGGATCGGGAACGGCGTCATCGCCGTGAACGAATCGACCGATCCGGCCGGTCCGACGCTCGGCCACTTGCCGGCGAAGTCGGGCCACAGCACGCGGGCGTCGAGGGCCGACAACTCGGACAGCGAGATCACGCGCGCATAGAACAACGCGCCGAAGAACGCCGCGAAGAACATGATTTCGGAGAAGATGAACCAGCTCATGCTCCACCGGAACGAACCGTCGATGCGACGGTTGTACTGCCCGCCTTCGGACTCGCCGATCGCCTGGCCGAACCAGCGATACAGAACAGTGAGCATGCACAGGATGCCGAGCAGGTTGGCGTACGGCGCCCACGGCTGTCCGTTCACCCAGCCGGCCGCGCCGAGCATCGTCAGCAACATCGATGCGCCGCCGAGCAGCGGCCAGAACGAAGGGCCGGGAACGAAGTAGTTCGTCGGTCCGCCGGCCTGCAACTCGTGGGAAACGCCTGCAGATGCATTGGTCACAGCGGAACTGCTCATCGAAATCTCCAGCCGGCAACTTTTAAGAGGCGCGTCATTTTACGACGCTCTTCACGATCAATATCAGGACCAGCACGAAGATCAACGCGCCGATCAGGGCCGCGATGATCACGTGCACCGGGTTCAACTGGGCCGCATCCTTCTCGTAATCGCTGCCCTTGCGAACGCCGAAGAACGACCACATGACTGCCTTCATCGTGGTCACGAACGACGCCTTGCGCTGCGTGGGCTTTTCGTCCATCGCGTTACCCGCGCGGCGGTGCCGGAGCGGCAGCCGCCGGGGGACCGCCGACCTCGAAGAACGTGTACGAGAGCGTGATCGTGTCGACGTTCTTCGGGATCTTAGGATCGATCACGAACACCACCGGGAACTGCTTCGCCTCGTTCGGCGCCAACGCCTGCTGCTTGAAACAGAAACACTCCACCTTCCGGAAGTACTGCATCGCGACGGCCGGCGCGTAGCTCGGGATCGCCTGCGCCTGCATCGCGCGATTCTGCTGATTGGCGATCTCGTAGATCACCGTGGTCAGTTCGCCCGGATGAACCTTCATCGAATTCGTGACCGGCTTGAAGCGCCACGGCCCGCGTGCATTGCCGTCGAACTCCACAGTGATCAGCCGCGACGTATCGACCTGCGTACTCTTCGCGAATGCCGCCGCGCCGGCGTCGGTCTGCGTCAGATCGTTGACGCCGGTGATTTCGCAGATCTTCCTGTACAGCGGCACCAGCGCATAGCCGAAGCCGAACATCAACGCCGTGACGACGACGAGCTTGCCGAGCATCGCCGCGTTGAGACGACGTCGCAGCAACTCGATGCGTGACACTGCGCGCGACTCGCTCATAGGAAGATCGTTCAGCCGAACGTGTACTTGACGATGATGCCGATGAAGAAGATCAGCGCAATGCTCGCGAGGACCAACCCCGTGCGGCGGTTGCGCCGACGCATCGCATCGCCGCGCGCGTCCGCCAATTTGTCCTGATATCCCGTCATGTCGTTCACCGGACCAGCGGCGGCGTTTCGAAGGTGTGGAACGGTGCCGGACTCGGCACGGTCCACTCGAGACCTTCGGCGCCTTCCCACGGATTGTCGGCAGCCTTCGGTCCGCCGCGGATCGTCGGGATCACGACGCCGAACAGGAAGTAGACCTGCGACAACCCGAAGCCGAACGCACCGATCGTCGCGATCTGGTGGAAGTCGGTGAACTGCATCGGATAGTCGGCGTAGCGTCGCGGCATACCGGCGAGGCCGAGGAAGTGCATCGGGAAGAACGCCACGTTGAACCAGATCAGCGAGTTCCAGAAGTGGATCTTGCCGCGAATCTCGCTATACATGTGACCGGTCCACTTCGGAACCCAGTAGTAGAAGCCCGAGAAGATCGCGAACAGCGAACCCGCGACCAGCACGTAGTGGAAGTGGGCCACCACGTAATAGGTGTCCTGCAACTGTATGTCGATCGGCGAGATGGCCAGGATCAGACCGGTGAATCCACCGAACGTGAACACGAACAAGAAGCCGATCGCGAACAGCATCGGCGTCTCGAAGGTCATCGAGCCCTTCCACATCGTCGCGATCCAGTTGAACACCTTCACGCCGGTGGGCACCGCGATCAGCATCGTCGCGTACATGAAGAACAGCTGTCCGGTGACCGGCATGCCGGTCGTGAACATGTGGTGCGCCCACACGATGAACGACAGGATCGCGATGGACGAAGTCGCGTAGACCATCGACGCGTAGCCGAACAGCGGCTTGCGGGCGAACGCGGGAATCACCTGCGACACGATCCCGAAGGCCGGCAGGATCATGATGTAGACCTCGGGGTGCCCGAAGAACCAGAAGATGTGCTGGTACATGACCGGGTCGCCGCCGCCGGCCGCGTTGAAGAACGAGGTGCCGAAGTGGCGGTCGGTCAGGATCATCGTGATCGCGCCTGCCAGCACCGGCATCACGGCGATCAGAAGGTAGGCGGTGATCAGCCAGGTCCAGCAGAACATCGGCATCTTCATCAAGGTCATGCCCGGAGCGCGCATGTTGAGGATGGTGACGATGATGTTGATGGACCCCATGATTGAGCTCGCGCCCAGCAGGTGGATTGCAAAGATCGTGGCGTCCATGCTGGGGCCCATCTGCAGCGTGAGGGGTGCGTACATCGTCCAACCCGCTGCGGGCGCACC
>JBDTIS010000050.1:0-41390 GCA_039936235.1 Burkholderiaceae bacterium | reverse complement strand
CGAGCCAGTTGCCGTCGCAGTCGACCATCCGCCACGACGCGAGGTTGTCGAGCGCGGTGCCCCACAGCACGGCCTTCTTGCCACCGGCGTTCATCGCCACGTTGCCGCCGATGCACGACGCCTCGGCCGATGTCGGGTCGACCGCGAACACCAGGCCCGCGGCATCGGCCGCCTCGGAAACACGCTTCGTCACCACGCCGGCGCCCGACCAGATCGTCGCGGTCGGCTCGGTGTGTCCCGGCAGCACGCGCATCTCGATCGCGCTCAGCGTCTCGAGCTTCTCGGTGTTGATGACGGCCGCGCGATTCGTCAGCGGGATGGCGCCGCCGGTGTAGCCGGTGCCGCCGCCGCGCGGAATGATCGTCAGGCCGAGTTCGATGCAGGCCGCGACCAGCGCGGCCATCTCTTCCTCGGTGTCCGGCGTCAGCACGACGAACGGATACTCGACGCGCCAGTCGGTTGCATCGGTGACATGCGACACGCGCGACAGCCCGTCAAACTTGATGTTGTCCTTCTGCGTGACGCGGCCGAGCTTGCGGGCCGCGAGCTTGCGCAGATCCCAGGTGTCCTTGAACTCGTTCTCGAACGCCTTGACCGCCTTGCGCGCGGCGTCGAGCAGGTGACCGACCTTGACGTCGCGATCCGCGTCGGTGGCCGTGTCCTGCGGGGCGCCTTCGACCATGCGTCGCTTGTCGACCTCGTTGAGGCGGTGATGCAGCGCGTCGATCAGCGCGGCGCGGCGCCGCGGATTCTCGAGCAGGTCGTCCTGCAGATACGGGTTGCGCTGCACGACCCAGATGTCGCCGAGCACCTCGTACAGCATCCGCGCCGAGCGACCGGTGCGGCGTTCGGTACGCAGCTCCTCGAGGTCGCTCCAAGCCGACGATCCGAGCAGCCGCATGACGATCTCGCGATCCGAGAACGACGTGTAGTTGTACGGAATCTCGCGCAGACGCGACGCGGAGTCGGTGGCCTGGCTGTGGAGTGCGGCTTGCGGGAAGACGGGGGCGTTCATGCGACGGTTCTACGATATGGCGTGGGCAGATGGACCTTATAGTACGAAACGAGAAACGGCGCCGTCGTCTGTCCAACGTCAGAACATCCAGACCAGTCCCGCCGTCATCGTGATATATCGCAGGCACTTGCCGACCGCCATCCACATGACGCAGCGCCAGAATGGCAGGCGCAGCCAGCCGGCCACCGCGCACAGGGGGTCACCGATCCCCGGCAACCAGGCAAAGATGCAGCCGAATGCGCCGAAGCGCTCCATCCAGCGCACCGCGCGCTGATGCCATTTGCCCGGCGGCGCGCCGTCGGCCGCTGCCACCGGCTTCGTCGGTAAGCCGTGTTCGTCGAGATGCAGTCGCCGCTCGAGCGCCCACTCGGCGCCGCGTCCCATCCAGTAGTCGACCACGCCGCCGAGCGTGTTGCCGAGCGTCGCGACGGCTACGGTCTCCCAGAACAGATCCGGGCGCAGCTTGACCATGCCGTAGACGATCGGCTCCGACCCCATCGGGATCAGGGTCGCCGACACGAAACTCGCGAGGAACACGCTGCTCAGGCCGAACTGCGGCAGCGACAACCAGGCCAGCAATCCGGCCATCCAGGATTCGAACATCGGTGCATTGTATCGACGCGGTCCGGGCGCTTCCGTTAGAGTCGCGCTCCCGTTCCGCGACGTCGATCGCGGAACGTCCCTCCCCACGATCAGCAGCCGGCATGGCCATCGATTACCTCAAGCGCATCCTCAACGCCCGCGTCTACGACGTCGCACGCGAAACCGAACTCGAGGTCGCCCCGACGCTGTCGAAGCGGATCGGCAATACCGTGCTTTTCAAGCGCGAGGACAACCAGCCGGTCTTCAGCTTCAAGCTGCGCGGCGCGTATAACAAGATGGCCGGTCTGACGGCTGCCGAACTGAAGCGGGGCGTCATCGCCGCGTCGGCCGGCAACCACGCGCAGGGCGTCGCACTGTCGGCACAGCGTCTGGGCTGCCGCGCGGTGATCGTGATGCCGGTCACGACACCGCAGGTCAAGATAGACGCCGTGAAGGCGCGTGGCGCGCAGGTCGTGCTGGCCGGCGAGAGCTATTCGGACGCCTACGCGCATGCGATCGAATTGCAGAAGAAAGACGGCCTCTGCTTCGTCCATCCGTTCGACGATCCCGACGTGATCGCCGGCCAGGGGACGATCGGCATGGAGATCCTGCGCCAGCATCAGTCGCTGCACACCGACCGGCCGATCCACGCGATCTTCGTCGCGATCGGCGGCGGCGGCCTGATCTCCGGCGTGGCCGCGTACGTGAAGGCCGTGCGACCCGAGATCCGCATCATCGGGGTCCAGACCGACGACTCCGACGCGATGGCCCAGTCGATCGCGGCCGGGCGCCGCGTGACCCTGGCGAACGTCGGGCTGTTCTCCGACGGTACCGCGGTCAAGCAGGTCGGGGTCGAGACCTTCCGGCTCGTACAGAAGTACGTCGACGAGATCATCACCGTCGACACCGACGCGATCTGCGCGGCGATCAAGGACGTATTCGTCGAGACAAGATCGATCCTCGAGCCGGCCGGTGCATTGTCGATCGCGGGGCTGAAGGCCTACGCCGCGCGCGAGAAGCTGAAGGGCGAGACGCTGGTCGCGATCGCCTGCGGCGCGAACATGAACTTCGACCGGCTGCGCTTCGTGGCCGACCGCGCCGAGGTCGGTGAGGAGCGCGAGGCGGTGTTCGCCGTGACCATCCCCGAAGAGCGCGGCAGCTTCCGCCGCTTCTGCGCGCTGATCGGCACCAACGACGTGACCGAGTTCAACTACCGGATCGCCGACGCGAAGGCTGCGCATGTGTTCGTCGGCATCGCGGTGAAGGCGCGCGGCGAAAGCGCGAAGCTCGCGGCCGCCTTCGCGAAGGCCGGCTTCGAGACGCTCGACCAGACGCACGACGAGCTGGCGAAGACGCATCTGCGGCACATGGTCGGTGGTCGTTCGGCGCTGGCCGAAGACGAGCGGATCTATCGCTTCGTGTTCCCCGAGCGACCGGGCGCGCTGATGCGCTTCCTGTCGACGATGAGTCCGAACTGGAATATCAGCCTGTTCCACTATCGCAACCAGGGCGCGGACTTCGGGCGGATCCTGGTCGGGCTGCAGGTCCCTGCGGCCGAGCGCAAGGCGTTCGGGGTATTCCTGAAGACGCTGGGGTATCCCTACGAAGATGAGACGGAGAACCCGGCTTATCGGTTGTTTTTGGGATAAGCCGCTACCTTACCCAATAGGAGAAGGAGTGGTTCGGCGCTTCTTCTGAGGGACGACCGCCGTTGGCTTGACCGACAGGCTCTTCACCAGATACGGCAAGCTCATGTCCATCCGATAGTCGATATCCGAATGCGTGTCGTCGAACTCCTCGTAGACATGCCCGATACCCGCTTCGGCCAGCCGCTTCGACAGGATCCGCGTGCCGTAGTGGATGTGGAACTGGTCCGCCCAGCCGCAGTCGATGTAGATGCCGCGCAGCGTTCGTAGCGCCGCGGCGTAACGGCCGACCATATGGATCGGATCGTTCGCGAGCCACTTCTTCCAGCGCGACTCGATCAGCTCACCGGTTTCGAAATCGAACGGGATCCGAAAGCCGTTCGGCGCCGCTGGGTCGGGGTCGTAGGTCGCGGCCATGCACAGGTTCATCACCGTGTGTCCGTCGGATCCGGCGAGTTTCTTCTTCTTCCACAACGCATCGAGGAAAGCCGCGACGCGACCATCGTCCAGGCCTTCGGCCGTCGCCTTCGAGCGGGCCACGACGTCGATCGCACCCGCCAGGCGCTTCGGCCTGGCGAACTTCGCGAGCGCGTTCAATGTGTTCGGCCAGTCGCTGCGATAGACGAAGTCGAAGTACGAGTCGCCGGAGTGATCGGCGATCGCCCCCCAGAACTTCGGATACTTCATGCCGTGGACGATGGCGCCATAGCCGCCCGAGCTCTTGCCGAAACAACCACGATGGTCGCGTGACGGCAACGTGCGGAAGTTCGCATCGACGAACGGGATGATCTCGCGCGTCAGATAGTCCGCGTAGTCGCCGATCGCGGACGAGTTGACGTACTGGTTACCGCCCAGCGCCGTGAAGCAGTCGGGCATCACGATGATGGCCGGGTCCATCTTCTTCTCGTGGATCAGTCGCGCGGCACGCTCCGGGACGTTTTCGCCGAACGCCTTCCAGTTCGTGTGACTCTGGCCCGACCCCATGAAGCCGACCATGTCGTACAGCACCGGATAGCGCTCGTCGGCCAGCTTCTTGTCGTCGTACTGCGGTGGCAGCCAAACGCTGACCGGGCGGCGGGTCGGATCGCCGAGGCGGTTGCCGCGCAGGACTTCGGACTCGTGTTCGAGGACCACGACACGGCCGGGAGGGCCCTTCGGACGCTTGATCGGCATGACGGCAACTCCTGTTTCTTTGCACGGAGCGCGTGAACATAACCGATCGCGCGGATACTGCATGTCGCTTCAAGGACGAAGGCACACCGACTTCGCCGACCTTCCTTCGATCGATGGACGACACGTGTCATCCCGCTCTGCCGCAGGCCTGGCTGATCGCTGCTTATCGGTCGAGCCACTTCATTGCCGGGGTACCGGCCGGGATCACGCTGTGCATCGACCGATCCGTCCCCGATCTGGATGACTGGCTACTGAGTCGCGGCCACCGTTCGTGCGCCGTCGTCACGGCATTCAACCCGTTCAGTCGACCGCTCGGCGATGCGGAAAACGCGGGCGCAATGAAGCGCTGCATTCCGCATCGGTCGACGCCGGGCTGTCATGGATTCCGGCTGTCGGGCAGTCGCGCGGGCCGCAGGGGCCGGCCGGGGAACCGAGCTTCTGCATCTTCGACGCACCGCTGGAGTCGATCGATCACTGGATGATCATCTTCAAGCAGAACGCGGTCTTCGTCGCAGAACTGGACCACGCATGCACTCTCCGCTGGCATCCGGCGATCCGCGATCGAATGGCCGAGCCGTCTGCGTCGTGAGGGGATCGTGCCGGACGCGTCAGCCGTGCGCAACGGCCTTGTTACGCTCGGCCCGCTTCCCGATCGGCCCATCCATGCCGCCGTGGTCGATTTCCTCCACGAAGTTGCCGCGGTAGTTATCGACCAGCCACAGCCCGCCGACGTCGACGTCGAGAATATCAAGGCGCCGCCTTGGCCTAGCTGACCGGTCAGGTGGCCGTGTCAAAGAAGGCTTGTTGGCGGTGCGCACGGCGGACCGATGTGAAGTAATCAATCTATTGACAGATAATATATCGTATAATATATTTACTTGGACCTTACAAGGAGCCGCTTGATGCCAGCCACCGTTCTCGACCCCACCCGGTTAAGCCAGGGAGCCGCTCGCGCTGTCGGCGCCCTCAAGGTATTGGCCAACGAAGACCGGCTGCTACTGCTTTGTCAGTTGTCGCAGGGTGAGTCGTGCGTGAGTGACCTGGAGGAGCTGCTGGACATTCGCCAGCCAACGCTATCGCAACAGCTCGGCGTCTTGCGTACTGAAAACGTGGTGAATACCCGCCGTGAGGGCAAGCGCATCTTCTACAGCGTCGCGGACCAGCAGCTCCTGAAGGTGCTCGCTGCCTTGTATGACATCTACTGCCCGAAGAGGTGATCGGTCATGACCATCGACTGGAACGCATTCACACCCTGGTCCGCGCTTGCCGGCGGCATCCTCATCGGCATTGCCGCGGCGATGTTCGTCCTCCTGAACGGACGCATCGCGGGTATCAGCGGCATCCTGGGTGGACTCTTGAAGCCTGCCGCGGGAGACATCGCATGGCGGGTTGCCTTTCTCGGTGGCCTGGTCGCCGCACCGATGCTGATGATGCTCGCCGGACGGCGACCCGATATTCGAATCGACGCGGGGTTCGGCGCATTGATCGCGGCCGGATTGCTCGTGGGACTCGGCACGCGCTACGGCTCCGGATGTACCAGCGGCCACGGCGTGTGCGGGCTCTCGCGCCTGTCGCCGCGCTCACTGGTCGCCACGCTGTCTTTCATGGGCGCCGGCTTCGTCACGGTGTTCGCCATTCGCCACGGGTTCGGCATCTAAGGAGTCGTCATGACGGTCTTCGCATCGCTTTTCGCGGGCCTGGTTTTCGGGCTAGGGCTGCTCATATCCGGCATGGCGAGCCCTGGCAAGGTGCTGGGCTTCCTGGATATCGCAGGTCACTGGGACCCGTCTCTCGGACTGGTAATGGTCGGGGCCATCCTCGCAAGTGCCCTGGCTTTCGCGGTTGCCCGAACGCGAACAAAATCAATTCTTGGTCTCGACATGAAGCTGCCCACGACGACTCGCATCGACCGCCGTCTCGTCTTCGGCAGCCTCCTGTTCGGAGTCGGTTGGGGAGTCGCGGGGTTTTGCCCCGGACCTGCGCTGGTCGCGTCGGGAACGGCCGATCCCAAGGCGTTGGTCTTCGTTCTGGCCATGCTTGCCGGGATGGCGCTGTTCGAGTTGCTGGAGAAGCGCGAAATCGTGCGCGTCCGTAGCGCGACCCGATGAGCATGGTCCGGCTTGCCACTGGGCTTGTGGCTGCGGTGACCGTGGGGATGCTGGTCGCCTGTGAGAGTCGTTGTCCCTGAAAGATGTCTAAATAGCACGCGAGTCGTAACGGGCTTCGAGGGCCCATATCGTGCGCGGAAAACCGAGTCCTCTGAAACCTCCGCCAGCAAAGGCTCTCAAGCGTTTCCTTAGTCAGCTAGGTAGTAACGCCCCGCACCAGCGAAAAGGGCGACCGGAGTCGCCCTTGAATGGAGTCGTCGCGAACTACTTGGCGGCGTCCGTGATGTAGCGCACCGCAGCCTTGACATCGTCGTCCGGCGCGTTCGAACCACCCTTGGCCGGCATCACGCCGTTCTTTCCCTGGTAGCCGTTGATCGCGTGCTGGTACAGCGTGTCGAGGCCTTGGGCGATGCGTGGCGCCCATGCGGCCTTGTCGCCGAACTTCGGTGCGCCGGCGATCCCGCCGGCGTGACAGACCATGCAGACGGAGTCGTACAGCTTCTTGCCGGCGCCGTTGTCGCCGGCGGCAGCCGGTGTGGCGAGCGCAACCGTCGTCGCGGCAGCCGGCGCAGCCGGGGTCGTCCCTTTCGTGCCGGCGTTGATCGCGGCGATGGCAGCGACGACCGCCGGGTCGGCCTGCGGCAACGCCGGCGCGGCGGGTGCAGCAGCGACTGCGGCCTTTTCCGGAGCTGCCGGCTCCGGAAATTTGGCTCCGCCGGCGTTGGCCATGTAGACCACCGCCCGCTCGACCTCGACGTCGTCGAGGTCGGTGTTGCCGCCCTTGGCCGGCATCACGCCCGCCTTGCCCTGATAACCCTTGATCGCATGCTCGTACAGCGTCGCGGCGCCCTGCGCGATGCGCGGCCCCCACGCTGCGGCGTCGCCGAACTTCGGCGCGCCCGCGATGCCGGCGCCGTGACAGGTCGTGCAGACGGCGCCGTAGACGTCCTTGCCGGCCTTCAGTTCGCGCGGCGCGTTCGTATCGACGAGCTCGAATTTCGCGACCGGAGCGACGCGCGCCTCGGTTGCTTCGGCGGTCATGCCCTCGCTGCCTGCGCCGGTCTTGCGGGCCGACGTCACGTAGCCGACGAGAAGGACGATGATCACGATCGGCACCAGGAAGGCGGCAACGATCGTGACGATCAATTGCTTCGGCGTCTTGATGAGGGATTGGTTGTGCTGGTCGCTCATTGTGTTTCCTGGCGGCTCGCCACCTCACAGCCGCGGCATCGTGGGCGGGGTGCGGCAGTCATCGGGGAGGTGGGGTCGTATTTCCTGGTGCGTGCGTTGCATGCCGGTCGGGCGCACAGGGCGACCGGATTATACGTGACGGTGATGCGGGCCGGCGCCGCCCGGAGCGCCTTCGACTGGCAAGCGCCGTCGCGCGCGTGGACGCTCCCGGACAAAGGCGTTATTCTCCCGCCTCGCGACGATTCGCGTCATGCGCTCGAAGTTCCGTTCGGCCCAGGTTGGGCATTGTCGAAACGTCCGCCGCGGCGTGTTCCACATCACGCGAGACGCGAACCCTCTGCAATACCATGCGACCGTCGTCCAACGGATAGGATACGAGCCTCCGAAGCTCGGGATACAGGTTCGATTCCTGTCGGTCGCACCAAGTCTTCGACGCGCCTGCGGGTCGACTGCCGTCGCCGAAATCGGAGCCGAGGGCGCCGCAACGGCCGCAAGCCCTGCCGCCACGTCCCCATAAGAAGACCATGCCCGAGACCCCGTACGCATCGATCCTCTACACGGAGGCGGCCGACGGTATCGCACGGCTCACGCTGAACCGGCCCGACAAGCTCAACGCGTTCTCGGACGACATGTTCTGCGAGATCCGGTCCGCGATCGATCGCGTCGAGGCCGGTGCGGCCGAAGGCCGCATCCGCGTGTTGGTGCTGACCGGTGCGGGTCGCGGCTTCTGCGCCGGCGCCGACCTCGCGTCGATCGACCCGGCGATGCTCGGCGAGGCCGACCTGGGAACGGTCCTCGAGCGCGACTACAACCCGCTGGTGCTGAAGCTGCGCAGCCTGCCGGTGCCGGTCCTGTGCGCGATCAACGGCATCGCGGCTGGCGCCGGCGCCAGCCTGGCGCTGGCCGGCGACCTCGTCGTCGCGGCGCGTTCGGCGCGCTTCATCCTCGCGTTCGCCCGGATCGGCCTCGTGCCGGACGCCGGCGCGACCTTCTTCCTGCCACAGCGGATCGGCAAGGCGCGCGCGATGGGACTGGCGATGCTCGGCGAGAAGATCGAGGCGGAGACCGCCGAACGATGGGGGCTGATCTGGGAGTGCATCGCCGACGCCGAATTCGCAGCGCGGGTAGATACGTACGCGACGCGCCTGTCGGTCGCGCCGACGCGCGCGCTGATCGCGACGCGCGAGCTACTGAATCTCGCCGAGACCAATTCACTGGTCGAGCAGCTCGCTGCCGAGCGCGTCAAGCAGGCCGAGGCGGGACGGCAACCGGACTTCAAGGAAGGCGTGGCGGCGTTCCGGGCGAAGCGTCCTGCCGTCTTCAACGGCTAGGCAGATTGGCCGCGCTCCTGGCGAACAGTCACGACACGTTCAGGCGCCAGCTCGCATTCGATGCGTGCGAGTGCCCGCTCCGGTCGCGTGTCGCCGCACAGGAACAGGTCGATCGCGGCGAATCGCCGCTCGGGCCAGGTGTGGATCGTGATGTGCGACTCGGCCAGAAGCACGACGCCGGTCACGCCCGACTCCGCGGTCGAACCGAAGCGATGGAAATGCTGGAACAGACGGCGCGCGCCGGCGTCCGCCGCTGCGGCGCACAGCATCGCCTCGAGCATAGAAGCGTCTGCGAGCCGCACTGCGTCGACTCCGTAGCAGTCGATCAGCCAATGGCTGCCGTGGGCCGCATGCATGACGCAGTCCCCATGCAGCGCCTCGATCATCGTCCTCACTTGTGCCCGCCGCCCGACGAACTCCAGCCACCGCCGGTGCCGCCGATCCATCCCCCGCCGCGGCTATAGCTCGAGCCCGTGCTCTTGCCGAGAGATACCCAGTTGGTCAGCGACGACGCTCCGACGACCAGCAGGCCGTAGAGGATGAATTTACCCACGATGGCATCCTGCGCTTGAAAGCGTCATCGTCATTCGGCCTTGACCGCGGCGGCCTTGTCCATCAGCCATGCCGGAAAATAGAGGCCGATGGTCGCGAGGATGACGATGATCAGCGCACGGCCCGGCGAGAACAGGATCGGGATCGCGTTGACGGCGAGCAGCAGGATCGTCAGCCACTTCGCGACCTGCCGGTAGCCGCCGGGCGGCCGCTCGAGCAGCGACGGCGGACCACTCGGCATCGCGGTCGTGTCGACCTGGTTGCCGAACCACAGCGCCATATCCTTCGGCGTGACCGGCGTCGAGCGGGACCAGGTCAGTTCGGCATCGTCGGACTCGGCCGACAGCTTCGCGGTGCCGTACCTGAAATCCGTGACCCGGTTGACGTCGCCGATCTCTACGCGCCAGTTGAACGCGCCTGCCGCGTACTTCACGACGGCCCGATAGTCGTACAACTTGTCGTACGTGTCGCCGTCGAGCACCGCCTTGTCGGCCGTGTACCAGTACGGCCAGCCGTCGAGCACGCTGGCGCGCTCCCAGCCTTCGTCGGTTTCGATGAGCCAAAGGAAGCCTTTTTGCGGCGCGTACAACAGGTACTCGGTCCACTCGCCGGCCTCGTCGCTGATCTCGGTGCGACGCATGAAGCCGATCACCGTGTAGCCGACCGTGGCGATCGTGCCCTTCGCGCCGAGCGGTAGGGTCGGCTTGACTGCATCCACGCGTTTCGCCGCGGCGATGACCTCCGCGACCGGTCCTGCGACATCGAGCGACGCGTGGCAGGTCTGGCACAGCAGATGCGACGTCGCTCCCGGCGAGAACGCAATCGACGCGCCGCACGACGGACACTCTAGGTTGGAGACCTTGCCTTTCACGCGCCCGGCGGAGTCGGTGATGGTCTCGGGATCGCGCAGCAACTGCGCCTTCAGTTCGTCGAGCTTGACCGAACGGCCGCGATAGATCGTAGGTTCGGTGTTACTCCCGCCGCCAATGGGGGCAGGGAGCACCCCGACGTCCGAGTAGTCCAGCGTCACGAACTCGCTGGCCCGCCTGAAATCCGCGACCCGCGCCTGGTACCCCTCACCGACCGTAAAGGGCAGCTCGCCCTGGCCACCGGCGCACTGCGCGCTGCGCACGTCGCCGGCGATGAACAGCAGCGCGCTGCCGTCGGGCGCCGTGCCGAGGTTCAGCGGCGACCCGGCCGCGATTCGGTCGAACGCCGGTAACGGCACGCGCAACGTCGCCCGGTCGACCGCGCGCGTAAACGTGTATTGCCCCGACCCGTCGGACAACCAGGCGCCGTCACCGTGGTCGTCGATGACGTACCACTCGTTCCAGAAGCCCGCCGGGTAACGCAGCTGAATGCGGCCGATCACCGTGAAGCTGCGACCGTCGAGGCTGCCCGACGTGTTGATCTGGATCGGCGAGAAGTCTTCCAGTACCGCGGACATCTTGCCGATGTCGCGGACCGAGTCCGCGTCCTTGATCAGCGTCGAACTGCAGAAGCCGCACACCGCCATCACCGATGCCGCGGAGCGGAACGTGACCGGCGCGCCGCAGTTCGGACAGGAGATCGTGTTCATGGCGACGCTTCGCCGGCAGCGCCGAGCGTTTCGAGGTCGGCCAGCACGAGTTCGCGCTCGTTGTCGTCGACGATCGCCTGCACGAGGACGCGGGCTTGGATCGCGTTGGTCCGGCAGGTCGCCTCATCGCCGCGGGAGAGCGCGGCGCGCGCGAGTGCCTCATGCGCATAGGCCCGATAGAAAGGCGCGAGCGCAGCGCTGCAGTCCATGCAGAGCCGCGCATAGCGCTCGGCCTCGTCGGCGTGCCCGACGATGGCGCGGATGCGCGACGCCTGCCAGTAACCGACCGACCGATTGCGATCGGTGCAGTCGACACGCTGGGTCCAGTGCCACAGCGACGCCTGGTTCAGCTGGATCATCCGCTCGTCGTCGGCGGCACTACGCTCGGACTTCTCGATCAGGTCCCAGGCCAGATTGAAGCAGGCCTTGGAGAAGAAGGCATGCGCGGCCGCCTCGTCGAAGGCCGCCTGCGGGTCGATATCCGGCACGAACGGGAGCTGGGACGGCGCGACGTCCGCGTCAACCGACCAGCCGCTTGATGACCTCGGCCTTCGCCGTGTCGAACTCGGCCTGCGAGATCAGGCTCTTGTCGAGCAGCCCCTTCAGCTTCTCGAGACGTGCGCCAGGATCGTCCGCCTCGGCCAGCGGTGTCGACACGTGCTGCTGACCGGTGATCGCGTTGGTCGACGCGTTCTGCGCCGTCGACAGCCCGTTGGCCATCCCCTGCGCCATCTGCTGGCCGATCGCCATCCCCGACGCCAGACCGGCGCCGATGCCGGCGATGCCGCCTTCGTTCTGAGCGGCCAGCGGGATCGCATTCGCGACCTGGTACTGCGTGTACTTGCCGAGGTCGCCGGACATGCCGATCGAAATGCGCTTGTCGAGCGCCGCCTGCAGCTCCTCGGGTAGCGACACGCTGGCGACATTGAACTCGTCGAGCGACAAGCCATACTTGCCGAGCGCGGTCGTGAGATCGCCCTTGACCTGGCTCGCCATCAGCGTCTGGTTCGCGGCCATGTCGAGGAAGTTGACCTTCGACGCGCCGATCGAATTGGCCATCGTCGCGAGGATGATCCCGCGCAACTGTTCCTCGACGTCGTCGCGGGTGTAGAGCTCGCGCGTGCCGCTCAATTCCTTGTGGAAGATCTTCGCGTCGGCGATGCGATACGAGTACAGCCCGAACGCGCGCAGGCGGACCATGCCGAAGTCGGCGTCGCGGATCGTGATCGGCTGCTGGGTCCCCCAGCGGCGGCCGGTCTGGATGCGTGTCGAGAAGAAGTAGACGTCGGACTTGAAAGGAGACTGGAACAGCTTGTCCCAGTTCTTGAGGTAGGTCAGCACCGGCAGCGTCTGCGTCGTCAGCCTGTAGGTGCCCGGACCGAACACGTCCGCGATCTGGCCTTCGTTGACGAACACTGCCATCTGCGACTCGCGAACCACCAGCGTGCCACCGTTCTGGATCTCCAGGCCGTCCATTGGATAGCGCCACGACAGCACACCTTCGGTGTCCTCCGTCCACTGGAGGATGTCGATGAACTGTTTCTTGATGAAAGAGGCAAGACTCATGGCCTACTCCTTGGGAACGCAATGGGCTTGATTCGTGAGCGCGGCATCATGGGCCGCACAGCGTGTGCATCGAGACCGACCGCGACGAAACGACCGAATGCGGACATGAGGTGATCGGACGGACGGTGGGCGACCGTTCAGGACAGGCAGGCCGCGTTGACGATGCCGGCGACCAGCGACACCGATCCCATGAAGCCGCCCATCGCGACGTTGCCGGTCTCGAGCTCGGCGCGCACCGTATGCATCAGCCGGCTCGCGACCGCGTAGACGAGGATCTGCACGAGCATCGCGCCGATCGCCCAGAAAATGACCTCGAAGAGCGTCTGGTTGTGGACGATCGCGGAGCCGAGCGTCAGCGAGAAGCCGATCAGCGCGCCGCCGAGCGACAGCGACGCCGCGCCATTGCCCAGGTGGATCATCGCCAGTTCGTCGAACGGCGTGACCTTCGTGTAGACGAAGAAGAAGACGCCGAGCAGGATGCCCGAGGCGATGAGATGGATCGCGTAGTTGACGATGGGGGGAAGCATCGATCAGCGGCCTGCGGGCGAACGGGGTTGCCAGCTTATCACCGGCCGCACGGTGCCTTCTAGAAAGCGGGAGGCATCCGCTGGACCTGTCCTGACGGGCGGCCGACGATCACTTCTTCGCCGCGGTGTCGCCCTGTGCCACGCGCGGCGCCGTGTTGCCGTCGGAGATGTTCCACGGCGTGGCGCCATTGTACGGCGTGCTCGGATTCTGGCTGCCGCCCGAGCCAGTACCGCACGCGGCCAGGCACAGCACCAGGGCGCACGACGCGACGACGATCGGGCCGGAACGACGAACGCGGGTTCGAATCAGGGATGCCATCGCGCCAGTCTGCCCCGTCGCGGGCCGGAAGGCAACACCGTCGAAGCGACGCGGGGCGGAACACTCGAGCCACCCGCGATCATCATGAGGGTCGATCGCGCTTCGTCGGCGGCCCCGCTGCTATCCTCGTCGAACGTCGCCGCCGTTCCTCAGCGACCCGACCCGTCATCGACATCGCAACGAGGCCAACGCATGAGCACCACCGACAACCCGAAGCTGGCCGTATTGATCGACGCCGACAACGCGTCGTCGTCCCTCGTCAAGGAACTGCTCGAAGAGGTCGCCAAGTTCGGTACCGCGACCGTCAAGCGCGCCTATGGCGACTGGACAGGCCAGCAGCTGTCCGGCTGGAAGGATCAGCTCAATCGCTATGCGATCCAGCCGATCCAGCAGTTCGCCTACACGAAGGGCAAGAACTCCACCGACGCGTCGCTGATCATCGATGCGATGGACCTGCTGTATGCCGACAACGTCGACGGTTTCTGCCTGGTGTCGTCGGACAGCGACTTCACGCGGCTCGCGACGCGTCTGCGCGAGTCGCGCAAGGTGGTCTACGGTCTCGGCGAGCGCAAGACGCCCGAGGCGTTCCGCGCCGCCTGCGACCGCTTCGTGTTCTTCGAGGTGCTCAAGCGGGGCGGCTCGAACGTCGACACGATCCAGGCCGGCGCCGACTCGATCACCGACGTGCCCGACCTCGAGACCTCGCTGCGCCAGGCGTTCGACGCCGTATCGCGCGACAACGGCTGGGCTTCGGTCTCTTCGGTCGGCTCGTACATGGCGAAGAACAACCCGTCGTTCGACACCCGGCTCTACGGCCATCGCAAGCTCAGCGACATGCTGCGCAAGCAGCCGTTCATCGAGGTCGATGCGACCGAAGGACCGAACGGACCGCTGCTGATGGTGCGGTTGAAGCCGAAGGCGGCGCCTGTCGTGACGCCCCCGTCGCGCGGCGGGCGCGGGCGACGGCCGGCAGCGGAGGCGCAGCCAGGGGTCGGCGCGACGGTAGCGACGGAAGCTGCTCCTGAAATACTTCCCGAGATGCGATTCGACGCGCCGGTTTCGGACGCGTCCCCGTCACCGGCGAAGCGTTCGCGGCGCAAGCGCAGCTGACTGCGCGTTACCGATCATCGCGTCGTCGCGGACACTGACCGGCCGATGCCCGACCGCCTCCTGATCCTCGCCGTCTTCGTCATCGCGTCGTGCGGGCTCGCCTACGAGCTGATCGCGGGCGCCCTGTCGAGCTATCTGCTCGGCGATTCGATCCTGCAGTTCTCGACGATCATCGGCTGTTACCTGTTCGCGATGGGCGTCGGGTCGCACTTGTCACGCTACGTGAAGGATGAAGACGTCCTGACGCGCTTCGTCGACATCGAACTGCTGGTCGGACTGCTCGGCGGCCTGTCCGCGATGCTGCTGTTCGTCGTGTTCGCGTGGCTATCGGCGCCGTTCCGCACCGTGCTGTACGCGCTGGTGTTCGCGATCGGCGTGCTGGTCGGCATGGAGATCCCGCTCGTGATGCGCGCTCTGCACGACGGCGACACGAAGTTCTCCGAGCTCGTCAGCCGTGTGCTGACGTTCGACTATCTCGGCGCGCTCGCCGTGTCGCTGCTGTTCCCGCTGCTGCTGGCGCCGCGCCTGGGCCTGTCGCGCACCGCGCTGCTGTTCGGCATCGCGAACGTCGCGATCGCGTACTGGACCATCCATCGCTATCGGGACCGCCTGCAGCAGGTCGGCGGGCGCATCCTGCGCGCGTCGCTGGTGATGATGGTGCTGGTCGTCGGTTTCTTCTTCGCCGATACGCTGACGCGCTGGTCGGAGCGCGGCATGTACGGCGACGAGATCGTCCACGCGATCACGACGCCCTACCAGCGGCTCGTCATCACGCGCTGGAAGGACGACCTGCGGCTCTACATCAACGGCAACCTGCAGTTCTCGTCGCGCGACGAGCATCGTTACCACGAGGCGCTGGTCCATCCGATGATGGAGTCTCTGCCGTGGGCTAAGAATGTACTGATCCTCGGCGGTGGCGACGGACTCGCGTTGCGCGAAGTGCTGCGCTATCCGACGGTGCAACACGTCACGCTGGTGGATCTCGATCGTCGCGTGACGGACCTGTTCAAGTCGTCGGAGCCGCTGGTCGCGCTGAACAAGGGATCGTTCTCGGATCCGCGCGTGACGGTCGTCAACCAGGATGCGGCGCTGTGGCTCGAAGCGTCGGGAGAAGCGATGTTCGATGCGGTCGTCGTCGATTTCCCCGACCCGTCCAGCTTCTCGCTCGGCAAGTTGTACTCGGTGCCGTTCTATCGCGGCCTGCTGCGGCACGTGGCCGCGCACGGGATGGTGGTCGTGCAGTCGACGTCGCCTTATTTCGCGCCGCGCGCCTACTGGTCGATCGACGCGACGCTGAAGGAGGCAGGCTTCAGGACCTGGCCGTACCACGTCTATGTCCCGTCGTTCGGCGAGTGGGGCTTCGTGCTCGCATCGCAGGACGCGACGTTCGTCCCGCCGGTCAGCTATCGATTGCCGATGCGCTTCCTCGACGCGGAGACGACGCGCGAAATGTTTCGCTTCCCCGCCGACATGCCGCGACCGGTGGTCGAAGCGAACCGGCTGAACAACCAGTCGCTCGTGCGGTATTTCGACGAGGACTGGCATCAGTTCATCCGGTGATGGGCGAAGCGCTACCCCTCACTTCATTTCGTCGTTCCCGCGAACGCGGGAACCCAGCGACGTCGGGTGCCAGTGAGGAGACCGAGCAACGACACGGGGTTCCCGCATTCGCGGGAACGACGGCATCGGGATGAAGCGCCGCAGCTTCCTCCTCGGCAGCGGCGCCGCAGGCATCGCGGCAACGACCGCCGCCGGCTTCTGGCGCTGGCAGGAGATCGCGCCGCGCGTCCTCTATCCGGGGCGCGACATCGGTCATCGGCTGCGCGACCTGAAGCCATCGGACTGGCCCGCCCCATCGGCCGAATACACCACCGATGTCGCGATCGTCGGGTCAGGCATCGCGGGACTCACGGCGGCATGGCGGCTCGCTCGCGAGGGGCACACGCGCTTCGCGCTCGTCACCGGTCCCGAAACACACGGCAACGCGGCATCGGGCAGCATCACGATCGGCGACGAACGTCTGCGCTATCCGACCGGTGCGCACTACCTGCCGCTGCCGTCGATGGAGTCGATGCACGTGCGAACGATGCTGGCCGACTTCGGCGTCATCCTCGACGGCGCGAACACGATGACGCCCACCTACGACGAACGCGTCGTCGTCCATGCACCCGACGAACGCCTGTTTCGTGACGGCCGATGGCAGGAAGGGCTTGTCCCCGGCGAGGGCGCGAGCGACGACCCGCAGACGACGCGACTGTCAGCGAAGCGCGTGCCGGTGGCCGAAGGCTCCGCGATCGACCGGTTCTTCCGCTACATCGACATCGTCCGCGAGGCGAAGGGCGTCGACGGCCGCAAGGCCTTCGCGATCCCGATCGCATTCGCTTCGGCCGACCCGCAATGGACCGCGCTCGACGGCATACCCTTCGCCGCCTGGCTGGCCCGCGAACGTTACGACGACCCGGCGCTGCTCTGGTATCTCGACTACTGCTGCCGTGACGACTACGGCGCGAACGCGGCCGACGTCTCCGCATGGGCCGGCCTTCACTACTTCGCGGCGCGCAACGGCCAGGCCCGCAATGCCGATCGCGGCGCCGTGCTGACCTGGCCCGAAGGCCTCGACGCGATGGCCGGGTTCCTCGACGGCGGCGCGTTCAAGCCGCAGAAGGGAAGGGCGGCGCCGCTGCGCTTCGACGGCACCGCGCTATCGATCCGGGAGACCGGTAACGGCGTCGACGTGCTGTGCGCGACCTTCAACGGAACCGGCATCGCCACCTACGTGATCCATGCGAAGCGCGTGATCAGCGCGATGCCGTTGTTCGTCGCGCGCCACGTCGTCGCGTCGCTGGTCGGCGAACGCCACGCCGCGACGCACGTCGCGCCATGGCTGGTTGCGAACTTCGCGATGAACCGTTGCCCCGAAGAGGCGGAAGGCGCGACACTGGCGTGGGACAACGTGCTGTTCGGCAGCGGCGGCCTCGGCTACGTCGTCTCGACCCATCAGCAGATCCGCGTCGCGCCGTCGGCGTCGACGGTGTTCACCGCCTACCGGACGATGGCCGATCGCTCGCCCGACGACGCGCGCCGCTGGATGGACCGGGCATCGGCGTCCGAGATCGGCACGCTCGCCTCCGAGGAGTTGCGCAAGGTCTACGGATGGCGTTTCGCGCCGTGCGTCGAACGCGTCGACATCACGATGCGCGGCCACGCCATGGCGTCGCCGACGCCGGGGACGCTGCTCGATCCCACGCTGCGTGCGCTGCGCGACAGCGATGGTCGCGTCCTGTACGCGCACGCCGATCTTTCGGGCTATTCGGTCTTCGAGGAAGCCGCGTGGTGGGGCTGGCGAGCGGCCGAACGCATTCTGGGTTGACCAAATACCACAAGTTCACGCATCGGACGCAAGCAGTTCTCGCGCGCGTCATGAGCGCCATTAGAATCCAGCGTCACCAGGAAGTGGCACCCCCCGATCGTAGGGCGCACCGTGAAGTCCCTGGGAAAGACGAGGATTGGACATGGAAACGCATCGCCTCCGGCGCAGGCGCAGCCGCAGACGTGCACGCAAGAAACAGATCGTCGTCCTTGTGATCTGCGCCTTGGGCGTCGGTGTCTTCGTGTGGTCGCGGATCCTGATCGAGCGTCACAACGACGCGTCGATGTTCAATGCGACCGGTACCGCGTCGAGCGCGGCGGCCATCGTCGCCAATGCCGTGCGCGGACCCGTCAAGGGCGTCCCGCCGAGCGCATCGAAGAATCTGATCCTGTTCATCGGCAACGGCTACGGCATCGTGCCGATGACCGCGACACGCATCTACGCGAACGGGGAGGGCGGCGAGCTCGCGATCGACCGTCTGCCGGAGACGGCGCTGGTGCGCACGGCGTCCCGCAACGCGCAGAGCGCCGACAGCGCGGCGGCCATGACCGCGTACATGACCGGCGTGAGGGTAGACAACGAGGTGCTGTCGCAGACCGCCGACACGCGTCCCTACGACGACGACGGCCATCCGCAGTCCACGCACGGCGAGACCACCTGCCCGACCGTCGGCAACGGCAAGCGCGTCCCGACGCTGCTCGAGCTCGCGAAGGCGTCGGGCCGTGCCACCGGCATCGTGACTACCGCGCGCGTCACGCAGGCGATCACTGCGGCGAGTTACGCGCACCTGTGTCAGCGCGACGGCGAAAACGCGATCGCGGCGCAGCTCGTGCCCGGCGGTCCGGGCGCGAACAGCCGGCTCGGCGAAGGCGTCGACGTGATCCTCGGTGGCGGCTGGCAGAACTTCCTGCCGAAAGACGACCCGCGCGGCTCGATGCGTGCCGACACGCGCGACCTGTTCGCCGAACTGCGCGCGAAGGGCTATGCGGTGATCGGCAGGCAGAACGAGCTCGCCGCGTTGACGCAGCCCGGCGCGCAACCGGTCGGCAAGCTGCTCGGCCTGTTCAACCGCTCGCAGATGGGGTTCGACATCGACCGCAGCACGACGACCGAGCCGAGCCTCGCCGAGATGACCGGCCGCGCGATCGATCTGCTCCAGCACAACACCACCGGTTATCTGCTGATCGTCGAAGGCGGACGGATCGGCGATGCGCTCGACGCATCGCTCGCGCGAAAGGCGCTGCACGACGGTCGCGCGTTCGACGATGCGATCACGGTCGCGCTCGAGAAGCTCCGCGCGCTCGACCCCGACCTGCGTAACTCGACCCTCGTCGTCACCGCGAACCACGACCACACGCTGGTGATGAACGGCGACGCGGCGCTGGTCGAACGAACGGTCGATGCGCGGCCAGGTGTCCTCGGCGTCCTGCGCGGCTACGCCGAGCCGACCCAGCCCGCGGTCGATGCGAGCGGACGGCCTTTCACGACGCTGGTCTTCGCGACCGGCGAGAAGCGCGTCAAGGGGCCGCGGTCGGCCGCGCCGGCGCTCAGCGATCTCGTCCTCGGCGACAAGAACAGCCGCTACGAATCAGCGATCGAACTGCGGGCCGTCGACCTGCGCGAATCGAGCGGCGGGGCCGATGTCCTGCTCGCCGCGATCGGTGCGAACGCGACACGTTTTCACGGCACGATCGACAACACGCAGGTCTTCACGCTGATGCGTGAAGCGATGGGCCTGTGATCGCGATCCGCGCCCTGTGCCTGATCGGCTCGGCGGCCTTGACGCTGACGGCCACGTCGGCCGGCGCGCAGGCCACCACGGCCGCGCAGAACGTCATCGTGCTGATCGGCAACGGGCTCGGTCCGACCGCCACGACCGCGGCACGCGTGATGCGCTACAAGGAGGACGGCACGCTGGCGATGGATCTGATGCCGAACGTCGCCCGCGTGCGCACCTGGTCGCTCGACGCGCAGACCAGCGACAGCACCGCCGCCGTGTCGGCCCTGCTGACCGGCGTCAAGGTCCGCAACGACGTCGTCGCGATGGACGGCACGACGCGCGCGCTCGAATTCGCCCCCGGCAAGGATCCGGTCCGCGGCGTTGCGAACGCCGAGAACCACTGTCCGGCAACCGGCAACGGCGTCGCGTCGCGCACCTTGCTCGAACTCGCGGTCACGAAGAACAGGGCGACCGGCATCGTCACGACCGGTCGACTGACCGCCGGTGCGGCCGCGGCCGCGTATGCGCACATCTGCCATCGGAACGCCGAATTCGAGGTGGCACGACAGGCGGTCCCGGGCGGCGCCGGCTTCAACGCCAGCCTCGGCCGCGGCATCGACGTGATGATGGGCGGCATCAGCAGCCCGTGGCGTCCGTTCGATGCCGCGAGACGCCCACGCGGCCGGCCCGACGCACGCGAACTCGTCGGCGAGCTGCAGACGCTCGGATACACGGTGGTCTCGGACCTGACCGCGATGAATGCGGCGCCGATCACTGCAGGCTCGCGCGTCATCGGCCTCTACGACTTCGCCGAGGACCAGGGCGCGATGTCGTACGAACTCGACCGCGATCCGAAGCGCGAGCCCAGCCTCGCGCAGATGACGTCGAAGGCCATCGACGTCCTGTCGACCAACCGCAACGGCTACGTGCTGGTCGTCGAAGGCGGCCGCATCGGCCAAGCGCAGCGGGCGAGCAGCGCACGACGCGCGCTGTTCGACACGACCGCGTTCGACGACGCGGTCAAGGTCGCTCTCGACAAGGTCGACCTGACGAAGACGCTGGTCGTCGTGACCGGCGACCACGACACGACGATGGCGTACATCGGCGGCGGTCGGCGCGGCAGCGACGTGCTCGGCCTGCACCTGAACCCGGTCACGGGCAAGCCCGACGTCGACGCGAACGGCGCGCCGTACACGTCGCTGGTCTACGGCACCGGATCGAATCGTCCCGACAGGCGCGCCCCGCTCGACTCACCGACCGTGCTGCAGAAGGACTACCAGCAGGAAGCCGCGATCAAGCTCGGCGCGGGCACGAACGGCGGCGGCGACGTGATCCTGCGCGCGAGCGGGGCCGGGGCGTCGACGTTTCGGGGAACGATCGACAACACGCGGGTATTCGCGTTGATCCGGAGGGCGGCCGACCTATGAGCCCTTGCCCGCAGGTCATACCGCTCGGGCCACCCACTCCACCACAGCCGCCAGACTGCGGAACTCCCCCACCGAACGGCTCGCCACCTCTCGATGCCGCTCCACCATCATCCGGCTCAACGCCGCACCCGGCCCGAGCTCCAGGCATACCGTGACGCCGCGCTCGACCAGCGTGTTCATGCAGTCGGTCCACCGGATCGTCTCGGCGACCTGACGGGACAGGCGGTCGATCGCAGTCGACGCGTCGCGGACCAGCGACCCGTCGATCCCCGCGATCGCAGGGACGATCGACGCCGTCCAGTCTCTCTTTACCAGCGCCTCGCGGAACGGAACCACCGCCGCATCGAGCAGCGGCGTGTGCGCGGCGATGCCGACCGGCAGTCGCTGCACGACCGCACCGCGCGACACTGCCGCCGCCGTCAGCGCCGCGAGCGCCTCCCCGGTCCCCCCGACGATGAACTGGTCATCGCCGTTGACGATGGCCACGAACGCGCGCAGCCCGGTCAGCAGCCCATCGACCGCGACGCGCGTGAGTCCGCGGATCGCGACCAACCCGTCGTCCGGGCCGGCCGCCGTACTCATCGCAGCCGCCCGTTCCCGCGCCAGCGCGATCGTGTCGGTCCACGAAAGGCGACCGGCGACCGCGTGACTCGTCAGTTCGCCGACGCTGTAGCCGGCGGTATACGTCGTAGACACGCCGGCCGTCGCGAGCAGCGACCAGACGATGCCCTGGTAGGCGCAGATCAGCGGTTGCGCGATCGCGTTGTCGAACATCGACGGGGCCTGCGTCGTCCTGACGGCCGCGACGACATCGAAGCGCGCACATTCGTTCGCACGGGCAATCAATGGACCGGCCGACCCGTCGCATTCGACGAGGTCGAACATCCCCGCGTGCTGCCCCCCCTGTCCCGAGCACAGGACCGCCAGCGTCATGAAGGCGCGGTCAGGCGATCGACGAACAGCGCAGCGGCCAGCAGGTCGGCGCTGCCCCCGGGGCTCAACCGGCGCGCGACGAAGTCACGGCCGATCGCGCGCAAGGACTCGTCCCGCCCTTCGATGCCGCAGGCCAGGAAGCGCCGCGCCGAAGACTGTGCGAACCGCAGGCCGTCGCCGCCGCCGCGGTACAGCAGGTTCGTATCCTCCAGGTCCGCGATGGCCGTCATCAACGCCTGCAGTCGCGCACCGCGTTCGTCGTGGCCTGCGCTGCGCGCGTCGCGAAGCGCAGGCAGCACGACGTCGAAGACCGATGGGAAGCCGGCGGCCGCCTCGGCGCGCGCGCCGCCGGCACGGTACTGCGAGGCCATCGCTCGGCCATGGGTGACGTCGATGACCGGGCGCATCGTCAGCGCAGTTCCCCAGCGCGCACGCAAGGTCTGTCGAAGAATCTCCGGCGTCATCGGAATGCCGCGGACCACGACCTGCGCGGCCGCCGCGGACAGCAGTCCGAGCGTGAAGATCGCGCCGCGATGCGTGTTGACGTCGCCGGTCGCGCGCCGCATCGCGCGTTCCGCGGCGATGCCGATCGCCTGCAGCGTGCCGAACATCGCGTCGGCTGCTGCTGCATCGACCATCGCGACGAAGCCGTGCCGCAGCGCGAACAGGCTGCGCATCATCGTCGTCGCGTCCATGTCGTCGTGGCTGCCACGATCGCCGGGGCAGACCAGCCCAGGCTTCGGCGACAGCACCAGTTCGGCATGCAGGCTGGCGACCGCGCTGCGCGCGATCGCGCGCAGCGCCGCGCGATCGACGGCCGGTCCGGCTGCAGCGACCGCGGCGGTCATGCCATCGGCCATGATTGCAACGAGACGCGGTCCTGATGCTTGACGAGGACGCGGTCCGGCCCACGGATCAGCTCGCGCCATGCGATGCCGACGCCGTCGGCGAGCAACAGCTCGCCGTCCGCGTGCAAGCCGCTGTCCGCCTCCCAGTCGGTCAGCATCCGCAACACCGGGTCGACCCGGTCGGACGACCACAGCAGGTCGACGTCCGACGACGCCGTCACGCACGGTTCTCCGCTGATCGCCTGCCACGCGAGCGAGCCGTATACGTGAAACGGGACGCCGAGCCGGGCGCCGCGGTCGTGCAGGTCGCGCAGCGCCGTGCGCCAGGCGAACGGCGCGGCGTCGACAACATCGACGAGCGTGAACGGTGCCGCGATGTCGACGACCGCCCGAGGCTCGACCGCGAAGCCGATCCGGGTCCTGCCCGCCGACAACGGCAGCGCGACCGCGACACAGCACGCATCGTCGCCACGTGCATCGCTTCGCCGCGCCACGACCGCGCGGCCTGCCGCCATCCACGCGGTCAACGCCGGTTCGTGTAGCGGATCCAGCGGGCCGACGACGGCCTTCCTCCAGGTCGACGGGGCCAGCCACACCCGCGCGTGCCGCAGCGGACGCGTGCCGGTAGCGTCAGTCCAGCGCATCGTCACGAACGCGGCCCGACACCCGCAGGGCCATCGACCGCCCGCCGCGCGCGTCGCCTGCCGCACGACGCAGATCGGTGCGCCCGTGCGCGTCGCACTGCAGTTCGGCACTCAACGCGCGTCGCAACGCGTCGGCCGCATCGTCGTCCCACAGGCTGTCGAGGCCGCCCATCTTCAGGTAGTTGGCCGCGCCGGGCGCGAACACCGGCGACGTCTCCGCGAGCTCCTCGAGCCGCTGCTGCGGGATCTTCGTTACGCGTGCCATCGCCGGCAGGTTCATCACGCTGATCTCGGCAGACACGAGTGCGTGGCAGCTGTCGGCCATCATGCCGCCGGTGATGTAGCCGCCGCTCACCGCGCGTCCGTAGACCAGGCTGACGATCCGGTGTCCGGCACGGCGCGCGACCTCGAGACACTGCGCGAGATGCGCCATGTAGACGTTGATGCCGAGCAGTTCGTCGCGATGCCGCAGCCGTTGTCCCTGCGTGTCGATCAGCAGCACGATCGCGCGGCCCGGGTGTTCGCCGACGGTCTTCAACACCTCGGTGGCCATCGCCAGCGCGAGCTCGACGCCGATCGCGGCATCGTCGAAGGTGCCGACCACGGTCACCGTCGTGCCGTCGACCGCGGCCGTGCCGCGCAACAGGTCGCCTTCGACGGCGATCTCGTGGCCGTCGGGGAACAGGCGGTCGAAGAGCTGATCGACCGTCACAGCCGGTGTCCTTCGGTCGCCGCGACGAACGCGTCGCGTTCCAGCAGCGGGATCGCGTCGGGAGATTCGATGCCGAGATCGCGCCACAGGTCGAGCGCATCGCGCAATCCGCCGAAGCGTTCGAGACGCGCTGTCAGCGCGGCCTGTTCGGCGAGCATTCCGGCCAATGTCAGAGGACGCCGACGATCGAGCGCGTCGATGGCCGCACACCGGAACGCGGCGATGTCGTCGTCGACGATCGCCTGCGCATCGCCGAGCAGATAACGATGCTTGCCGCCGGTGGTGCGCCACACCAGCGCGCGGTCGCGCGAATCGAACTCCTCGACGCCGTGCTTCGTCTCGATGACCTCCGGTCCCGACATCCCGAACCGGCCCTCCTCGGACATCACGATCGTGTCGCAGCAGGCGGCGATCAGCCCCATGCCGCCGAAGCAGCCGACGCTGCTGCCGATCAGTCCGATCACCGGGATGCCGGAAGCACGCGCGTCCAGCAACGCACGCATGGTCTCGGACACGGCGATCAAGCCGGCATTCGCTTCGTGGAGACGCACACCGCCGGATTCGATCAGCAGCACCACCGCCACCGGCCGCTGTGCGATCGCGCGCTCGAACAGCCCGGTCAGCTTGGCGCCGTGCACCTCGCCGACGGCGCCGCCCATGAAGCCACCTTCCTGCGCCGCGACGAAGATGCGACGACCGTCGAGCGCGCCTTCACCGACGATGACCCCATCGTCGAACGCGACCGGCGTGTCGAGCAGCGGCAGATACGGACTCGTCGCACGCTGCGACGGCGGCAGCAGTTCGCGGAACGATCCCGCGTCGAGCAGCCCGAAGACGCGCTGCCGCGCGTTGGCCTCGTAGAAACTGTGCTTCATGGAGCGGCTCCCTTGCGGAATTCCTCGACCGCCTGGTCGAGCCGCAGGCTGACGACCGCCGGCGTGGCGCCGACGTCGTTGATCGACACCCGCACGCCAGCGAGCTTCCAGCGGTCGAAGAAGTCGGCCATCACCGCCGCCCAGACGTCGTCGAAACCGCGTGCCGGCGTGCTGATGTCGACGATGCAGCGCGCGTCGCCCGGCATCGGCTCGACCATGACTTCGAGATTGCCGGACGCGACCACGCCGACCACGACTGCATCGTGCGTTTCGGGATGGCCGCCCTCGGATGTGAAGCTGAGCTGTTCCATGTTCGCGCTCCTGCGCTGTACGCCCTCCCCCATCGGAAGGAGGGTAAGGGAGCCTGCGGGTTACCAGTTTCGAAACCTCTTCGGCGGGTCGTACAAGCCACCGGACGCGCGCACCAGATCCTTGATCGAGCGCGCCGCCAGCAGGTCGCGCGTGGCGTCGCGCTTGTCGATGCCGAGATCCTCCGGCCGCTTGACGACGCCGCGATCGCGCAGGTTCTCCACGATCCGCCTGTCGCGACCGAGCCCGACCGGCGTGTAACCCGCCACGCCGCGGATCGCCTGCTCGCGCTCGCCGGCGTCGCGGCACATCAACAGGTTCGCGATCCCCTCTTCGTTCACGACGTGCGACACGTCGTCGCCGTAGATCATCACCGGTGGCAGCGCCATGCCCGCCGTCTCCGCGAGCCGCCATGCGTCGAGCGTTTCGACGAACGCCGGCTCCATATGCTCGCGATAGGTCTCGACCGTCTGCACGACCAGCTTGCGACCGCGTGGAATCGCGCCGTCGTGATTCGCTTCGACGCCGGCCTTCAGCCAGGCCGGACTCGCGTGCCGTCGCCCACGCGCGTCCGCACCCATGTTCGGTGCGCCGCCGAAGCCGGTGATGCGATCGACGGTCGCCGTCGAACTGTTGCCGGCCAGGTCGACCTGCAGCGTCGAGCCGATGAACAGGTCGCACGCGTAGTGGCCGGCCGCCTGCGAGAACGCTCGGTTCGATCGCATCGAGCCGTCGGCGCCGGTGAAGAACACGTCGGAGCGCGCCTCGATGTACTTCTCCATCCCGAGTTCGGAGCCGAACGAATGGATCGACTCGACGAAGCCGGCCTCGATCGCGGGGATCAGCGCCGGATGCGGGTTCAGCGCCCAGTGGCGGCAGATCCTGCCCTTCAGGCCGAGACTTTCGGCATAGGTCGGCAACAGCAACTCGATGGCCGCGGTGTCGAAGCCGATGCCGTGGTTCAGGCGCTGCACGCCGTACTCCGCGTAGATGCCCTTGATGACCAGCATCGCCATCAGCACCTGGATCTCGGAGATCAGCGCCGGGTCGCGCGTGAACAGCGGCTCGATGTAGTGCGGCTTCGGGCTCCGGACGTAGAAGTCGACCCAGTCGGAGGGGATGTCGACGCGTGGCAGTCGGTCGACGATCTCGTTGACCTGCGCCACGACGATGCCGCTCTTGAAGGCGGTGGCTTCGACGATGGCCGGCGTGTCCTCGGTGTTCGGGCCGGTGTAGAGATTGCCTTCGCGGTCGGCCGCCTGCGCCGCGATCAGCGCGATGCGCGGCGTGAGGTCGACGAAGTAGCGGGCGAACAGTTCGAGATAGGTATGGATGGCGCCGATGGCGACCTTCTTCTCGCCGACCAGCCGCGCCATCCGCGCGCCCTGCGGCCCGCTGAACGAGAAGTCGAGCCGGGACGCGATGCCGTTCTCGAACAGGTCGAGATGCGATGGCAGCGCGATCACCGACTGCAGCATGTGAAGGTCGTGCACCTGCGTCGCGTCGAGCGACGCAAGCGCCTCTGCGAGGAAGTCGGCCTGCTTCTGGTTGTTGCCTTCCAGGCAGACCCGGTCGCCGGGCTCGATCAGGGCGGCGAGGAGTTCGTTCACGCGCGCGGCTGCGACGTGCTTGCCGTCGGCCAGCGACCGCGCGCGCGTGAGGCGAGCTTCACGGGAGGTGCGTTGGGTGTCCCAGGTACGATGTGCCATCCACGTCATCCCGGCGCAGGCCGGGACCCAATTTATTGCGTGAAGATCAGGCCCCGGTCCCCCGGCTTACCCCCTTACCGGGCGAGGCTCCTCGCCGGGGTGACACACCGCGCTATTTGGGCGCGCCCATGATCATATCGGGCAATCCGGTCGCGATCCCGGGCACGAAGCACAGCAGGAAGATCGCCAGAAACATCAGCCCCACGAACGGCAACACGCCGCGTATCACTTCCCGCAACGGGATGTCCGGCGCGATGTTGCGGATCACGAACAGGTTGAGTCCCACCGGCGGATGGATCAGTCCGGTCTCCATCACGATGGTCATCAGCACGCCGAACCAGATCAGGTCGAAGCCCGCGGCCTTCAGCGGCGGCAGGATGATCGGTACGAGCATCAGGATGATGCTGACCGGCGGCAGGAAGAAGCCCAGCACGATCACCAGCAGGAGCACCATCGCCAGCAGCGCCCAGCGCGACAGATGCAGCCCGACGATCCAGCTCGCCGCCTCCTGGCTGATGTGCAGGTAGCTCATCACATACGAGAACAGCAGCGACATGCCGATGATCAGCATCAGCATCGTCGACTCCTTCAGCGTCGATACCAGGATCGGCTGCAGGTCGCGCGGTCGCCAGACACCGTAAGCGATCGCGATCAGGATCAGCGCCAGCACCGCGCCCAGGCCCGCGGTCTCGGACGGCGTCGCGAATCCGCCGTACAGCGCGACCATCACGCCGATCAGCAGCAGCACGAACGGGACGACCCGCGGCAGCATCTCGACCTTCTGCGACATCGTGAAGCGCTCGTCGGCGAGCATCGCCGATCGCGCGCCCGATCCTTCGAACGCCCGCAGCGCCTCCGCATGCTCGTGCCGGTAGCGCCACACCGCGTACACCGCGAACAGCGTGACCAGCAGAACGCCGGGACCGATGCCCGCGAGGAAGAGGCGTGCGAGCGATTGTTCGGCGGCGACCGCGTACAGAATCATCGTGATCGACGGCGGCAGCAGGATGCCGAGCGTGCCCCCGGCCGCGATGATGCCGGCCGCGAAGCCCGGCGAATAGCCGCGCCTGCGCATCTCGGGGATTCCCGCGCTGCCGATGGCCGAACAGGTCGCGGGACTGGAACCGGCCATCGCGGCGAACAGCGCGCACGCGAACACGTTCGCGATGCCCAGCCCGCCCGGGATGCGGTTCATCCAGACATGCATCGCCGCGTACAGGTCCTGTCCCGCCCGCGACTTGCCGATGGCCGCGCCCTTCAGGATGAACAGCGGGATCGACAGCAGCGTGATGCTCGACATCTCCTCGTAGACGTTCTGCGTGACGGTGTCGAGCGAAGACGCCGGCATCAGCCAGAACATGAACACCGTCGCGACGGCACCGAGCGCGAACGCGATCGGGACGCCGGAGAACATCACGATCAGGGTCGCCGCGGTGAACAGCAGGCCGATGGTGAGCATGCTCATGGGACGGGCGCCTTCGAAAGCGCGATGCGGTTGACGTCGGTGATGACCTGCACGGCGAGCTGCAGGCACAGCAGCGACATGCCGGCGGCCATCAGGCCATACGGGATCGACAGCGGCGGTCCCCAGGTCGACGACGTGGTCTGGCTGTCGACCCATGCCTCGTGGAACAGCGTCCACGATTTCCATGCGAAGAAAAGGCAGAAAAGCAGCGCGACCAGATCCACCAGGCACTGCCGGACGCGGTCGACGCCGGCCGGCAGGATCGAGACCAGCGCATCGATGCCGACGTGGCCTCGCAGCGATTGCACGTAGGCCGCGCAGAGGAATGTCGCGCCGACCAGCAGGAACACGGCGGTCTCGTCCTGCCAGTCGGTCGACGCATGCAGCACGTAGCGCGTGACGACGCTGGATGTCAGCACGAGGGCCGCGGCGAGCGCGGCCACCATGCTGATGCCGACCATCAGGCGATTGAGCTGATGCACCGCCCATGCGACCGGCAGCAGCCATCGCGGCGTGTCGGGATCGATCGCAGGGCGCGCATGCGCACGCTCGACGAACTCCTCCAGCTCGATCGGCCGACCCAGCGCCGACTCCTGCCGGGACGGACCTGCCGTCACAACAAGGCCTGCGCGGCCTTCATCAACTTCGCGCAGTTCTCGTTGCGCTCCGCATAGTCCTTCCACGCGGTGGCGCGCGCGATGGCCTGCCACTTCTTCACGGTGGCCTCGTCGATGTCGTAGATCTTCGCGCCAGCCTTGGCATAGACCTCGGCGACCAGCTTGTCGTCGGCTTTCGCCGACTGCGTCGCGAACGCCTCGAGCTCGGCCCCGGTGGACATGATGATGTCCTGCTGGTTCTTGGGCAGCTTCGCGAACACGTCCTTCGACATCATCAGCGGCTCGAGCATGAACCAGTAGGTCTTGTTGCGGCCCGTGGTGAGGCTCTTCGCGATCTCTTCCAACTTGAAGGAGATGAAGCTCGTCGACGACGTCATCGCCGCATCCATCGCGCCGGTCTGCATCGCTGCGTAGATCTCGCTCGATGGCAGCGAGATCACCGATGCGCCGGCCTCCTTGAGCACCATGTCCATCTCACGACTGCCGCCGCGGACCTTCAGGCCCTTGGCGTCTTCGGGCGCAACCAGCGGCCGGCTTCGGCTGGCGACGCCGCCGGCCTGCCAGACCCAGCTGACGATGACCACACCCTTGTCGTCGACGATCTGCTGGAACAGCTTGCCCACGTCGGCCGTCTTCCATGCCGCGGCGACCTCGTAGCTCGGCACGAGAGCCGGCATCAGGCCGATGTTGACCTCGGGCACTTCGCCGCCCGCGTACGAGATCGGCACGAGACTCATGTCGAGCGCGCCCTTGCGCATCGACGAGAACTGCGCGTTGACCTTCATCAGCGACGAACCGGGATAGACCTGCGCCTTCATCGCACCACCGCTCTTCTTCTCGATGTCGGCCGCGAACTTGCGGCACAACTGGTCGCGGAAGTCGCCTTCGGCGCCGGCGCTGCCCGGGAACTGATGCGAGATCTTCAGGGGTTCGGCGGCCCAGGCATTGCGGCCGAACAGCGAAACAGCGGGGGCTGCGGCGAGGCCGGCGACGATCGAGCGGCGAATCCTGTTCATGCTGTCTCCTGAGTGCCGCATCGCGTGACTGCGCCGCGGTCGGTAATGGATGGCGAAGCGGCGCCACGCACCGGTGTGCGCGGTGGCGCGCCGACGTTTTGACGCGGTCGAGGGACGGTACCGTCAGCGCGGTGCGGACCCTCTGACAAGGGCGCAGTGTAATGACGCCACGTCGGCTGCGCGTCGGTAGTTTCCGCCATGCCGAGACCGCTGTCGGCGCGTCGGACGAAGCGCCGGTCGATGGTCGAGGGGCGGGTGGAGCGGTGCGTCGACGACGACATCGCGGCTCCCTACAGGCTGGTCCAGAAGTACGGCGACACGAATCCCTGCGTGGCGGCCGATGCGCCGGGCGCCGGGCTGCCGATCTCGACGAAGATCGTGTTGCCCGCGCCGTCCCGATAGGCGCGCAAGGTCAGCCGCAACAGGCGTTGCGGGTCGTCGGTGGTGAGGTAGCCGGCGTCCGACAGCATCGCCGTCACGACAGAAGCCGCGACGCGGCGCGTGACGACGTTGAAGGTCGTCCCCGGATTGCCGTCGTAGATGTCTTCGCCGTAGCCGCCGTCCGACGACGGCGTGAGCCGTGACGAAGGCGACGGCGACCCTTCGGGCTTCACACCGCAGTTCTCCCAGCCGACCCAGGTGCCGCCGCGTGTGGTCGCGGTGGTCCACGCCGCCGTCGCGTCGATCGCGGTCCAGTTCGTGTCGAGCAGCAGCGCGGCGCTCTTCGCGAGCACCCCGGGATTGATCCCGGTGACGACGTTGGTGCTCTGTCCGTTGCCGGACGCACAGACGATCCGCAGCCCGGCCAGCGCGCTCTCGACGTGCTCGGCCACGACCGGGTTGGCGCCGACTCGCAGCAACGTCGAAGCCGACGTCACGGCCACCGAAGCCGGCGTCGCGCCGAATCCCGGCGTGTAGACCACGTCCTGCGCAGCCGCCCCGAGGACGATGCTGCGCGGGTAGTCGATGGTGGTCGACGTCGCTGGCGGCACCATCGCCGGCGGGGCCGCCGTGGCCCCGCTGTCCGACGACCCGCCGCCCCCGCCACACCCGGCGAGAGCCAGCGTCAGGACCGTGAGGCCGAGGATCGGCGTCCGTCTCGCACGGTGCGCCTCTCCCGTTCGCATCACGGATTCGGAATCAGCGTCGGCGACACCGACAAGGAGCCGTTCTTGTAGATCGTCGTCGCGTCGACCGCCGTGAGGTAGCCGCGCGCCACCAGCGTGTCGGTGGCCGCTGCGAACTTCGTCTGGTAGTCGGTGCGGCCGCTGTACAGATCGGCGACGGAGCGACGCGGATCGGTGGCCGCCCTGAGCGCGGGGCTGACCGCGAACGGAATCGCCGAACCGGTCGAGCTGCAGCCTTCGCCGACCGCATGCCCGGTTCCACGCAGGTTCCATCCCATGTACGTCGCGAGCGGCACCGACAGTTCGGGCATCAGGATGCCGGACGTCTCGTTACCGTTCGAATCGACCTTCGGGACGAGGACCGCGTACTGCCTGGTCAGGTCGACGACCGGGACCGCGTTCGCATAGTTCGTGACGAACAACTGGTTGTAGATCCCGCTGTAGTTCAGCGACAGCGACGTCGGCATGGCCGCGGCGCCGCTCGGAACGACGACGCTCGCAAGGTTCGGGAAGCCGGTCGACGTCCGATCGGTAGGAACCAGAGTGCCGGCGGCCACGGTCGGATATTGCGACACCGGTGGCGCCGTATTGCGCACGACCCAGTTCTCGAGCGCCGGGATCAGCGCGCGCTCGACCGGCGTCTCCGAGACGGGGCTCGGCGCGAACTGGCACAGGCTGCCGGCCGCTGGCTGCGTGACGATTCCGGTCGTGACGCCCGCGCCGCCGCCGTGCTGGGTTCCGGACACCAGGTAGTAGCGAACGTTGTCGGGCAGTACGATGTCGCGCCCCGCGCCGTCGGTCACGACCAGCGAAGCGCGGCCGCCCCACCATTCGAACGCGCCGTCGATCTGCATGATCTTCGGGCAGGTGGCGCTCGTGGTGCAACTCTTCAGCAGCCCATCGCTAGCGCCGCTGACCGGGTCGGTCAGGACGTTGTAGGCGAACGGAAACTGGTCGCCCGGCATGAAATGATCCTCGTGCTGCTTCGACCAGCGGCCGCCCTGTGCGAAGCGGACGTTGGTCCATGTGCGACGGCCCGCCGAAATGATCGGCATCAGTCCGTCGAACACGGCCTTGCCGTTGCCGTCCTTGTTGAAGCCCTGATACAGGAAGTCGCGCAGATAGCGCCCGGACTGCGAGATGCCTTCGCCGAGCGCGACGTCGAAGTTGGTCGTCGGACCCGCCGCACAGCCGGTGCCGGCCGCGCAGGTCGCGCTCTTCATGTCGTTGAGCGGGTTCGCGGTGCCGCGGGCGTCGGTGCTGGCATTCTTCAGGAATGCGATCAGGTCGCGGACCGCTGCGAAGCCGATACCGTTGACGGTCGGATCCTTCGCGCGATAGACGAAGCTGTAGATGGTGCCGGCGTCGGCCGCGACGTTCGTGCCGTTCGGACCCGGCACCGTTGTCGGTGCCGTGAACTGGACCGAGATGCTGTTGTCCGGGTTGGTGACGTAGCTCCACGTAGCGACCGGGACGGAAGGCGCCTGGTAGTCCTCCTTGCCGGCGCTGTTGAGCCACGACTGGCGCGCCGTGAACGTGACTTCGGAACGGTCGGTCAGCGACGCAGGTGCATAAGTCAGCGGGATCGTCGTGCCGCCGGCGTAGTCTGCGATGAATTCTTCGCGGCTCAGGCCGGTGATCGACGTGCCGTCGCGATTGGTCGCCACCGGAAACTTGACGCCGATGGATTGGGTCGCGCCGGCGCCGCTCTGCGCGATGCCGCTCTGCCAGCCGCTCCAGACGACCGTGTAACCCGCCCTGAGCAACGACGGGAAGGTGGCATCGGGCGCCGCACCGCCGGTGAACGCGCCGCCGCCGACGAAACTCCCCTGCCCGAGCTTGTTGCCCCGATTGACGACGTCGTAGAACAGCACCCGACGGGCCGTCGACGCGCTCTTCGGGCGGAGGATGACCACGTCGGTGGTGTACGAAACGTAACCATCGGTGCCGACCGGCGCGCTGGCGAGATCGACGATGCCGGCGTTGTCTGCATTCGTCGGATCGAGCTTGCCGTGCACGATCCCGGTGATGACGGAGTACGGGCCGCTGGCGCCCGATGGCGTCGCGCCGCCGTATGCATCCACCGTGGACACCACCTCGAGCTGGTCTATCACCCCGGCCGCGCGTACGGTCTGTGCTGGAGGTGGGGCGGTGTTGTCCCCATTGTCGCTGCCACCACAGGCTCCAAGCAGGAATACAGCCGCGGTCATGCCGATCAAGATTCGCACTGGTGTCTCCTCGGTATTCGAGAAATATGTACGCTTTGTATAAATCGTAAGCGCTTGTGCATGCAATGCTAGCGGAAGCGCGTGCAATATGTATCAAGGGTTAATACTTACGTGCGATGCATCGCCGGAATCTCACGCCGCGATGATCGAATCGTCTCCACTACAATCGGCCGATGAATCGACTATCCGGACGGCTGCGCGAGTCCATCGAGGAGGAGATCGCCACCGGCCGGCTGCTTCCGGGCAGCCGACTGGATGAGGCCGAGCTCGCGACCCGCTTCGGCGTGTCGCGCACGCCGATTCGCGAAGCGCTCAATCTGCTTCTCGGCGAGGGCCTGATCGAGAGCCTGCCGCGGCGCGGCGCGGTGGTCGCGCAGATCAGCCCGCAGCGCCTGGTCGAGATGTTCGAGGTGATGGCCGAACTCGAATCGATGTGCGCGCGGCTGGCCGCCAGGCGCATGTCCGATCACGAACTCGACGCGTTGCAGGCCACTCACGAAGCATGCCGCGGCGCTGCGCTGGCCAACGACAGCGACGCGTACTTCTACGCCAACGAGAAATTCCATTACGCGATCTACGCCGGCTCGCACAACGCGTTCCTCGCCGAGCAGGCGAGCGTGCTGCAGCGAAAACTGCGTCCCTATCGTCGATTGCAGTTGCGGGTGCGCCACCGCACGGGTCGCTCGTTCGAGGAGCACCAGGCCATCATCGACGCGTTGCGCGAAGGCGACGCCGAGAAGGTCGCGCGGAACATCCGCGACCACGTGGTCGTGCAGGGCGAACGATTCGCCGATCTCGTGGCCAGCCTCTCGCAGATGTGCACGCCTATCGTCCAGACCGACCGACAGGCATCGACCAGTCCGCAGTAGCCCGCCGTCTCGCAGGGCCGCACGGAACGCCGCGGTAGCATGCGGTCTCGGTGCCCGCGCGTCGCCGGTCTCCGCATCGCATCCACCATGCCGACCCCCGCACCTCTCGAAGAAGAAGACGAAGCGCTCGCCGATTCCGCAGCGGCCGGCAGCATGCTGGGGGCCGGCCTGATGGACCCGCCGTCGCTCGACGCGGCAGCGCTCGGCAGAGGCGGCAACAGCGCAGAGGCCAAGGCCGACGAGATCGCGGCCAACACCGCGGCGCCGGTCTCGCGCCCGGTGACGATCCCCAGCCGGACGCGACTGGCGATTATCCTTGCCGCGCTGGCGATGCTCGGCCCGTTCTCGATCGACACCTATCTGCCGGCATTCCCGGAGATAGAGCGCTCGCTCGACGCGTCGGCGCTGCAGGTGCAGCAGACGATGACCGCGTACCTGCTAGCGTTCGCGGTGATGATCCTATGGCACGGTGCACTATCCGACGCGCTCGGCCGACGGATCGTGATCCTCGTTTCCCTGGTCGTGTTCATCGTCGCGTCGTTCGGCTGCGCATCGGCCCACTCGATCCAGTACCTGTGGGCGTTCCGCATCATCCAGGGATTGTCGGCCGGCGCCGGCATCGTCGTCGGCCGCGCGATCGTCCGCGACCTCTACTCGGGGCCCGAGGCCGAGAAGCTGCTGTCGCTGGTCACGATGATCTTCGCGATCGCACCGGCGATCGCACCGATCCTCGGCGGATGGGTCGTGGAGACGTTCGACTGGCGGACCATCTTCCTGGCCCTGTTCGTCTATTCGTGCCTGCTGCTGTGGGCGAGCTGGCACCTGTTGCCGGAGACGCTGCCGATCTCGCAGCGCCAGCCTTTCAACGCGACGTCGCTGTGGAACAGCTACAAGTCGGTGTTCGGGACGGTTCGCTTCCATGCATACGCCGGCACGGTCGCGTTCAATTTCGTCGGGCTGTTCATCTACGTCGCCGCGGCGCCGGTGTTCATCATCGAACACCTGCACCTGTCGCAGCGCGAGTTCGGCTGGTTCTTCATCCCGTCGGTCCTCGGCATCTTTCTCGGCGCGCTGACGGCGAACCGGCTCGCCGGACGGATCAAGATCGGCAAGCAGGTCCGCATCGGCTTCATGTTGATGGGAGGCGCGTCGATCGTGAACCTGCTCTATCACGCGTTCCTGCCGGCGATGGTCCCGTGGTCCGTGGTACCGGTCTTCTTCTACACGATCGGGATGTCGCTCTGCGCGCCGGGCGTGACCCTGATGGTGCTCGACCTGTTCCCGACCCATCGCGGCGTCGCCGCGTCGTGCCAGTCGTTCGTGCAGACGATGCTCGGCGCCGCGGCCGCCGGCGTCCTCGCGCCGATCCTGTCGGCGTCGGCGCTGCTCCTGGCGATCGGCCAGGTCTGCTGCGTTTTCATCGCACTGGCTTTCTGGCGGGTCGGCCGATCCAGACGCATCGCCGGACCGCGGACACGGTGACCGGATCGCGCGCGGTGTAGAGTTTCGGCGCCAATCGGAACAAGGGCATTCGGCGCGGCGCCATCGGCCTGCGATCGAAAGACAAGGAGACGCATGACCGCAGCCGCGACGGGCGCAGAGCCCCTGCACTTCAATCACTGGCCGCCCGGCATTCCGCATCGTCTCGACCTGCCGGCGACCAGCCTCTGGTACAACCTCGAGGTCACGGCGACGCGCTTCCCGGATCGTGCTGCGATCGTGTTCTACGACTCGGTGCTGACTTACGGCGAACTGCGCGATCAGGCCGAGGCGATTGCGGGATGGCTGCAGCAACACGTCGGGGTAAAGCGCGGCGACCGCGTACTGCTCGACTTCCAGAACAGCCCGCAGTTCGTCGCCGGCTACTACGCGATCCTCCGTGCCGACGCGTTCGTGGTTCCGGTCAATCCGATGCTGAAGACCAACGAACTGCGCCACTACGTCGACGACAGCGGCGCACGCGTGCTGCTGTGCGCGCAGGACAACTGGCCCTACTTCGCGCCGCTGATGAACGGCGCGCCGGAAGGCTTGGCGACTCTCGAACACGCGCTCGTCGGCGCCTACTCGGACGCGATCACCGCCGAAACCGATCTCGCGATCCCCGACTTCGTCCGCGCGCCGATGACGGTCGAAGCCGATGACCGCGTCTCGCGCTGGACGGACGTCGTCGCCGCAGCGCGCGTCCCGGCGCCGGCACTGGCCGGCCCCGACGACTGGTGCGTGATGCCCTATACGTCGGGCACCACCGGCAAGCCGAAGGGTTGCGTCCACACGCATCGATCCGTGATGCACGTCATGTACTTCGGCGCGCGCTGGGCCGGCGTGAACACCGACACCGTCGCGCTCGGCGTGGTGCCGATGTTCCACGTCACCGGGATGCAGGCGATGAACAGCCTGATCTTCGCCGGCGGCTGCAATGTCGTGTTGCCGCGCTGGGATCGCAACCTCGCGGCCGAGGCCATCGCCCGCAATCGCGTCACTAACTGGACCTGCATCCCGACGATGGTGATCGACCTGTTCGCCAACCCGCGAATCGACGAATACGACCTGTCGAGCCTGAACTTCATGTCCGGCGGCGGCGCAGCGATGCCCGAGGCGGTGGCGCAGAAGGTCAAGGACCTGTGGGGCCTCGACTTCGTCGAGGGCTACGGTCTGTCCGAGACCATCGCCGCGTCGCACACCAATCCGCCGCATCGCGCGAAGAAGCAGTGCCTGGGTGTGCCGATCAGCGACACCGACTCACGGATCATCGACCCGGACACACTGGTCGAACAACCGCAGGGTGCGACCGGCGAGATCATCACGCACGGGCCCGGTGTCTTCCAGGGTTACTGGAACGATCCGACGAAGACCGAAGCCGCGTTCATCCAGCACGACGGCAAGACTTTCTTTCGGACCGGCGACCTCGGCCTGATCGACGAGGACGGTTACTTCTTCATGGTGGACCGCCTCAAGCGGATGATCAACGCGTCGGGGTTCAAGGTCTGGCCGGCCGAAGTCGAGGCGATGCTGTACCGCAATCCGCTGGTGCAGGAGGCGTGCATCATCGGGACATTCGACGCCTATCGCGGCGAGACCGTGAAGGCGCTGATCGTGGCGCGCGGCGGGGCGAACGGGCCCGAGAGTGCCGACGCGATCATCGCGTGGGCTCGCGATCACATGGCCGCGTACAAGGTCCCGCGGATCATCGAGTTCGTCGATGCGCTGCCGAAGTCGGGGACCGGCAAGGTGATGTGGCGGACTTTGCAGGAAGCCGAGAATGCGAAGACGGCCGAAAAGAACGCGGCCTAGCGTTGTCGCTTCTTCCCTTCGGGGGAGGGCTGGGGAGCGGGCTGGGCGAAGCGGACGGTCGCACTCGAGACCTGAAGTGAACAGCACCCGGCGAGGATCCGGGGCTCGCCTACACGCGGAATCGCGGTGGCGGCCGGGGTCGGCGTTCAGCGACTCGTCATGAAGCCGCTTTTCTCGATCACCGCATGCGCGTCACGCGAACTGAGCGCATCGACCAGCTTGTGCGCATCGGCGCGATGCGTCGTCGTGGTCATCATCGCCATGTCGTAGCGGGTCAGGCGCTGCAGGTCGCCGGGCAGCGGTCCGACCAGCTTGACGCCGGCCACCGGCAGGATCTCGCTGATCTGCTGAAGCCCGAGATCGGCCTCGCCGCGCGCGACCGCTTCGACGACGTAGCCGCCGTCGACCTTCAGCGTCTTGCCGCGCATCTGTTCGTCGATGTGCATCTCCTTGAACAGGCTCTCGACGAGGCGCCCGCTGGTGCCCTTGGCGGGGTCGACGATCACGACCCTGCGCGCGGCCAGCAATGTCGCCTTGAGCGCATCGGGCGTCGCGATATTCGGAAGCGGTGCGCCGGCCTTCACCGCGACGCCGACCTCGGTACCGCCGAGCGGCCGACGCGTCGACACGTCGATGAGCTTCTGCTTCATCAGCGAATAGACGTCCTCGCTCGGCGCGATCACGACGTCGGGCCGGTCGCCGTTCGCGATCTTTTCGCGGATCGCACCGGCGGTCGCGAACGTGACCGCGACATGCGGCAGCGATGCCTCGCGCTTCGCGAGCAGCACGGAGATCGGCGCCTTCAACGCGCCGGCGCACAGCAGCGTGAGGTCGGCCGCACCTGCGGACGATACGGCCAGAATCCCCGCGATCGCGAGGACTGTCCCGAGACAGCCGACGGCCGGAGACGGACGATGTTCATGCATATGCTGTTTCCTTCGAAGCCTTCGTACCGCCGGCGGCGATCCACGATTCGAGTCCGTCCGCATTCAACCGGATATCCATCGCCAGCACGTCGTCGACCTGCTCGACCGTGATCCCCCATGGCTGACGCTTCGCCTCTTCGACGGCGATCGCACGGACACCGGCCTTCAACGCAGCGCTGCGCTCGGCAGGGTCGGCGATGGCGGCGCAACGCCGCGCGACGGCCGCATGCGCGTCGACCAGCCGCAGCAGGTCGGCCGCGATCCGCGGTACGTCGACGACCTTGCCGTAGTGCGTCAGGTACAGCGCCCCGGGACGCAACGCGGTCATCCGCTCGATCGACGCATGGAAAGCGGTGGGATCGAACTGCGTCGGCGTCGTCGCCGGGAAGACGAACTGCGTGCCGTCGCGATCGAGTTCGCGATACGACAGCCCGAACATGTCGCCAGTGAACAGATGACCGGTCGCGCTGTCGTGGATGCAGTTGTGATGCCGCGCGTGGCCCGGCGTGTCGTGGAACGTGAACGTGCGACCGGCCAGCGACACGGTCGACCCGTCGGTCGCCTCGATCACCCGATCGGCCGGCACCGGGACGATCTCGCCGTACATCGCCGTGGCCGCGTCCACCCCGTAGACATCGCGGGTCGCCGCCATCAGTTTCGACGGATCGATCATGTGCCGCGCGCCGCGGGGATGGACCACCAGCTTCGCGTTCGGCGCGTTGGCCATCAGCAGGCCGGCTCCGCCAGCGTGATCGAGATGCACGTGCGTCAGCATTACGAAGTCGATCGCCTCGGCGCCGAGTCCCTTCTCGGCCAGCGCCGCGAGAACCAAAGGGATCGAATCGTTGGTGCCGCTGTCGACGACCGCCACGCGGCCCTGCTCGACGACAATGTGGATCGCGTCGAGCTGCGGCCGGACGTAGCCGGAATCGATCGCGCTGATGCCGTTCGGGTAGTCGATGACGCAAGGGGTCATGGCGGCAGTTTGCTGGAAAGGGAGGGCCGCATCATGCGCGCATCCCCATACCGGCGAGAACATCGCACGCTGTGCGGCTGACCGGCGCTTCGATTGAACCGAGCGCTATCACGAGAACCATACGAACCCGGACGGCAACCGGAGTCGCCGTCCAACGACTTATTACGTCATCGCTGCATCTTCATCATCTGGTCCATCGGCATTACCATGTGGTTCAGGTGAGTCATGATCCACAACGAACCGAACACCAGCAGCATCACGATCAGGACGCCGAACGCGAGCGCCAGCACGTTGTTGACATTGTCCGGGCCGGTGGTGATGTGCAGGAAGAAGACCAAGTGCACGCCCATCTGCGCGATCGCGAGGACCGACAGGGCGATCGGGATGCTCGGCGCCCACACCAGGGTGCTGCGCGCCATGTAGAACGACAAAACCGACAGCCCGACGGCGAGCGCGAAGCCGATCAGGTAGCCCTTCACGCCCTGCGCGATCTCGTTCTGGCCGACGTTCTCGTCGCCCGGGGCGCTGTCACCGTGCCGCATCTCGTGCTCCGTGGCCGGTTCGTCGTAACCGCGGTTGTTGATCATGGCGCGACTCCCACCAGGTAGACCAGGCTGAACAGCGCGACCCAGATGATGTCGAGCGTGTGCCAGAACAGGCCGAAACACAGCATGCGGCGCAGGATGTCGGGCCGGTATCCCTTGGCGAAGACCTGCGCCATCATCGTCAGCAGCCACAACAGGCCCGCCGTGACGTGCAACCCGTGGCAGCCGATCAGCGCGAAGAACGCCGAAAGGAAACCGCTGCGGCTCGGACCCGCGCCCGCCTCGATCATGTCCGCGAATTCGCGCAACTCGAGCACCAGGAACGCGACGCCGAGCACGAACGTGATCGCCATCGAGACGTAGAAGAGGCGGCTGTTCTTCACCTGGGCCCCGATGCCCGCGAGGCCGCAGAACAGGCTCGACGTCAGCAGGCAAGCGGTCTCGATCGCGACATTGTCGAGGTCGAACAGGTCGCGTCCGCCCGGACCGCCGGCGGTGCTGCCGGTCAGGACCGCGTAGGTCGCGAAGAACGCAGCGAACATGATGATGTCGCTGATCAGGAAGATCCAGAAGCCGTAGGCGACGACGATACGCTTCGACTCGCCGTGGCCGTGGCTTTCGGTCAGCTCCGCGGCGTGCCCGTGCCCCTTCGACCGGCCTACCGCGCCGGTGACCGCTGCCGGTGCGCCGCTCATGAAGCGGGCTGCATGCGCGCGAGCGCTGCACTGCGGGTGGCGCGATTCGCACGATCGATGCGCGCGACCGTCGCGGCCGGGATCAGCTCCTCGTGCTCGTCGCGCCATGCGAAGACCACGAACGTCGCGAACGCACCGACGAAGGCCGCGATCACCAGCCACCAGATGTGCCAGATCAGCGCGAAGCCCAGGATCGTCGCGAAGAACGCGCAGATGAAGCCGACCGGGCTGTTGCGCGGCATCTCGATATCGACGTACTTCGGCTCGGCCGACAGCGAGGCGCGTTCGCGCGCGAGCCGCTTGACGACCCAGTAGGTTTCTTCGCCTTCGACGTTCGGCAGCACCGCGAAATTGAACAGCGGCGGCGGCGACGGCGTGGCCCATTCGAG
>JBDTIS010000049.1:0-11463 GCA_039936235.1 Burkholderiaceae bacterium | reverse complement strand
CGTTCTCGTCGCGCACCAGGAACGCCACCGGCTTCTTCGGCTCCACCTTGGCGAGCGCATCGTTGAATGCTTTCACGTTGGCGACGTCGGTGTTGTTCACGCGCAGGATCACGTTGCCGGGTTCGATGCCGCTGTTGCTCGCGACCCCCTCGACCGCTTCGACCAGCACCCCGCCCGTCACCTTGAGCGCCTTCTTCTGGTCGGCCGTGAGGTCGGCCACCGCGAGCCCGAGCTTGCCGGGCTTGGCTTCCTTCTTCTGCGCGCCCTTGGCGCCCACCGGCGCCGCCTGGTCGTCCTTGAACTCGGCGACGGTGATGGGGACGTCGCGCGTCTTGCCGTTGCGCCACACGTTCACCATCACGCGCGTGCCGGGCTTCACGCTGCGGATCGTGCGCGACAGGTCCGCCGAGCCCTCGATGACGCGCCCGTCGATCCTGAGGATCACGTCGCCCGCCTCGAGGCCCGCCTTGGCGGCCGGGGAGGCGTCTTCCACGCTGCTCACCGCGGCACCCTGCGCTCTGGCGAGCCCGAGGCTGTCGGCCAGGTCACGCGTCACGTTGGTGATCGCCACGCCGATGCGCCCGCGCGTCACGTGCCCGGTCTTGATGATCTGCTCGGCCACGTTGTACGCGTAGTCGATGGGGATCGCGAAGGAGATGCCGGCGAAGCTGCCGGTGCGCGAGAAGATCTGCGAGTTGATGCCGACCACCTCGCCGTTCAGATTGAACAGCGGCCCTCCCGAATTGCCGGGGTTGACCGGCACGTCGGTCTGGATGAACGGCGTGAAGTTATCGCTCGGCAGCGAACGCGCCTTGGCAGACACGATGCCCGCCGTGACGGTGTTGTCGAAGCCGAACGGCGAGCCGATCGCGACAACCCACTCGCCGACTGCGACGCGATCGGCGCTACCGACCGAGACGACCGGCAGGTTCTTCGCGTCGATCTTGATGACGGCGATGTCGCTCTTCTTGTCGCTGCCGATGACCTTGGCCTTGTACTCGCGGCGATCGGTCAGCTTGACCGTGACCTCGGTCGCGCCGTCGACGACGTGCGCGTTCGTCATGATGTAGCCGTCGGAGCTGACGATGAAGCCCGAGCCGAGGCCGCGCTGGATCACGCCGTCGCGCGGGATCTGCGGATGCGCGCCGTTCGGGCCGAACGGCATGCCGCGGAAGAACTGGCTGAACGGATCGCTGTCGTCGTCGCCGTTCGGCATGGCCTGCTGGCGACGCATGTTCATGCTGGTCTTCGACGCGCGCTGCGTGACCGTGATGTTGACCACGGCCGGGCCGTAGCGCTGGACGAGACCGGTGAAATTGGGCAACGCGACCTGCGGCGTCGCGATCTGCTGCGCGACCGACGCGGTCGGTACCATCGGTTGGGCGGTCGGCGCTTCGACCGCCGCGACCGCCGGATTGACGATCGGCATTTCGAACTTGGCGAGCGCGAAGCCTGCGCCACCGAGCACACCGGCGAGGACGAGGTTCTTGACCATACGGTTCAGTTGCATAGAAGCACTCCAGGCAGGTAAGAGGGGAACGCTTCCGGCGGCGTCTGGACCCCAGAGTCGCGGATTGCGCTGACTAACCCGGCGGAGTCTAGGACGCGAAACTTAAGTGACCCTTAAGTCGGTAGCGGAAACGCGATCTGGATCGAAAGCCCCCTGCCGTCGGGGCCCGGGTGAAGCGTCACACGAGCGCCGTGGCGGTCGGCGATCCGCTTGACGATCGCGAGGCCGAGCCCGCTGCCGCGCGTGTCACCGGCGGCCCGCGCGGCATCGCCGCGGTGGAAGCGATCGAACACGCGCTCGCGTTCGGCCGGCGAGATGCCCGGTCCGTCGTCGCGTACCGACAGCGCGACCGCATCGGCGGTCCTCTCGACGCCGACGTCGACCCGGCCGCCGCGCGGCGTGTAGCGCAGCGCGTTGTCGATCAGGTTGCCGAGCAGCGTGAACAACGCGTCGCGATCGCCGTCGACCGCGACGACGTCGCGTTCGTCGCCATCCACGCCGAGATCGATGCCCCGGTCGTGCGCAAGCCGCACCTGCAGCGAAACCGCCTCGCGCACCAGCGCGTCGAGGTCCACGCGGGTCACCGCCCCTGTCGACGCCGGCGCCGCATCCGGCTCGGCGCGCGCCAGTGCGAGCAGCTGCTCGACCAGTCGCGACGCGCGCAGCAGCCCGTCGCGCAAGGCGTTCAATGCGTCGGCACGGTCGTTCGGATCGTCGGCGCGCTCGACCACCTGCAGCTGCAACTGGAGCGCGGTCAGCGGCGTCCGCAGTTCATGGGCGGCATCGGCGATGAACGCACGTTGCGCATCGCGCGCGATCGCGAGATCGGCCAGCAGCCGGTTCAGCGACGCGACGAGCGGCGCGACCTCCTGCGGCAGCGCGTCCTCTGACAACCGTTCGAGCGCCTCGGGCCGACGCGCACCGACCTCGGCGGCGACGCGCCGCAACGGCGCCAGGCCGCGCCCTACGACCCACCATAGCAGTCCGGCGAGGATCGGCAGCAGGATCAGCAGCGGCAGCACGGTCCGGAACGCGACCTCGGCCGCGAGCGCGCTACGCACGCGCATCGGCTGCGCGACTTCGAGCAGCAGGCTCTCGTCGACCAGTACCGCGAACACCCGCCAGTCACCGCGTGGCGTCGCGACCGTCGTCAGCCCGAGTTGCGCGCTCGCCGGCAGCGCCACGTCCGGATGCGAGCTGTAGACGAACACGCCGAAGCGGTTCCAGATACGGACCACGACGTCCTCGGGTGGCCGCGGCGCACCCGGCGCCTGCGGCGCGAGCGCCCCATAGGCGCGTACCGGGTAGGCCTGCGCGAGCTGCTGCAACTGCTGGTCGAACAGCGCGTTCGCCTCCTCGCGCGCCTGGCGGTAGACGACGACGCCGGTCACCGCGATGCCGGCTACGACGACCGCGATCATCGAGAACAGCAGCCGCCGCTGGATCGAACTGTCGGCCCGGAAGAACGAGGGAATCAGCACCATGACGTCATCATCGGTTCACGATCGTATAGCCGACGCCGCGCACATTGCGGATCAGTTCGGCACCGAGCTTCTTGCGCAGACCGTGCACGTAGACCTCGATCGTGTTGCTGCCCGGCTCCTCGTCCCAGCCATAGAGTTTCTCCTCGAGTTGCGCGCGGGACAGCACGGCGCCGGCACGCTCGAGAAGCGCCTCGAGGACCGCGAACTCGCGCGACGAAAGCGCGACCGCGGCGCCGTTGCGGCGGACCTGGCGACGCGCCGGATCGACGGTGATCGTGTCGTCGCCGAAGACGTGGCGCAGCAACGTCTCGGCGCGGCCGCTGCGCCGACGATGCAGCGCGCGGACGCGCGCGGCGAGCTCGTCGAGATCGAAAGGTTTGACCAGATAGTCGTCGGCGCCGGCATCGAGTCCGGCGACGCGATCGGCGACCGCGTCGCGCGCCGTCATGATCAGCACCGGCACCGCGTCACCGCGCCCACGCAGGCTGCGCAGCACGTCGAGTCCGGACTTCTTCGGCAGCCCGAGGTCGAGCAGCACGAGGTCGTAGGCATCCGCGCCGTGCCTGACCTTCAGCGCGTTCTCGGCGGCGCCGCCATCGGTGACCCAGTCGATCGCGAAGCCCTCCTGCCGCAGTCCGGCACGGACGGAGGCCCCGATCATCGCGTCGTCTTCGACGAGCAGCACGCGCATCGCATCAGCCTCGAGTCACGGCCGCATCGCCGGCGCGGAGCTATCCATCGACGGACCTGACGCGGTCGCCCGGGTCGCGCGGATCAGGCCGCCCGCAGCCGGTCGACCAGCACCCGGATGCGATCGGGCTCGCCGGCCGACAGGATCTTCTTGGCGAGCGACTCGCAGGCCGCGACGTCGGAGCGCAGCACCTCGTACTTGACCGCGAGCAGCTGCGCCGGATGCATCGAGAACTGACGCAGCCCGAGGCCGAGCAGCAGCCGCGCCAGCATCGGGTCACCGGCCATCTCGCCGCACACCGACACCGGGACGCCGAGGCGATTGGCCGACGCGATCACCTGCGCGATCAGCTGCAGCACCGCCGGATGCAGCGGGTCGTACAGGTGCGCGACCGCGTTGTCGGTGCGGTCGATCGCGAGCGTGTACTGGATCAGGTCGTTGGTGCCGATGGAGAAGAAGTCGAGACGCTTCGCGAACATCGCGAGGCTCAGCGCCGCGGCCGGGATCTCGATCATCCCGCCGACCGGCATGTCGTGGTCGTACGCGATGCCGCGCGCGTCGAGCTGGCCCTTGGCGGTCGCGATCAGCACCAGCGCCGAGTCGACCTCCTGCGGGTGCGCGATCATCGGGATCAGCAGCTTGACCGGTCCGAACGCGCTGGCCCGCAGGATCGCCCGCAACTGCACGAGAAACATCTGCGGCTCGGCCAGGCAGAAGCGGATCGCACGCAGGCCGAGCGCAGGATTGGTCGTGTTGAAGACGCCGTCGCCGAATGCGAGTCGCGCGGCGTTCGGCGTCTTGTCGGCGCCGATGTCGAGCGTGCGGATCGTCACCGGGCGTCCGGTCATGGCCGTGACGACGCGTCGATAGGCCTCGAACTGTTCTTCCTCGTCGGGCATCGAGTCGCGCGTCATGAACAGGAACTCGGTGCGGTACAGGCCGATGCCGGTAGCGCCGACCTCGTTGGCGAAGTCGCAGTCGTCGGGCAACTCGATGTTGGCGTACAGCTCGATCGCGACGTCGTCGAGCGTCCGCGTCTGCATCCGCGCGAGGCGCTTGAGCTTCTCGTTGGCGAGCTCGAGGTCGCGTTTGCGAAGCCGGTATTCGTCGAGAACGATCGGGCTCGGATCGACGATCAGCACGCCGGCCTCGCCGTCGACGATCACGCACTCATCCTGATGCAGCAGTCGCGACGCCTGCCCGAGGCCGACCACAGCAGGGATATCGAGGCTCTTCGCGAGGATGGCGGTGTGCGCAGTGAGGCTGCCGAGGTCGGTCGCGAAGCCGGCGAAGACTTTCTTCTTGAACTGCAGCATGTCGGCCGGCGCAATGTCGTGCGCGATCACGATCATCGGCTCGAAGTCCTCGCCGTTGCCGTTCCGTCGCGCGGCATCGGCCTCGTCGGCGACCATCGTCAGCGAATTCGCCGAGCCGGTGAGGAGCTTCAGGACGCGCTCGACGACCTGCTCGACGTCGGCCCGGCGCGACGCGATGTACTCGTCGTCCATTTCCTCGAACTGTTCCACCACGGCCTGCAACTGAGTAGTCAGCGCCCACTCCGCGTTGTAGCGCCGCTCGCGGACGAGACGTGCCGGCTCTTCGGAAAGCAGCGGGTCCTGCAGGATCAGGCGGTGCAGGTCGACCAGGGCGGCAAACTCGGCCGGGGCGCTGGCCGGCAGTTCGGACTGCAACTGGTAGAGCTCGTTGACGACGGTGGCGATGGCCTCGTCGAGGCGCGCGACCTCGTCGTCGATCTGGCCGGGCATCATCAGGTAGTGGGGAACCTCGAGCGCGGCCGACGCGAGCAGGTGCACGCGGCCGATGACGATACCGCGCGAGACCGGAATCCCGTGCAGGGTGAAGCCCATGTCAGCCCGTCACCGCGGATCGGCAGCACACCGCGTCGCGCTTCACCTCACTGACCCTCGCCGAACTTGTCGTCGATCAACGCGGCGATCGCCACGAGAGCGACCTCCTCGTCGGCGCCGATGGTCTCGACCGAGACGGTCGTACCCTTGCCGGCGGCCAGCATCATCACGCCCATGATGCTCTTGGCGTTGACCCGGCGACCTGCGCGACTCATCCACACTTCGCATGGATACTGCGACGCGAGCTGCGTCAACTTGGCCGACGCTCGCGCGTGCAGACCGAGCTTGTTACTGATCTTGCAGTCGCGAACCGCCATCGGTGAGGCCGCCATCGTTCGAGTTGGGATCTTGCGGGAACGGGCGCTGATTGTGAGGCGCCGTCGATGCGATTTTCATCATACCCGAGGCCCCTCCGCCCAATGCCTTCTCCGGCAGATCGGCCAGCGTCGCCGTGTTCCGATAGCAGAGCGTGCGCATCAGCATCGGCAGGTTGACGCCGCCGATCACCTCGACGCGACCCGACTGCGACAGCTTCGATGCGATGTTGCCGGGCGTCGCGCCGAACATGTCGACGAAAACCAGCACGCCGTCCCCACCGTCCACATCGGCCACGGCCTGCCGCGCACGAGCCAGCTCGGCGTCGACGTCCGCATCCGGCATCACGTCGAGGGCGATGCAGCGCTCCGCGTCGCAGCCGTAGACGTGCCGCGCGCACGCGTACAGGGCCGACGCGAACGGCATGTGCCCGATGACGACGAGTCCGACCATGAGGTTCCTACGCTTTCGACACGGTTCCGGATGCGGTACGCGCCACCGCCCGTTCCAGCCCGTCGACGAACACTTCGGCGACGTTGAAGCCGCTGCCAGCGCGGATCTCGGCGAAGCAGGTGGGGCTGGTCACGTTGATTTCAGTGAGGTAGTCGCCGATCGCGTCGACGCCGATCAGCAGCAGCCCGCGACCGGCGAGCCTGGCACCGACCGCCGCGCCGATCTCGCGGTCGCGTTCGGACAGCGGCTGTGCGACGCCGAGGCCGCCTGCCGCGAGGTTCCCGCGCACCTCGTTGCCCTGCGGGATGCGGGCCAGCGCATACGGCGCCGGCTCGCCGTCGATGACGAGGATGCGCTTGTCGCCCGCGTCGATCTGGGGGATGAAGCGCTGGGCCATGATGGTCCGCTCGCCGTTGCCGCCGAGCATCTCGATCATCGACCCGAGGTTCATGCCGTCGGGCCTGACGCGGAAGATACCCATGCCACCCATTCCGTCGAGCGGCTTCAGGATGATCTCGCCGTGCTCGCGATGGAAGTCGCGGATCCTTGCCGCGTCGCGCGTGACCAGCGTGGGCGCGATGTACTCGGGGAACTCGGAGATCGCGAACTTCTCGTTGTGGTCGCGGATCGCGCGGCCCCTGTTGAACACGCGCGCACCCTGCGCCTCGGCCTGGTCGAGCAGGTAGGTCGAGTAGACGTACTCCATGTCGAACGGCGGATCCTTGCGCATCACGACCGCGTCGAACTGCGACAGCGGCATGACCTGCGCCGCGGCCAGCGTGTACCAGTGCTCGGGGTCGCCGGTCAGCGTCAGCGGCCAGACCGTCGCCTCGACGGTGCCCGACGGATCGCGGGCGAGGTCGCGCTGGTCGATGTACGCGAGCCTGTGCCCGCGGCCCGCGGCCTCGACCATCATCGCGAACGTCGAGTCCTTGTAGATGATGAAAGACGCCAGCGGGTCGGCGATGAAGGCGATGTACATGGTGTCGGGTCTGCTGCCGTCGAGCAGACTCGACGAGCGGCGTCAGGCAACCGTCAGGCGGCGTCGCCGGCCGGGTCGGTGCGCTCGAGTTCGAACGAGGCGGCCAGGAGCGCCAGGCGCGCGACGACGCCGTAGGCGTAGAAGCGGTTCGGTGCGGCCTGCGGTCGCTGACCCGGATCGGGGAAATTGCAGCTGGACGCGAACGGCAACGGCACGAACTGCATGCCCGGCGCGTTGAGGTTCTCGTCGTTGGCGCGGCCGGTGTGGACGCGATAGAAGCCGCCGACGACATAGCGGTCGATCATGTAGACGACCGGCTCTGCGACGCCCGACTCGATCGAACCGACGATGCCGTCGTCGATCGACTTGCCGGTAACCGGCACGCGCTCGAACGTATGGACGCCTTCCTGGATGATGACCTGGGAGACTTCGAGGCCTTCCTTGACGACGCTCATCTTGTTGCGGGCCTTGCGATTCATGTTGCGGACCTCGGACGGATCCTTGACGCTCATCACGCCCATCCCGTACGTGCCCGCATCGGCCTTGACGATCACGTAGGGCGTTTCGGTGATCCCGTATTCCTTGTACTTCTTGCGGATCTTCGTCAGCAGCGTCTCGACGTGTCCGGCCAGGCAGTCCTCGCTGTCGCTGTCGCCGAACGCGACGTCGCTGCACTGCTCGAAGTATGGATTGATCATCCACGGATCGATGTCGAGCATCTTCGAGAAGCGCTTCGCGACGTCGTCGTAGGCCGCGAAATGGTGGGTCTTGCGACGCACCGCCCAGCCCGCGTGCAGCGGCGGCAGCACGAACTGCTCGTGGAGGTTCTTCAGCACGTCGGGGATGCCGCTCGAGAGGTCGTTATTGAGCAGCACCACGCACGGATCGAAGTCGGTCAGGCCGACACGGCGGCCGTTCGGCCCGATCCGCTTCAACGGCTCGATGTCGAAGATCTGACCGGCGTCGAGCTCGATGGTGGTCTTCTCGGTGATCTCCGGATTCAGCGACCCGAGACGGACGTTCAGGCCGGTCTGGCGCAGGATCGCGGCGAGACGGGCGACGTTCTGCAGATAGAAGCGGTTGCGCGTATGGTTCTCGGGGACCAGCAGCAGGTTGCGTGCGTCCGGACAGATCTTGTCGATCGCGGCCATCGCCGCCTGCACGGCCAGCGGCATCACTTCGGGCGCGAGGTTGTTGAAGCCGCCCGGGAACAGGTTGGTATCGACCGGCGCGATCTTGAAGCCGGCGTTGCGCAGGTCCACCGAACAATAGAACGGCGGGGTGTGTTCCTGCCACTCGAGTCGGAACCAGCGTTCGATCGCCGGCGTGGCGTCGAGCATGCGCTGTTCGAGGTCGGCCAGCGGGCCGGACAAGGCGGTGACGAGATGAGGAACCATGGGGGAGCGCGGTCGTGAGTTGGGCGAAAGGCGCGCTGACAGGCGGGTCGCGAATTGTAATGGCAAACGCGGCCGGAACCATCAGATGTGTTCGCAACGTCACGGAACAAGGGCAACGGCGACAGGAGCATTCGCGCGAAGCAAAAGAAACGGCGCACTGGGCGCCGGGCAACGGGCAGACGCCCGAACTTCTGAGGAGACAGGTTGGCCGGGCGCACGCGCCCGGCCAGATGGGTTACGGGTGATATGCCGATTCGCCGTGCGAAGAAATGTCGAGGCCTTCGCGCTCTTCTTCTTCGGTGACGCGCAGGCCGAACACCATCTTGACGATCAGGTAGGCGATCACCGAGACGACCGTCGTCCACACGACGACGATCCCGACCGCCTTGGCCTGGATCAGCAACTGCTCGCCGATGCTGGTGTAGCCTGTCTTGCCGGTGACCCAGTCGGTGACGAAGCCGGGCCCGCCGAGGGCCGGCGAGTTGAACACGCCGGTCAGCAGCGCGCCCAGAATTCCGCCCAGCGCGTGGACGCCGAACACGTCGAGCGAGTCGTCGACGCCGATCAGCCTCTTGAGGCCGGTCACGCCCCACAGGCAGACGACACCGGCGAGCAGCCCGATCGCGAACGCACCGGGGATGCCGACGTTGCCGGCAGCCGGCGTGATCGCCACGAGGCCGGCGACGGCACCCGAAGCGGCGCCGAGCATCGACGGCTTGCCCTTGATAGCCCACTCGACGAAGGTCCACGACATCACGGCGCAGGCCGTGGCGAGAAACGTGTTCATGAACGCGAGCGCGGCCGAGCCGTTGGCTTCGAGTGCGGAGCCGGCGTTGAAGCCGAACCAGCCGAACCACAGCAGCGAGGCCCCGATCATCGTCATCGTCAGGCTGTGCGGCGCCATCGATTCACGGCCGAGGCCGATCCGCTTGCCGAGAAAGATGGCGCCGATCAGACCCGAGATACCGGCGTTGATGTGCACCACCGTGCCGCCGGCGAAGTCGAGGGCACCCATCTGCCAGAGGTAGCCGGCCGTGGCGTTCGCGGCTTCGACCTTGTCGGCGCCGGTGTACGCATCCGGACCCGCCCAGAACCAGACCATGTGGGCGATCGGCAGATAGCTGAACGTGAACCAGATCGCGAGGAACAGCAGGATGGCCGAGAACTTCACGCGCTCGACCAGCGACCCCAGGATCAGGCAGCAGGTGATCGCCGCGAATGTCGCCTGGAACGCCGCGTAGACCAGCTCGTACATCGGCGTGCCCTTGCTGAACGTCGCCGCCATCGAGAAGCTGCCGTCGACCGGGTTGAACATCCCGTTGAGGAACAGCCGACTGAATCCTCCGAAGAACGCGTTGCCTTCGGTGAACGCGATCGAGTAGCCGTAGATGCACCACAACACCGTGATCATCGAGAAGCCGACGAAGACCTGCATCAGCACCGACAGCATGTTCTTGCTGCGCACCAGGCCGCCGTAGAACAGGCCGAGGGCCGGCACCGACATCAGCAGCACGAGGGCCGTCGACGTCAACATCCACGCGGTGTCGCCCTTGTTGGGGACCGGAGCAGCGACAGGGGCGGCGGCACCCGCTGCGGCGAGTAGCGCAGCGCCGCCCGGCGCGACCGGGGTCGTTCCCGGGTTGTCGGTCCTGACCGCCGCTTGCGCGACCAGGACGGGCGCCTGCTGTAACCCGTGCGCGGTGGCCGTCGTATCGACGGCCCATGCCGATACCGCAGGACATGCGAGAACCAGCCACGCGAACGTGGTCAGCAAAATCTTTTTCATCAACCTTCCCCTTGGATCCAGTGAGTGCTTGTCGCGCGAACTGCAGGTGGCGAAATCAGAGAGCGTCGTTGCCGGTCTCGCCGGTGCGGATGCGCACGACCTGCTCGAGGTCGTAGACGAAGACCTTGCCGTCACCGATCTTTCCGGTGCGGGCGGACGTCTCGATCGCTTCGATGGCGCGCTCGACGAGCGCTCCGGAGACGGCGGCCTCGATCTTGACCTTCGGCAGGAAGTCGACGACGTATTCGGCACCGCGGTACAGCTCGGTGTGGCCCTTCTGCCGGCCGAAGCCCTTGACTTCGGTGACGGTGATGCCTTGCACGCCGATGGCCGACAGCGCCTCGCGCACTTCATCAAGCTTGAATGGTTTGATGATTGCCGAAATCAGTTTCATGCAGTCCTCTATCCTGATTTTTTCGCACAGGCCTGTCGGCCTTTGCCTTCTTGGTCTGGATCTCGTCAGATCCGGGAATTCGGACGACGGAACCGTACGATGCGGCGAGGGCAGCAGTCGCCCACCGCACCGTTCGGGGCGTCGTCGTCAGAACGTCTTCGATACGGAAGCGAGTGCGCGCGTCTTGCCGCCGGCCTCGAGCGAGGTGGCGGTGCCGAAGTAGTCCTTTCGCGACGTGCCGACCACGGCCAGACCGACCAGCCAGCCGGACAGGTCCTTCGTCACGCCGACCTTGTAGTCGGTGACGTTCTTGGCCAGCGTGTTGCCGTTCACGTCGGTGAACCGGTTGTGGTTGTGGATCGACTGCAGCCCGACGTGGCCGATCACGCCCCAGCCATCGCCCAGGTCATAGGTGCCGTTGACTTCGAAGTAGCTCGAGCCGTCGGTCTTGACCTCGTTGCTGCCGGCGAAGCTGTCGCCGAGGCCGAAGTAGTTGGTCGTCGCGTACCAGTACTTCGCGGAAATGGTCTTCCAGCTCAGCCCGACGTAGGCCTCGCCTTCGGCTGCCTTCTTGTTGTAGCCC
>JBDTIS010000048.1:0-17538 GCA_039936235.1 Burkholderiaceae bacterium | reverse complement strand
GCGGCACGTCCAGATGCACCGGCACGTGGTACTCGGCCAGGCTCGGGTTCATCACGCGTCCGTTGCGCTGGTCGAGCTGCGTCTCCTCCATCAGCGCGAGGCCAAGGCCCATCACGATGCCGCCGCGGAACTGGCTCGACGCGGTCTTGGCGTTCAGGATGCGGCCGCAGTCGAAATAACCGAGAAAGCGACTCACGCGCACCTCACCGGTGACCGTGTTGACCCGTACCTCGCAGAACATCGCGCCGTGCGAATGCATCGACCAGTGCTGCACCTCCAGTGGTGGCGGCGCCGTGCCTTCGACCATCAATTCTTCATGGGGCCCGCCGCCGAGCAGCGATGCGTAGCTCTCATGACGCGCCGGATCGTCGATCCTGCAAAGCCCGCCGTCGCGACCTTCTACCGCGTCAGGCTCGAGGCCATACAGCGGCGAGTCCTTGTCGGCGCGCTTCAGCAGTGCCTTGATCAGTTCGGCCTGCGCCGCCATCACGGCCGCGCCGATCGACGCCGTCTGCTGGGAGCCGCCGGCCAGCACGATGCCGGGAAAGCGCGAGTCGCCATAGCAGACCTGCACCTGATCCATCGGCAGGCCGAGCCGTTCGGCGGCGACCTGAGTCTGCGCGGTGGCAGTCCCCATCCCCATCTCGTGCGCGGCGATCTCGACCTTCACGGCGACGCCGGCCGCGACGCCGGGGTCCTTCGATAGCGTGATCCGCGCCGCGCCGCCCGGCATCCGGTAGTACGGATAGGTCGCGGTCGCACAGCCCATGCCGACCATCCATTCGCCATCGCGCTTCGAACCCGGCGTCGCGTTGCGCTCCTTCCAGCCGAATCGCTGAGCACCCGCACGCCAGGCCTCGACGATGTGACGCGACGAGAACGGCACGCCGCTCGTCGGATCCTTTTCCGGCTCGTTCAGAATCCGCAGTTCGATCGGGTCCATGCCGAGTTCGACCGCGAGTTCGTCTACGCCGCACTCCAGTCCGAACGTGCCGACCGATTCGCCCGGGGCACGCATGAAGGTATTGGCCACCACGTCCATCGTGACGGTCTGTACATCGAGTCCGAAGCTGTCGGCGGCGTACGCATGACGCGCCGGCAGCACGAATGGCTCCGGCATGTTGTTGTGCGCGGTCATCGGCACGGTTCCGGCATGAATCATCGACGTGAAGTGCCCGTCGTCGCGCGCGCCGATCGCGACGCGCTGCTCGGTACTCGTGCGGCCGCCGACGATCCGATAGACGCCTTCGCGCGTCAGCATGAGCCGCACCGGACGCCCCGCAAGCCTGGCCGCTGCGGCCGCGAGGACCTGGTGCGACCACATCGTCTTGCTGCCGAAGCCGCCGCCGACGTGGGGTGACGTCACGTGGACCTGCTCCTCCTGCATCCCGAAGACCTGCGCCATCGACCAGGCCATGTGCACCACGCACTGCGTCGCGTCGTGGATCGTGAGTTCGTCGTCCTTCCACGCCAGCGTCGCCGCGTGCAACTCGATCGGGTTGTGGTTCTGGCGCGGCGTGGTGTACGTGACGTCGATGCGATGCGGCGACGCGGCCAGCGACGCTTCCGCATCGCCGATCTCCAGCTTGAGCGGCTCGCCCTGAAACAGGCCGGGCTTCGAGCCCTTCGCCTTGGCCGCCGAGAACGACGTCACCGACGCGTCGGCGTGATAGGTCGCGGTGATCAGCGAGCTGGCGTGGTCGGCCCGCTCCTGCGTCTCGGCCAGCACCACTGCGATCGGCTCGCCGTTCCAGTGGATGCGGCGGTCCTGCATGACCGGCAGGTCGCTTCCGCCGGCGGCCTTGCCTTCGGACCCGAACAGGGGCGCCGGCTTCATCTTCGGTGCGTTGCGGTACGTCATCACCAGCACGACGCCGGACGCCGCCTCGGCCGCGCTGGTGTCGATGGTCAGGATGCCGCCCTTCGCGATGGTCGAATACACGAGCGCCGCATAGACCATCCCGTCCATCGCGAATTCGGCCGCGAAGCGCGCCTTGCCCTGCACCTTCAGCGGCCCGTCGATGCGCGACACCGGCGCACCGATCAGGCCATGCTTGCGTTCGATCATCGGGTCGGGCTTGCCGCCGGGCATCGACGAATCCGGAGCGAGTTCGATGGCCTTCTTCATCACGGCCTGGAGGATGGCGCTCATGCAGCGGCTCCCTTCGCTGGTTGCTTGGTCAACGATTCGAGCACCGCGACGATGGTCCGCTTCGCGAGTTCGATCTTGAAACCGTTCTGCGACAGCGGCTGTGCATCGGCCAGCTCCGCCTCGGCTGCGGCGCGGAAGCTCTCCGCGGTCGCCGGCTTGCCCTTGAGCAGCTCCTCGGCCCTGGTCGCGCGCCACGGCTTGTGCGCGACGCCGCCGAGCGCGAGCCGCACGTCCTTGATCGTGTCGCCCTCCAGCTCCAGCGCGGCGGCCACCGAGATCAGCGCGAACGCATAGCTCGCCCGGTCACGCACCTTCCGATAGGTGGAATGGGCCGCCATCGGCAACGCCGGCAGCTCGACGGCGGTGACCAGCTCCCCCGCCGCCAGCATCGTCTCCATCTCCGGATGATCGAACGGCAGGCGATGCAGATTCGTCAGCGGCAGCGTGCGGGTGCCGGCGGCGCCCTGCACGTGGACGATCGCGCCGAGTGCGGCCAGGGCCACGCACATGTCCGACGGATGCGTCGCGACGCAGGCGGACGAGGCCCCTAGGATCGCGTGGATGCGGTTGAAGCCGTCGATGGCGTCGCAGCCTTGGCCCGGCGCGCGTTTGTTGCAGCGGGAGCCGTCGTCGTCGTAGAAGTAGGTGCAGCGGGTGCGCTGCAAAAGGTTGCCGCCCACCGTGGCCATGTTGCGGATCTGCGCCGACGCGCCGGCGACGATCGCGCGCGACAGCACCGGAAACCGCGTGCGCACCGCGCGATGCTCGGCGACCGCGGTGTTGCGCGCGGCCGCGCCGATCAGAAGGCTGCCGTCCGGGCGCTCGTCGATCGTGTTCGACAAACCGGTGACGTCGACCAGCGAAGCGGGCCGCTCGATCGTCTCGCGCATCAGGTCGACGAGGTTGGTACCGCCGCCGAGGTACTTGGCATGCGATGCGGCGCCGAGGCGCACCGCCTCGGCGGCGTCGGTCGCGCGTGCGAACGTGAAAGGTGTCATCGCGCGGCCTCCGCGTATTCGGCCACGGTCTGCGCGGCTTTGCCGCCGGCGTACTCCTCCGTGATCGCCGCGACGATGCCGTTGTACGCGCCGCAACGACACAGGTTGCCGCTCATCCGTTCACGCAATTCGTCGTGCGTCATGGCGATGGTGTCGGCCGAAAAATCGTCGGTGACGTTGCTCGGAACGCCACGCTTCAACTCCGCGGCCATGCCGATCGCCGAACAGATCTGCCCGGGCGTGCAGTAGCCACACTGGAAACCGTCGTGGTCGATGAACTTCTGCTGCAGCGGATGCAGCATCCCGGTCGCGGCGAGTCCTTCGATCGACGTGACAGACCGGCCTTCGTACTGTACGGCGAGCGCGAGGCACGACAGGATGCGTTCGCCGCCGTCGACAAGCACCGTGCACGCGCCGCACGCGCCCTGGTCGCAACCTTTCTTGGCGCCGGACAGATGGAGGTGTTCGCGGAGCAGGTCGAGCAGCGAGACGCGCGGGTCGTCCGGTAGTGGCGTGTCGACGCCGTTGATGGTGATGGACATGCGGGCATCCTCGATCATTTAAGTCTGCGAAGGCTCGCACCCGGCATGCCGCCCTGCAACCAGTCAAGCGCGGATATTGCGAGTCGACCATGCGACGGTCGGGCAGGCCGCTTCGGTCGCGGCAATGGCTAGCACATGAGGCGCGGTCTGTTCTGCAACGTACAGACAGACATGAGGACCAGGAGTGAAATCTTGCGGCTGGCGGGTCGGGGACGTTCAAATCGCACTGCATCCCGCCGCTCGGCAGCAGGAGACACAGAAATGAAGCTACGCGTCTGCGCAGTCCTCCTGACGATCGCCGCGGCGATGACCGGTTGCGGCGGCCACGACGACGGCCTGCCGGTCGCCACTCCCGCCGCTGTCGCCAAGCCGAACATCCTGTTCGTCATCATGGACGACGTCGGCATCGATCAGATGAAGTCTTTCGGGTATGGGGGACCTACGCCGCCGGCCCTGCCGAACATGGATGCGGTCGCCGCCGCCGGCGTGCGGTTCAGGAACACCTGGTCGATGCCCGAATGCACGCCGGGACGCGCCGCGATGTTTCTCGGCCGCTACCCATTGCGCAACAACCTCTATGCCGCGCTGGGACCGCTCGACCTGGCCAATTCCCAGGTGTCGAACGCCGAGACGACCACGCCGAAACTGTTGCGACAGGCGAATTACGAAAGTGCCATGTTCGGCAAGTTCCATCTGGCCGGCCCCGATAACAATCAGGACGGCAATGCGACGCCGATCAAGCTCGGCTGGGACTATTTCTACGGCTGGATTCGCGGTGGGCCTGCGTCGCTCGACACCACGGCGGGAGGCGTGGCGGCGAGCGGAACCTACCAGTGCGGATTCGTTCCCGGCGCGGCGCAAGGCGGCGCCGACTCGGGTGCCTGTTATCACGCCGACAACGCGTGCCAGCAGATCTCCGGCGTTTCCGCCGCCGGCGATCCGCCGGGCAAGCAATGTCTGACCAGCGGAGGGGTGCTGGTACCCGGTGCGCTGTGTCGGAGCGTTCCGCCGTCCGGGCTCGATTTCACGACGGCGAACGGGTATTACGTCTCACCGCTGGTGATCGCCAGCGCAGCCGGCGTCGAGGCGCCGCCCAACTCGGATGCCCGCAGCCGCGGCTATCGCACCACCATCGAAACCGACGCCGCGATCCGCTGGATCAATGGCCGCGCTGCGTCCAGGCCATGGATGGCGACCGTCTCCTACAGCGCTGCCCACACACCCTATCAACAACCACCCGGCAAGCTTGCGCCGATGGGCGGCGGCGACGATCTGAGCTGCACCGACTTCACCCCGCAACGGACGATCTCCGACAAGATGACCGAGGCGATGGACTCTGAGTTCGGCCGTCTGATGACCGAAACCGGACTCGCCACGCGCAACACCGATGGCTCGCTGCACTACGATCCCGCAGCCCGGAACACGGTCGTCGTGATCGTCGGCGACAACGGCACATTCGGCAATGCGGTGAAGCAGCCGTTCGATCTCGGTCGCGCGAAGGCGACCGCCTACCAGACCGGTGTGTGGGTGCCGCTGATCGTCGCGGGTCCGGTCGTGTCGAAGCCGAATCGCGACGTCGAGTCGATGATCAACATGGTGGATGTCTTCCGGCTGTTCGGCGAGATCGCGGGCATCGACGTCGCGGCTTCCGTGCCGCGGACGATCGATTCGGCGCCGTTGCTCGCATACCTGACCGACAGCAACCAGACGAGCATCCGCACGCTCAACTTCACGCAGGGCGGCTACAACGTCCAGGCGAACGGCGCCCGCAACGGTGCCTGCGTCGTCCAGACGATCATCAACCAGCAGATCGTCGCGTCGATCTGCACGCAGTCCATCTTCGCCAAAGGCCCTTGCGAGGACAACGCCGGCATCTGGTGGGGCATCGGCTATACCGATCCGATGGTCCTGACATCCGGTCATCCGGCGAGCGTCGGCTACAACAGCTGCTGGGAGGTCAACCAGGCGGAATACAAGGCCTCGCGACCCCTCACCCCGGTCGCCCCGGAAATCACGATCGCCGTCCGGAACGCGACCTACAAGCTGGTGCAGAACACGCTACAGACCTACGATCCGGTCGCCGACACCGGAGGCCCGGTGACCACCAGCGAGTTCTACCAGATCGACCAGAGCATTCCGACGCCGAAACTCGACACGGCCGCTCTCGACCTCGTACCGGCACAGGCGACCTGGACACCCGCCATCGCGGCCAACTACGCCGACCTGCGGGCGAAGCTCTCCTCGATCCTGGCGTCGCAACCGGCTTGTCCGGGAGACGGCAACATCGACGGGAAGGTCGATGCGCAGGACGTGAGCCTGTGGGCATCGGTCAGTCAGTCCTGGGGCAAGTCCAGCGTCTACGACCTGAACTTCGACGGCATCACCGACGGCGCCGACCTGACGATCATCCAGAGAAATCTGGGCAACTGTCGGCCGTCCAGCGCCGTCTATTGACGATGGACGACGCAGCGACCGCGATGTCTTCGAAGCGCCGCCGGTTGCTGATGTGGACTTCCATGACACTCGCCGTGGTGGGCGTTTCGGCAGTCGTCTATCTGCAGTTCGGCAAGGCGGTTGTCGGCACCGCGCATGTCGTCCTGAGCGACGGTGTCGACGCGCCCCGCGGCATGGCATTGATCCCCGGCGGACAGTTCCTGATGGGCGGCGACGACAAGTTGTCGCAGATCAACGAACGGCCAGTCCACAAGGTGCGCGTGTCCAGCTTCTGGATGGACGTGACGCATGTGACGAACGATCAGTTCGCCACCTTCGTGGCGGCCACCCGCTACGTGACGACGGCTGAGCGCAAGCCCGACTGGGAAACGGTGCGCGTTCAGCTTCCCGCGGGGACGCCGAAGCCGGACGACGCGACGCTGGTCTCGGGCGCCATGGTCTTCACCGGCACCACGACACCGGTCCGTTTCGACGACCCCTGGCGATGGTGGACGTACGTCCCCGGCGCGAACTGGCGGCATCCGCAGGGACCGCAGAGCAGTGTCGTCGGCAAGGGTGATCACCCGGTCGTCGAGGTCAGCTATGAAGACGTCGTCGCCTATGCGAAGTGGATCGGAAAGCGACTGCCGACCGAAGCGGAATGGGAGTTCGCGGCCCGCGGCGGGCTCGAACAGGCGACTTACGCGTGGGGCAACGCCGCGGAAATCGGCGGGAAGCCGCAGGCGAACACCTGGAATACGAAGGAGAGGCCTTTCCCGGTGGTGGTGCCGGGCGTCGGCACCGTCACGGCAACGAGCCCGGTGGGATCGTTCGCGAAGAACGGATACGGGCTGTCCGACATGACCGGGAACGCGTGGCAGTGGGTGGCCGACTGGTATCGGTTCGACTATTTCGAGATGCAGGCGCGTCAGAGCAGCGGGGCGGTCATCGCCGATCCGAAGGGCCCGCGCGACTCGTTCGATCCGGCCGACTACGGCGTGCCGCAGGACGCGCCGAAGCGCGTCATTCGCGGCGGATCGTTTCTCTGCAACGCGGACTATTGCCAGTCCTACCGGCCGAGCGCGCGACGCGGGCTGGATCCGTTCAACCCGATGTCGCATGTGGGGTTTCGGCTGGTGAGGGATGCCGACCTGCGAACGGCATCGATCGATTGAGTACGGCGAAACGGATTCGCATCCTCGCGGGCCTCAGGCATGACACCACGCGTCTGGGCAATCCTCGTGGCGATCACGACGGCAGTGGCCGGTTGCGGCGGTCGTGACGACGGCTCGCCCGGTTCCACCCCGGCCGCTGCCGCCCGGCCGAACATCCTGTTCGTCATCATGGCCGGCGTCGGCATCGACCGGATGAAGTCGTTCGGCTATGCGGCGGCACGCCACCGGTCATGACGAACATCGATGCCGTCGCCGGTGCCGGCTTACCTGACCGACAGCCATCACGCCAGCATCCGCTCGATCAACTTCACCCAGGGCGGCTACAACCTGCAGGCCAACGGCGGCCGCAACGGCGCCTGCGTCATCCAGACGATCATCGCCTCGCAGCCGGTCACGTCGACCTGCACGCAGACCGTCTTCGCCAAAAGCGTCTGCGAGGACAACACCGGCATCTGGTGGTGAAGCGGCTATACCGATCCGTCGGTGCTTACGTCGGGAAATTCGGGCGCCGTCGGCTACGACAGCGGCTGGGCGGTGAATCAGGCCGAATACGAGGCCGCCAGACCGCTCACGCCCATCTCGCCCGAAATCACGATCGCGATCCGCAACGACCCCTACAAGCTGGTGCAGAGCACGACCCAGGCGTATGACCCGGTCGCGGACACCAGCGGTCCCGTCGCGAGCGAGGAGTTCTACCTGCTGTCGTGGACCGGACGGAACATGTCCCGTCGTCCTCCTTCCCGTAACGCGCTGCAACGCGTGGTAGAGCAGGTGGGCCAGCAAAGCGCGATGTGAGATCTGGGCTCTCTACGAGTCCTGAAAAATTGCTTCCAAATCCGCATCGATGAGCGTGCTCTCAAGGTTGAGGCTTTGCTGAATATCGTCCAAATGGTGCAGCATCAAGGCTTCTGCCTTGGTCGCATCCCCGGAGGCGATCGCCGCAACGATCTTGGCGTGTTCGTCAGCGCGGCAGCTGGTCGCAGTAGGCGCGTCGTACAGGAAGATGATCAAGCAGGTGATGGTGGACAGCTCCCGCAGGCTGCGCACCAGCACCTTGTTGCCGGCCAGTTCTGCCAACAGCAGGTGAAATTCTCCCGACAGGCGCACGATGGCGCGCTTGTCGTCGAGCCTTCGCGCCTCGGCTTCCTTGCGCTGGTGCTCACGCAGGCGCTTCAGCGCGTCGGCGTCCATCCGCTTCACCAGGCGCCGCACGACGCCGGGCTCGATCAGGCGACGTGCCTCGAACACGTCGTTGGCCTGCTCGACGGTGGGCTTGGCGACAAAGGCGCCACGCTGGGGGATCAGATCGACCAACCGCTCGTTCGCCAGCTTGGCCAGCACCTCGCGCACGCGCGCCCGACTGGCGCTGAAGATGGAAGCCAGTCGATCCTCGCCCAGCTTGGTACCCGGAGCCAAACGGTGCTCCAAGATCGCCGTGTAAACCTTTTCGACGATCTCGTCGACGGTCAATTCCAAAGCTACTGTCTTTTTCCCGCGAACCAATGCGATTTTGCTTTGCATGAAAGTATCAGATTCCCCACCTAGAAAGGCCAGGCGATGCCCCTTGCAGTGAACGAGCGCGGCAGAGTCCATCGATGCTACCGGGCAACTTTGCAGCTCCGATGCCCAGTGCAGCCTCAATCACTGTCGCCTGCGTTCGAGCAGCGCCTGCACGGCCGGCGATAGGCCCTGGTTCGGCTTGATCGGCGGCGGCGCATAACTGCCGCGGCTCGCGCGGCCCGGTGCCAGCGCAATCAGCGTTTCCGCATGACGAACCGCGCTGGATACGCCATCGACCAGCGGCACCGGAAGGTCTTTGCGGATCGAGCGCGCCAATCCTGCCAGCGGCGCTCCAGCCAGCACGATCACATCAGCACCGTCTTCTTCCACGGCACGAAACGACAACTCGAGCAAGCGCGATTCATGGTCGCCCTGAACCGTGCCGATGTCGCGCAGCGGCTGGTCCAGGCAGCGGATGCTGGCCAGGCGATCGATCAATCCATTGACCTGCACACATTCGCGGTACCACGCGGTGATGCGGCGCGAGATCGCGATGATCGAAAACCGCCCTCCCAAGAGACAAGCGCTCATCAGGGCGCCCTCCGTCAAGCCGACCACCGGGATATCGACGGCTTCGCGAATGCCGGCGATACCAGGATCTCCGAATGCCGCGATCACCAGGGCATCAAAATTCGATTCGTGCTCGGCTGCCAGGTTTGCCGCCGCATAGGCACCGATCAACGCCTCGAAACGGGTTTCGATGTAGGCGACGCCAAACGGCGCGGTCATGACTTCGATCTGCGTCGTGGCCGAGGCGGCACGCCGCGCTTCGGCGCCGATCAGGTCAGAGACGCTCTGGGAAGTATTGGGATTGATCAACAGGATGCGCATAGGGTCCTATCGTGGTTTCACCGTTGGCGTGCCGGCAGCAGCGATGGGGACGCGCAGCGCAGGAAGCGGCCCTGACCCTGGCGTGGATGAAAATCCTTGCCGTCCCAGACGACATCGCCGCCGACCAGCGTCATTCCAGGCCAGGCGCGCAGCGTCTTGCCCTCGTACGGCGTGTAGTCGACGGCGTGGTGCAGGCGGTCGTTCGTGATGGTGAACTCGCCTTCGTCCCAGATCACGAGATCGGCGTCGGAGCCGATCGCGATCGTGCCCTTGCGCGGGTGCAGCCCGTAGGCCTTGGCCGGATTGGTCGAGGTCAGCGCGACGAACTGTTCGAGCGTGATGCGTCCGCCGAGCACGCCTTCTGAATACAGCAGAGGAAGCCGCGTCTCGAGCCCCGGCGTGCCGTTCGGGATGTAGCGAAACGACACCTCCTCGCCGCCGGGCTTCTTGCCGGCGGGGTCGTCGAAGCGAAACGGTGCGTGGTCCGACGAGAACACCGTGAACAGGCCGTCTGCAAGACCGTGCCAGATCACCTCCTGGTTCGCCTTGTCGCGTGGCGGCGGACTGCAGATGCAGCGAGCGCCGCCATAGCTATCGTCGTTACCCAGATCTTCCGCCGTGAGAAAAAGGTATTGGGGACAGGTTTCGGCGAACACGTGCAGGCCGTGGCCGCGCGCCCAGCGGATCTGCTCGACCGCCTCACGCCCGGAGACGTGCACGATCAGGATCGGGACATCGACGAGTTCCGACAGCGCGATCGCGCGGTGCGTTGCTTCGCGTTCGACCAGCATCGGTCGCGAGTCTGCATGAAACCGCGGCGCGGTCCGGCCGGCCGCTTCCAGCCGCCTGGTCAGCCACTCGATGCAGTCGGCGTTCTCCGCGTGGATCATCGCCATCGCGCCGCGCTCGCGCGCGACCGCGAGCACATCGAGGATCTGGCCGTCGTCGAGCTTGAGATCGTCATAGGTCATGTATACCTTGAACGAGGTATAGCCTTCGCCGATCAGGGCCGGCAACTCCTCGCTCAGCACCTGCGGCGTCGGATCGCTCACGATCAGATGGAACGCGTAATCGATGTGCGCCTTGCCGTTGGCGCGCCGGTGATATTCAGCGACGGCAGCGCGCAGCGACTGACCCTTTTCCTGAGCGGCAAACGGAATCACGGTCGTGGTGCCGCCGCATGCAGCCGAACGTGTGCCGGAATCGAAGTCGTCGGCCATGCGCATCGGCGCTGGCATCGGCTGGTCGAGATGGCAATGCGCATCGACGCCACCAGGCGTCACGACGCGATTGGCCGCATCGATCTCGCGCCGGCCAGTCGGCAACTCCAGGCCCAGTTGCACGATACGGCCATCGTGGATGCCGATATCTGCGAAAAAAGTGTCGCTGGCAGTGGCCACTCGCGCGTTCCGTACCACCAGGTCGAATTGTCCGGCGGCCGTGGTGGGTTGCCTTCGGGATGAAAGCTCCATGGTTACCGCTCCTCGCTGAAAATGCGGCCCCAACCCCTGACGGCTCGCGGATCGATTCCTATCGTCTTGAACGCCTTCCACACCACGGTGGAAACCGAGTCGTAAATGGGGATGCCGAGTTCGCTCTCCATTTCTTCGACCAACTGCGCGCCGCGCAGATTGGTACACATGACGGTGATCGCATCCGGGCGCTCGCGCGCCACCTCGCGCAGCATGCCGCGCAGCATGTCCGGCTCGACCTCGCTGAACGCGAAATTCACCGAAAGGTCGAGGTGCCGTTCGGCCACGCAGTCGATGCCGATACCAGCGTAGTTGGCCACGATGCGCCGCTGCACGTCCTCGACATAAGGCGATACCAGGCCGAGCGTCCGCGCGCCTTGTGCGGCCAGCAGCTCGTTGAGTGCCAGCACCGAAGTGGTGGCGGGAATGCCGGTGCACTCGGTAATGCGAGCGCACAGTTGCTCGTCCCTCTCGAATCCGAGCCAGCTGGCAGAGGTGCCACTCCAGCAGATCACGTCGACGCGCGCATCGGCCAGCAGCCGGGCGGCCTCGAGGATCTTCGTGTCGTCGAACTGCTGCAGCGAACGGTCGCCCATCGAGATTTCGGTCACGGTGAAGCGCGAGAAGTGCGCCGATACCCCTGGCACCGTGCCGACGATGGCGCTGGTCAGTGGTTCCAGCGCCGTGTTGGATGAGGGCGTGAGGACGCCGACCAATTTGCGTTGCGTCATAGTGAATCGGCAGATATCCAGGTGCAGCCGGGCTCAGAGCCTGGGCGTGTCGGTGGGATCCGCGGGTGCCGCGGGCCGGCCTTGGGTCTGCGCTGCCAGTTCGAGCTCGACTTGCAGCGCCTTCTTGCTCGCGCGCGTCAACGTGGCATGGCGCTGGTTGACGAGCGCAGGCAACACGAAGTCGTTGACCATGTGCCGCACCGCCAGCACGTTCATCGATTCGCGCAGGCCGCCTTCGATCGGCAGCATGCTCGTCACGACGACCACCGCGTTGCGCTCGGGCAGCGTGATGATGAACTGGCCCTTGAAGCCCATGGCGTGCGCTTCGGGCTCCGTGGAAACGATGTCGTTGAGCCACCAGTACAGCCCGTACCAAGGCGCGGAGGAGGGCGCGGTCATGGTGCGGACCCATGCCTGCGACACGAGCTGCCGATCGTTCCAGCGACCGCCGGAAAGCACCAGCAGGCCCAGCTTGGCCATGTCGACCGGACGCAGCCGCAAGCCCCAGCCGGAAGACACCAACCCCTTGTCGTCGGCGCGCTCCCAGGCGTAGTTCTTCATAGCCATCGGCTTGAAAAACTGCTGCTCGGCGAATTTTTCCAGGGGCATGCCCGCGTCCGCGCCCAAGGTGGCGCTGGCGAGGATCGGGTTGACGTCGGTGTACTCGAACTCTTCGCCGGGCGGCCGCTTCGGCACAGTCTCGGCAGCCAGCTTCAGGCGGTCCGGTGCCCCGTAATAGATGGGGTCGTCGGTCGGCTTGAAGTCGTAGAAAAGGCCGGTCGACATCGACATGACCTGGCGCAACGTGATGGTCTGTTTGTCCGCAAACGCCTTGGCCAAATCTGGCCGGGACTTCGACAGCACCGGAGCAATCTTCTCGTCCAGGCGAGTGCGACCCTCATCGATCAGCACCCCGGCAGCCAGCGCCGTGATGTTCTTGGTGATCGAGTACAGCTCGTAGTTGTGGCCGCGCGTGAGTCCCTTGCTGTAACGCTCGAAGATCACCTGGCCATCCTTCACCACGAGGAAGCTGCGCACATCGAGGTTTTCTTTGCGGATCCACTCCGACAACTGCACCAGCGGACGGGAATCGACGCCTACGCTTTCGGGTGAGGCGGTGGGCAGGTCCGAGGTGCCGCCGACGGCCGTCGGCGACCGGGTAGCACCGATGTCAGCCGCCGCGGCGAGCAGCGGGATCGAAAGGATGGCAGCCAACGCGAGCCTGGTCGCGCATCTGACGGAAAAAGGTGGGTTGTTCATGGCGTCACCGCCTCCCTGTTAAGCACATGGTTGGACGAGAAGAGCCGGGCAGAAATTGGCCTCCCGATTGCGGCTCATTTCTCGGGCGCGCGGTTCAGAGCGAGGGCAGTGACTGGAACGCCCCGGGTCGGGGCGCTGTGCTCGTCCCCGGACCCGGGATGGGTTTTCAGGATCCACGGAGTGCCGGAAGAGCCGCGCGGCGATGAATCAGACCGGCAGCTTCTTGCTGTAGTCGATCAACAGCGCCGAGCAGACAAATAGTCCCGCACCAGCGGCTGCAAACAACATCAGCGCCATGAAATAGGATCCGGTGGCCTGGACGATGAAGCCCACGGCGATCGGTACGCCGATGCCGGCGATGTTGCCGCCCAGATTCATGGTGCCTCCGAGGAAACCAACACGTTTGGGCGTGCCGAGGATCGACGGAATCACCCAGAACAGGCCACACCAGCGCAGGAAGAACAGCGTGATCGAGAGCATCACGACGACCAGCACCGGGTCCTTGATCTGCGAAACGCTGTAGATCGCCGCGGTCGCGATCACCGAGGCGATGCCGAACAGCGTACGGAACACTTTGTTCTGGGACGCGCCTGCAGCTTTCCATTTGTCGGCCAGCCAGCCCCCGAAGAGTTCGCCGACAAACCCCGCGAAGAACATGATGAACACTGCACCGCCCATTTGCTTGATGTCAAAGCCATGAACTTTCGACAGGTAGCTGGGCATCCAGGTCAGCAGTCCATAGAACAGTGCGTTGAAAAACATCCAGCCGAAAAACATCCCCCAGACCGAGCGATAGCGAAAGAAGTCGAGCACACGACCACTCGTGACCGCAGGCAAGTTGGCCAAGTCTCTGGCATGGCTGGCTTCGATGTATTCGGCCTCGGCGTCGTTGACGCCGGGATGCTCGCGCGGATCGTTGCGGATATAGCGCCATGCAAAATAGCCGACGATCATGGTGCCTACGCCGGCGATGACGAACGACAGCCGCCAAGAGCCGAGAACGGTGATCAGACCGGCGATCAGTACCGCGCCGAGCGCTGAGCCGAGGGGCGCTCCCCCGTCGAGCAGAACTGCCCCGCGACCCCGCTCGTTTTGCGTCATCCAGATGCCGTTGAGCTTGCCGCCTGCAGGGTAGATGGGCGCCTCGGCCAGTCCGAGGCCGAGCCGCGTTACCAGCAGGCTTATCCACCCGGTGCTCACCGCGGCGATCGCCTGGAAGAAGCCCCAACCCACGGTTGCTCCAGCGATCGCGATTCGCGGGCCGAATCGATCGGCCAGCATGCCGCCGGGAATCTGCATGAACGCGTAGGTCCAGAAAAACGAGCTGAGCAGCAAACCCTGGACCGCAGGCCCGATATTGAATTCCTTGGCGATCAGTGGCATGGCCACTGACAACGAGGCTCGGTCGATGTAGTTGATGCTGATCAGAAGCAACATCAGCAGGAAGATCTTCCATCGGACCTTCGTGGGCGCCGCCGCGCTCTGGACGCCGACGTTGCGAGCCGTTGCTACAGTTTCCATTTGGTTGCCTCCTGCAGGCATTCAGTCATCTGCCCGTCCGTGCACGGCGGAACGAGCAGATTCATGCCCAAGTGTTTCAAATTTGCCAAAACGCGCCAGCTGCTCATACAAAATACCGCCAAGATTGTCAGTATCGTTGTTGACAATCATGTAAACAATGGGGTTTACACCTACATCGGCATCTTCTCCCATGTTCCGAGCCTCGCAAAACGCGAAACCTCCACCGAGGCCCCGCCAAGAAGCTGGCACAGCTCGAGGCGCAAAGCAGCGGATCGAGCTCGGCAAAACGCCGATCTGCAGAAAAAGATGCACGCGCACCTGACCGCAGTTTCGACGCGCAAGGGCGACCGCACATTTTTTGGGCTCCCAATTGGCTCTGCCAGGCGGACGTACCAAAGTACGGATGGACACGTCCACATCCAAGTCCTCGATGCCCTCGCAGTGGCTCGATCCATACCCGGTTTCCGGCGAATCAACCAAGGCACGACCGCGCGGCGACGACTGACGCGGCAGCTTCGGTCAGATCAAGCAACGCGCTAGACACCACCCCGTTTCGACGGGACGATTGATCGCCTCAACGGCGATCCCGTCGAGCCGACGACCGATGCGCTGCCCGGCGCGAACGGCATCTGCACCGTCGCCGACTTCGACCAGGCGCTGTTCAAAATACGATCTGGCGCAGGCCGCGCCGGGCCATGGCGAGCCGGTGGTGCGGCCGTACGGCGTCTACGGCCACCTCACGGCGTGACCTGCGTCGAGGGTTGCGTCGAAGGCGGCGGGACGGTACCGAACACGGTCCCGGAGCCCGCGACGATGGCGCCGGTATCCGCGGGACTCGCGTTGCCGGGGATGCCGGGTCGACGACGGGGGAAGCAGGCGTCTTGACCCATTCGAACCGAGCGGCGCGATGGTTCACCCACCCGCCATCACCCGAAGCGGCGCGTGTATCGGTGCACGAGACCTGCTGATTCAGGGAAGCGCAGCCAGTCGGGCACGGACCTCCTCGATCCGCTTGCGATTCACGCCGAGGTCGCCCGACCCGATGCGGGAGGCGGACCGGACCTGGACCACGCTGGCCGCGGGGTCGTACCAGAACTCGACGTCGTCGACGAAACCCATCACCTTGGACGTGTATTGCGCGTACAGGTAGTCGCTGTCGGACTTGACCACCCGGGCGCCGTCCATGCCCTCGACCACCGTCTTGATCCTGGCGAGGGTCGCTGGTCCGCTGCCGCGCAGCGCCAGAGGCGCGATCTGCGCCGCCTTGCTCTGTAAATTTTCCGGGTAGAGATTCGCCTGGCTGCTCACGCTGTTGTCGGTCTTCGACGGTGCCTTGAGTTTCCCGCCGCGGACCCCGAGATCGCCCGGAGACGTTCCCGCGAACAGGCCGACCCGGCCGCTGCATCCGACCGCCACCGCGAGCACGGCGAACACGATCAGCACCCCTCGAACCATTCTCATCACGCTCCTTCGCGTCAGCGCTGCGGCAACCGTCAAGCCGCGGCCCTTCAATCTAACAGAGGTCGTCCCAGGACCGCCCGCGTCCCGGCCCATCGGCCGTATGGTTGAATCGGAACGTCGGCGGGAAGCGTATCTTTCAGCACCTTGCCGAACCTCTGCCCGCAACATCCCTCGTATCGTTGCCTGCCACGAGACCCGGCAACCGACATTCTTCTCGCATCCGCTGTAACACCCGGTCGTCGCCGGACGACCTAGTGTCCACCGCGCCTTTTCGAGCACGCTCCCGCCTCCATGCATGCCACCCTGCCGCTGCTCGTCCGCACCGATTTTCCGCCGCTGAAACGCCGCCGCTTCGACACGCTGCAGGTCAATCTCGGCTATCGCTGCAACCAGACCTGCCTGCACTGCCACGTCGACGCCGGCCCGAATCGGACCGAGACGATGGACGCGGCGACGGTCGATCTCGTCCTCGAGGTGCTCGAGCACCGGACGATCACGACGCTCGACCTGACCGGCGGCGCGCCGGAACTGAACGTGCATTTCCGTCGGCTGGTCTCGGCCGCGCGCGCGCTCGACGTGCGCGTGATCGATCGCTGCAACCTCACGATCCTGTTCGAGCCGCAGCAGGAGGATCTCGCCGAATTCCTGCGCGACGCGAATGTCGAGGTGGTCGCGTCGCTGCCCTGCTACTCGATGGCGAACGTCGACCGGCAACGCGGCACCGGCGTGTTCGACAAGAGCATCGCCGCGCTGCAGAAACTGAACGCGCTCGGCTACGCGAACGATCCCGCGCTGATCCTCAACCTCGTCTACAACCCGCAGGGGCCGGTGCTCCCGCCGGAACAGCTGGGTCTCGAAGCAGACTATCAGCGCGAACTCGCAGAGCACTTCGGCATCCGCTTCGATCACCTGTTCGCGCTGACCAACATGCCGATCAAGCGCTTCGGCAGCACGCTCGTGTCCAAGGGCACGTTCGGCACCTATCTCGACCTGCTGAAGGGCGCCTACCGCGCCGACAACCTCGACGGCGTGATGTGCCATTCGCTGGTCAGCGTCGACTGGCAGGGTGACCTCTACGACTGCGACTTCAACCAGATGCTCGGCCTGCCGGCGCGCATCAACGGACACGCGCGCGGTCACACTCGCGCCCATCTGCGCGATCTCCTCGTCCACTCGCCGGTCGGCGAGTCGATCCGGGTAGCCGACCATTGCTACGGCTGCACCGCCGGACAGGGCAGCAGCTGCGGCGGCGCGCTCGAAGGCTGACGCGGCATGGGCGCGTCCGGCAGGCGCTGGGTCTGGCTGGCGGTCGCGGTCGTCGCGATCGTCGCCGCGTTCCTGTACGTGCACTTCGAGCTCGGCACCAAGCTCAGCCTCGAAAACCTGAAGCAGAGCCGCGACG
>JBDTIS010000047.1:0-20295 GCA_039936235.1 Burkholderiaceae bacterium | reverse complement strand
CCGGGTGATCAACGTCGTCGATCTGATGCGGCTGCAACCCGCCAGCGAGCATCCGCATGGGCTCAGCGAAGCGGACTACGATTCACTGTTCACCAAGGACAAGCACATCGTCTTCGGCTTCCATGGCTACCCCTGGCTGGTGCACCGGCTGACCTATCGCCGCACCAACCGCAACCTGCACGTGCGCGGCTACAAGGAAGAGGGCACGATCACCACGGCCTTCGACATGCGGGTGCAGAACGATCTCGACCGCTTCCATCTCGTGCAGGACGTCGTCGACCGCGTGCCGCATCTCGGCAGCAAGGGTGCCTACCTGAAGCAGATGGTTCGCAACAAGCTGGTCGAACACAAACACTACATCGACGAGCACGGCGAGGACATGCCGGAGATCCGCAACTGGAAGTGGGGAGCGTCGCGATGAACGACTCGGCCCTCATCGACACCGCACGCCGGATGGTGGGCACCGGCAAAGGCCTGCTGGCGATGGACGAAAGCAATCCGACCTGCGACAAGCGCTTCGCCGCGCTCGGCATTCCTCAGACCGAGGAAGCGCGGCGGTCGTGGCGCGAACTCATCATCACGACCCCCGGGCTGGCCGACAGCATCGGCGGCGCGATCCTCTACGACGAGACGATCCACCAGAGCTGTACGGACGGCACGCCGTTCGTGAAGGTGCTGACCGACGCGGGCATCGTCGTCGGGATCAAGGTCGACACCGGCGCGAAGGCGCTGGCCGGACACGCCGGCGAAAAGGTGACCGAAGGGCTGGACGGGTTGCGCGAACGTCTCGCAGCCTACGCGGCGATCGGCGCGCGATTCGCCAAGTGGCGCGCCGTGATCGCGATCGATGCGGGTCTGCCGAGCACCGCCTGCATTTCGGCGAACGCCCATGCGCTGGCGCGTTATGCGGCGTTGTGCCAGGAAGCCGGGGTCGTACCCATCGTCGAACCCGAGGTGCTGATGACCGGCGGCCACTCGCTTGCGCGCTGTGCCGAGGTCAGCGCGCGGGTGCTGCACGAGGTCTTCGAGCAACTGCATGTCCAGCACGTACTGCTGGAAGGCCTGTTGCTCAAGCCGAACATGGTGCTGCCGGGCCTGGACTGTACCCACCAGGACAGCGTGGACGAGGTGGCCGACGCCACCGTGACGGGCCTGCTGCGCGCCGTGCCGGCCGCGGTGCCGGGCGTCGCGTTCCTGTCGGGCGGCCAGAGCCCTCAACTGGCTTCCGCCCGACTGAACGCGATGAACCGGCACTTCAGGGGGCGTCTCCCGTGGGCGCTGACGTTCTCGTTTTCGCGCGCGATCCAGCAGCCGGCGCTCGACATCTGGCGTGGCGACTCCGCCAACGCGGCGCGAGCCCAGCGCGTACTGCAGCACCGCGCGGCCTGCAATCGCGCTGCGCGGCAAGGCGAATACACCGCCGCGATGGACAACGCTGAATGATCCTGACGAAAGGAACCGACAGATGACCTCAGATCCACCCAAGGCGCTCAACCAGCTCGGCCAGAGCCTGTGGCTCGACAACATCACCCGCGACCTGCTCGATAGCGGCACGCTGAAGCGCTATATCGCTGAACTGTCGATCAGCGGGCTGACTTCCAACCCGACCATCTTCGACCACGCCATCTCGCGCAGTTCCGCCTACGACGCGGAGATCCGCCGGCAGCTGGATCATGGCGCTACGGGAGAGGGGCTGTTCTTCAACCTCGCCATCGAAGATCTCAGCCGCGCGGCGGATCTGTTCGCACCGGTCCATGCGCGCACCGGTACGGTCGATGGCTACGTGTCGCTGGAAGTGTCGCCGCTACTCGCCTACGACACCGTGGCGACGATCGCGCAGGCCAAAATGCTGTACGCGAAGGCGAACAAGCCGAACCTCTTCATCAAGATTCCCGGTACGGCAGAAGGCCTGCCGGCGATCGAAGAAGCGATCTTCGCCGGCGTCGCGGTGAACGTGACGCTCCTGTTCTCAACCGAACAGTACAGCGCTGCCGCCGAAGCCTATCTCAAGGGACTGGAGCGGCGGATCGACGCCGGCCTGTCCGCCGACGTGCGATCGGTCGCCTCGCTGTTCATCAGCCGATGGGACGTCGCCGTGGCGCAAAGGGCGCCGGCCGAACTGCGCAACACGCTCGGTATCGCGGTCAGCAAGCAATGCTACAAGGCGTATCGGGACGTGATGGAGAGCGACCGGTTCCAGCGCCTGGCAAATGTCGGTGCCCGGCCGCAACGGCTGCTGTTCGCGAGCACCGGCACGAAGGACGCGAGCGCGTCCGACACGCTATATATCTCCGGGCTAATGGCGCCGAACACGGTGAACACGATGCCCGAGAAGACACTGCTCGCGTTCGCCGATCACGGCACGATGGGAGAAGCGCTGGCGCGCGACGGCGGCAACGCGGAAGCGGTATTGCGGGACTACGCCGAGGTGGGCATCGACATCGCGGCGCTGGCTCAGCAACTGCAAGTCGACGGCGCCAAGGGATTCGTCGATTCCTGGCACGAGCTGCTCGAATCGATCGAGGCCAAGAGCAAGGCTCTGGCCTGACCCAGGAAGGAGTCCGATGACCACTTCGACCAATGGGGCGTCGAAGTGGGCAAGGTTCTGGCGAACCGCATCAGCCAGGAACTGCAGCGCGACGCGGAACCGAAGCTGGCGCACGACGCTTCCACCAATGCATTGATCGGTCGGTACAGAAGTCGACGCGGCTGATTCAGGCTTTGCTCGTGAACAAGGTCGGCGTGGCGTTCCACAGCGCAATCACCCGGACTTCCGGGTGAGCGGGGTTGTAGCCGAGGACACCGAGCGACGCGGTCCCGATCAGGAAATGCTGTGCGTCCAGTAACGCCAGTCCGATCCATCGCGCAGCGAGCGCCATCCCGAATTCGCCGTGAGAGAACAGCGCGACGTTACCGCTCATCGTGCAAAGGCGCGCGATCAGCCGATCGGCGCGGTCGCTTACCTGCGCGGGCATTTCACCATGAGGGCAGCCGTCGCGAAAGACGTTCCAATCGGGTCGTCGCTGGCGAATGTCCGAAGAGCGCAGGCCTTCGTAGTCGCCGTAATCCCACTCCGCCAGATCCGGCTCGATGTCGGCCTGCCGACCCAGCCCGACCAACGCGCAGGTGCGTCGCGCGCGCTGCAGCTGGCTGGTCAGCACGTGATCGAAATGAATATGGATCAACCAGGGTGCCAGTGCGCGCGCCTCGTCCTCGCCGGCCATGGTCAGTGGGATGTCCGTGCTGCCGGTATGCTGGCCCGAAAGCGACCAGTCGGTCTGACCATGTCGAACGAGAAACAGACTCAACGGATTTTCCCGGGTCGGGGTCACGGTTGTTCCTCCCATGCCGAGCGGGCGCCCGGACGGACCAGCGCCAGCGTGTCGTTCGCGATCATCAATTCCTCGTCGGTAGGGATGACCCAGACCGATACGCCGCTGTCTGCGCAGGAGATGCGCGGTCCACCTGCGGTGTTCGCGTGCTCGTCGAGCTTCACGCCCAACCAGGCCAGCGCGCGGCACGACGCCGCGCGCAGCGGCGCCGAGTTCTCGCCGATGCCCGCGGTGAACACCAGCGCATCCAGACCGCCGAGCACAGCGGTGTAGGCGCCGATGAACTTCGTCATCGCGTAGACGAAATGCTCGATCGCCACGAGCGCCCGTGGATCGCCGCTGTCCTGCAGCACCCGCATGTCGCCGCTGATGCCGGACAACCCGAGCAGGCCGGCGCGTTCGTAGAGCATCTTCTCGAGTGCGGCGACGTCGAAGCGATGGCTGCGCAGCAGGTACAGCAGCGCACCCGGCGGCACGTCACCCGAGCGTGTTGCCATCGGTAGGCCGGACAAAGCCGAAAAGCCCATCGTGGTCTCGATGCTCCGGCCGTCCCGGATGGCGCACAGACTCGCGCCACCACCGAGGTGCGCGACGATCGCTCGTCGCGCCTGCGGGGCGAACGTCGGAAGTTGCCGACTGATGTAGTCGTACGAGATGCCGTGGCAGCCCCAGTGGCGCACCCCGGCATCGCGCACGTCCTCGGGCAGCGCATAGATCTGCGCCACTTCGGGCATCGTGCGATGGAACGCGTTGTCGAAGCAGGCCACCTGCGGTACCCCAGGAAAGGCTTCAGCGAAGGCTCGGGCGCCGGCGATGTTGAAGCGCTCGTGCGACGGCTCCATCGCGACCAGCGAGTCCAGATGGTCGAGCACCTCGCCGTCGATGCGCACCGGCGCGTCGTAACGCGTGCCGCCGAACACGACCCGATGGCCGGCCGCGACGAGCTTCGTCGTGGAAAGATCGGTCGTCAGCCAGGTGATGACGTGTCGCAGCGCCGTCGCGTGGTCGATCGCATGGCCCTCGCCCCACGCATGCGCCGCCATCCGCTTGCCGGCCGCGTCCTTGACGACGAAGTGCGGATCGCCGTCGATGCTGTCGATGCGGCCTGTGCACAGCAGCGACAGCGCCGCCGCGTCCGCAGCCGAATCCACCTCGTAGACGCCGAACTTCAGGCTGGTGGAGCCGGAATTGAAGACGACGATGGCTTGCTTCATCGCTGGCGACGCCGCAACGTGTGCCGCGGCCGGTTCGCACGGATCCGGCGGAACGTCCGTAGCCGAAGCGATCATCACGGCCGAGCCAGAGCTTCGTAGCCCGCGGTGACGTCGAAGAGCTCCTCGTCGATCGAATCCTGTCGCAGCCGGTGGAAGGTGCCATGCAGATGATCGAGCAGGTCCTTGATGTTGTTGTCGGCGCGCTCCATCGCCGCCAGTCGGCTCGCGTTCTCGCTCGCCAGCGATTCGGCGCAGGCGCGGAACAGCGAGATGAACAGGTACTCGCGAATCAGTGCGCGCAGCGTCGTCGCACCGTGGTCCAGCACTTCGGGCAAAACCTTGCCGGGCCACGGCACTGCCGCCAGGCTCTGTTGCCACGCGGCGTCGAGCGGCAACAGGCGCTGGCCGACCGGTTCGTACAGCGAAGCGGCCAGCGGCCGGTTGTGGAAGACATGGACCTGCGTCATGCCGGTCTTCGCGCGACGCGCTTCGCTGTCGATCTGGATCTGTGCGACAAGCGGTGCGATGGCCTCGACCGACTCCGGTACCGCATACGTGCCCACGACCGCCAGGCCCGCATCCATCAGTCTTGCCTGGACGCGTTCACCGACCGCCCAGACCTGAGGACGTCCCGGCAGATCGGCCAGGGCGCCGATCGCGTGCTCGGCGATCACCTCGTTGAAGGGACCCACGAGTCCCTGGTCCGAGCCGAAGACGATGGCGCCGATCGGGTCCGACGCCCCGGCCTGAGGGCGTTCGGGCGCGGCAGCAGGATCCGGCCGAGCCTGTCGAAAGCATTCGCCCAGGCCGAGCGAGACCGTGCGGTCGTAATCGGCGAGAGCGCGCACCGAACGCTCGTAGTCGCCGATGCTGGACGCTGCCAGCGCCTTCATCGTTCTCACCACGGCGTGCAGGTCGCCGGCATCGGTGATCTTGCGGCGCAGCGCCGCGAGGCCGTCGCTCACGAAACCGTCTTCTTGGCAGGCGCGGCGTCGGGCTTCGGCAAGAAGGCCTTCAACACGGCTGCCGCGCTGTCGGTGACGGCCTTGCGATCCTCGTCGTTCAGCTTGTCCGCACCGAGCAGGCGCTCGCGCAGCGGTGCCGGGAGTCTGGCCGCGGCGTCCTGGACGGCGCGCTGCGCCTCGGCCATGCGCGGTAGCGGCACGGTATCGAACAGATTCGCCGTCAGCGCCAGCAGCAGGGCGATCTGCGCCGGCACGGCGACCGGGTCGAACTGGGGCTGCTTCAGGCAGGCGCGGATGCGCTGGCCGTGCGCGATGGTCTTGCGCGTCGCGTCGTCCAGCCGCGCGCCGAAGCGCGAAAAGGTCTCGAGCTCCTCGAACTGTGCATACGCGAGTTTCAGGTCACCGGCCACCGCGCGGAACGCGCCGAGCTGCGCCTTGCCACCGACCCGTGACACCGACTTGCCCACGTCCACTGCCGGCAGCACACCGAGCTCGAACAACGACGGAGAAAGGTAGATCTGGCCGTCGGTGATCGAGATCAGGTTGGTCGGTATGTAGGCCGAGATGTCCTCGGCCTCTGTCTCGATGATGGGCAACGCGGTGAGCGAGCCGCCGCCGCGGTCCGCGCTCAGATGCGTCGAGCGTTCCAGCAGGCGCGAATGGATGTAGAAGATGTCGCCCGGGAACGCCTCGCGGCCCGGAGGACGACGCAGCAGCAGCGACAGTTCCCGGTAGGCGCGTGCGTGCTGGGTCAGGTCGTCGTAGACGATCAGCACGTCGCGGCTGGCTTCCATGAAGTATTCGGCGATGCTCGTGGCCGCATACGGCGTGATGTACGCCAGGCCCGGTGGCTGATTGCCCTCGGTGACGACGACCACGGTGTAGTCCAGCGCGCCCTTGTCGCGCAGCGTCGCCACCGCCTTGGCCACCGCCGACGCGCGCTGGCCGATGGCGCAGTAGACGCAGACGACGTTCTGTCCGCGCTGGTTAAGGATGGTGTCGAGCGCGATCGCGGTCTTGCCAGTCTGGCGGTCGCCGAGGATCAGTTCGCGCTGGCCGCGACCGATCGGGATCAGCGCGTCGATGACCTTCAGGCCGGTCTGCAGGGGCACGTCGACCGGCGCGCGGTCCATGATGGCGGCGGCGGGTCGCTCGATCGGCAGTCGCGCGGTCGCATCGATGAGCCCGAGACCGTCCAGCGGGCGGCCGAGCGGATCGATGACACGCCCGAGCAGCGCCGGACCGACGGCCACGTCCATCACGCGGCCGGTACGCTGCACCTCGGCGCCGGCCTCCAGGTGCCAATATTCCCCGAGCAGCACGACCCCGAGCTCGTGTTCGTCGACGTTGAACGCGATGCCGGTCACATCGCCGGGGAACGTCAGCAGTTCATCGAAGCCGGCGCCGGGCAGGCCGCTGACGTGGGCGATGCCGGTGGTCACCTGCGTGATGGTGCCGACCTCGCGCGGCACGAATGCCGGCGCGAACGCGGTGCGCGCCTGTGTCAGTGCGGCGAAGCCGCGATCGAGCGCTGTCGCGGTGATGCCCTTCATGGGGCGACCGCGTCGGCGTGGGGCGCCGGCGCGGCGCCGGACTGCTTCGTATCGGGCTGAGTTACATCAGGCTGCTTCGCATCGGGCTGAGTCACATCGGGCGGCTTCGCATCGGAGTGCTTGGGCGCCGCTGCCGGCTTGGCAGCGGGCACCAGCAGCGCGGCGACCTGGTGTTGAAGATCGCGCAGGTACTCGGCAATGGTCCAGGCCAGCTTCTGCCCGCCGGCACTCAGTTCGATGCCGCAGACGGATTCGCCCGCGGTCTCGAAGCGCAGCGGCACCTCGGCCGAGAAGCACACGTCGACCGCATCCTGGATCGCCGCCTGCTGATCGGCCGGCAGCGCGAAGTGGCTACGCACCACCGCGGGGTCGCCGCCCGGCTTCAGCGCCGCAGCGAGCTGCGCCTTGGCAGGACCGGGCAGCTCGCGCAAGCGTTTCGTGAAGACCCCGACCATGCGCGATTCAAGGTCTGCATTCGCGAGATCGCTCAGCGTCTTCCGCGCGACGGCGAACACCTCGTCGGCGGCACGGCCGGCGATCGTCTGCTGCAGGTGCGCGGCCTGACTCGCCAGCGAGTGCTGATGCTTGGCGGCCAGGGCCAGCGCCGCCTTCTGCGCCTCGTCCGCCAGGCGCGCGCCTTCCGCCTTGGCGTCCGCGGTGGCCTTGTCGAGCATCCCTGCGCGCTGCTGGTCGAACGTGGCGTTCTTGTCTTCGAAGGTCTTGTGCTCGGTCGCCGCCTGCTTTTCCTTGGCCGCGGCGTCTGCGATCTGGTCGGCGATGCGCTTCTCGCGCGCCGCGATCGCGTCCAGCACCGGCTTGTAGAGGAAGTGCTTCATCAGCCATACCAGGACGATGAAGTTGAGCGCCTGCGCACCGACGGTGAACCAGTCGATCAGCATGACTTACTTGCCGGCTGCGGCTGTCGCATGGGTGACCGCCGCGTTCCAGAACGGGTTGGCGAAGATCAGGATCATCGACACCACGAAGCAGTAGATCGCGGTCGATTCGATCATCGCGAGCCCGACGAACAGCGTACGCGTGATCGTCGCCGACGCGTCGGGTTGCTGGGCCAGCGCCGTGAGCGCAGTGGCCACCGCGCGGCCCTCGGCCAGTGCCGGGCCCATGGTGCCGAAGCCGGTGGTAAGGCCCGCGATGACGATCGAGATCATCGCGATGAGGGTCAGACTGTCCATGAGAAGGTCCTTGTTGATTCAGGTCGTGGCCACGGCGGGCTTGGCGGGCGAAGGTGCCGCACGCGTGGCGGCAGCGAGGTAGACCGCTGCCAGGATGCTGAAGATGTAAGCCTGCACCATGCCGGTCAACAGGCCGAGCAGCGTCATCACCACCGGGAAGAGAAACGGTGTGATGGTGAGCAGAATGCCCACGATCATCGCGCCGCTCATCATGTTGCCGAACAGGCGCACCGCCAGAGCCAGCGTGCGCGAGAGTTCGCTGATGATGTTGAACGGCAGCATGATGATGGTCGGCTGGAGGTAGGATTTCAGATAACCGCCCAGGCCCTGTTCGCGGATGCCGAATAGCGGTACCGCGATGAAGACGCACAGCGCCAGCGCGACGGTGGTCGACAGCGATCCGGTCGGCGGCTCGTAGCCCGGAACGATGGTCGCGAGCGCAGCGGCGGCGACGAACAGGAACAGCGTGCCGAGGAAGGCCAGATAGCGCTCCGGCTTCTTCAGGCCGACTTCGCGGATCTGCTCCACGATGCCGGTGACGACGATCTCCAGCAGGTTCTGCCAGCGCGAGCGCTGGTGCCCGGTGGACAGCTTGCGCGTGATCAACATCGAGCCGAGCACGAGCACCGCCATCAAGGCCCACGTGAACACGATGGTGCCGTTGAGCTTGAAAAGCCCGTGCTGCCAGAAGATCAGTTGATCGGGGCCGAGGCGCATGGCGGATCAGGTCGGCCCCGTCGTGACTTTTCCGCCGCCTTGCGACGTAGCGACGCGCGAGGCACCCGAGGGTTGCGCCGGCGAGCGAGCGGAGAGGCGAACGATCAGCCAGCGGGCGCACCAGAATCCGAGCAGGCACGACAGCAACCTGCGCCAGTCGCCGGCGGACACGAGGACGAATCCGGCGACGACACAGGTGAGGCGCAGCAGCAGGCTGCCGCCTACCCAAAGTGCCGGCCGCGGTGACGCGAGCGCCCGACGCAAGGTCCACCACAGGCCGCCGAAGAAGAGCAGGCCGAGCAGGCCGCCGGCAACGCCGGCGAGCATCGGTGCGAGCACGTCGTTCATCGTCGGTCAGTCCTCGGCATCGGGGTCGACGGAACGATCGTCGGCGTGCATGGCACGGTCCTGCTGGGCCACCCAGCGCCAGGCGTTCAGGCAGCCGAGCACCAGGCCGGCCATCAGCAGGGCCAGCGACCAGGGATGTGAGCCCGGATGATGCGAATCGAGCCAGAGCCCCAGTGCCGCGCCCGCCAGGGTCGGCACCACCACCGACCAGCCGATCAAGCCCATCATGCCGAGACCCGACCAGACGCCCGGTGTGCCGTCGCGGCGCGCGCGCAACTTGCGTTCGGCCTTGGCGCCGACCTGCTTGGCCATCAAGTCGGACGCCTTCGGATCATTCGGCATGAAACCTCGCGAAGCGGCCGACGAAACCACTTTCCAGCTCCTGGGTGGCCGCGCGCGCGCCCAGTTCCAGCGCATCGAGCGTCAGGTAGTCGCGCTGCACCGCGTCGCGCAGTGCGGCCAGATCGGTGCCGCGCGACGCGCGGCGCACGGCCACGAACACCGCGTCGCCGATCTTTGTCAGTACCCCATCGTCGACGGCGACGAAGACCTCACCACTGCCTTCGCTTTCGAAGATCAGGATTCCGGGCACCAGCGCGGCGATGCAGTCGCGCCGGTGCTGCAACAGGCCGAACGATCCCTCGCGCGTTTCGGCGACGATGCGCGACACGCCGGTCTCATCGGCGAAGACGCGAAACGGCAGCAGCACCTTAAGGTGCATGGGCGGCCTCCGGCTGCGACGTCGTGGCCGGCGGCTTGACACCAGACTTGGCACCGTCCGCCTTCGCCTCGGGCTTGCCGGCCTTCACCTCCGAGATCGCCCCGATCATGTACAGCGCGCTTTCGGGCCGGTCCTTGAACTCGTCGCGCAAGATGCGCTCGCAACCGTCGAGCGCGTCGGCCAGGCTGACCAGCTTGCCGGGCAGGCCGGTGAACTGCTCGGTGGTGAAGAAGGGCTGCGTCAGGAACCGCTCGAGCCGGCGCGCGCGCCCGACGACGTCGCGATCGGCGGGCGACAGTTGATCCAGGCCGAGCATCGCGATGATGTCCTTCAGGTCCGCGTACTGCGCCAGCGTCCGCCGGATCTCCTGCGCCAGCGCGTAGTGCCGCTTGCCGACGATCCCCGGCGTGGCCATCTTGGAGTTCGACTGCAGCGGATCGATGGCCGGAAACAGGCCTTCGCCGGCCCGTTTGCGCGACAACACGATCGACGCCGACAGATGCGAAAAGGTATGCACCGCGGCCGGGTCGGTGAAGTCGTCGGCCGGCACGTAGACCGCCTGGATCGAGGTGATCGCGCCGCTATCGGTATTGGCGATGCGCTCTTCCAAAGCCGACAGTTCGGTGCCCATGGTGGGCTGGTAGCCGAGGCGAGAAGGCATCTGGCCCATCAGGCCCGAGACCTCCGAGCCGGCCTGGATGAAACGAAAGATGTTGTCGATCAGCAGCAGCACATCACGCTGCTCGTCGTCGCGAAAGTATTCGGCCATCGTCAGCGCAGCCTGGCCGACCCGGAAACGCGCGCCGGGCGGCTCGTTCATCTGGCCGAAGACCATCACCATGTTCTTGAGCACGTCGGCCTTCTTCATCTCGGCGTAGAGATCCTGACCTTCGCGGCAGCGTTCGCCGATGCCACAGAAAATGCTGACGCCTTTCTGCTTGCCGATCATGTTGTGGATCATCTCGGTCAGCAGCACGGTCTTGCCCACGCCAGCACCGCCGAACAGGCCCGCCTTGCCGCCGGTCTCCAGCGGCACCAGCACATCGATCATCTTGATGCCGGTCTCGAAGATCGCCGACGTCGTCGAGCGATGGATCAGCGGCGGGGGCTCGCGATGCACCGAACGCCACGACACGCCCTTCGGTTCGTCCTGCCGGTCGATGGCATGGCCGAAGACGTCGAACATGCGCGAGAGGATCGCCTTTCCGACGGGTGCCAGCAGCGGCCCGCCGGTATCCGTCACCGGCATGCCGCGCGCGAGGCCCTGCGTCGGCGTGAGTGCAATGCCGCGCACGTGACGGGCGTCGACCTGGGTCAGCACCTCGATCGCGATCGCGCCATCGGTGCCGGCGCGCAGCAACGTGCGGATGGGTGGCAGGCACCCGTCGAAGCGCACGTCGACCACGCTGCCGCGCACCGCGGTGACCACACCCGCGTTCGGCTCTGCCGACGGTTCCGTCGCGTTCATCCTGCAGGGCAACAGCCCGTCGCTCGCCAGGCGCTCCGGGATCTAGACATGTGATGCGTCGGTCTGGCGCTTGTCGGCATCGGTCCAGTACCCGGTGCGTCCGTAGTGTTCGTGCAAGCGGGTCTCTTCGGCGCGGGTGAGACCTTCGTCGGGGTCGTACGCAGGGGCATCCCGGACGGTCTGGCGCGTCAACGTGACCGAGACGGTTCGTCCTTCCCAGCTCACGGCCTCGATCCAGGTCGGCGCGACGAGCATCCGATGACCGAACCACCAGTTGCTGGTTTCGACGACGAGATAGCGGACGGCCCAGGTCTCGTCGTCGATCAGCATGCCGCAGACGTGTCCGATCTCCCCGTCGCTGGCGTGGAGGTGGTAACCCGTGATCTCCGCACAACTGCGCAGATGGGGGTCGGCATCGGCGCGACTGTCTGCGTTGGCTGGCACGCCCGCGTTCTCTGCCTGCCCCCGTATGGCCTGCGGGCTTCCGTAGCCTCCGTAGCCCGGCGCGATCATGTTGGGATACATCCCGCTCCCCCAGTAACCCATACCACCCCAATAGGTCGGATAGCCGTAGTACTCGGAATACGCCACCTCATGCTGTCGCGTGACCGGCTTTTCGGTATCGATGTCGGGGCTGTTCCTGACCTGCTCCATCGTGATCGAGACCGGCAGTTGCCGCGTGGCCCAATCCGCATGACCCACGGCCATCGGCGAGATCAAAACCCGCTTGCCCATCAGCCAGCCGCCCGTCTTGACAACGAGATAGCGCACCACCCAGGCCTCGTCGTCGACGTAGAGATCCTTGACGTGACCGATGGCGCCGTCGACCGCGCCGATGGCATAGTCGTGCAGTTCTTCGAGGGTTCGCAACATGGTTTCGCTCCTGGTAAAAGAGCGTCAGGGACGACCCGGTGCTCACCGGCGCAGATCACCGGTTCGGTGCCGTACCCCGCTCACCGCAACCGTAGGCTCGCCGTGGATCATCGTCTGTCTGCCAGCGTACAGACCGAGGCCGCGCGCTCGCGCACCGTGCGCGTGTCGATCGCGCCGTCGCCTCGAGAAACGCGGAGACCTGCTGATGCCCGAACTCCAACTCCTGTCCAACGGCTCGTATCACGTCATGGTGACCGCATCGGGCCATGGCTACAGCCGCTGGAAGGACATGGCGATCACGCGCTGGCGCGATGACGCCACGCTCGACGACGGCGGCACACGCTGCTACCTGCGAGCCCACCTGGCCGAGTCCATCGGCCCGACGCGGCGGCGCCGCAGCAATCTCCCCCCTCGACCTGCGGACACGACTTCCAACACGGGCGCGCGATCTTCTGGCGCTGCGATCTGGGTATCGAGACGCGCACGGAGATCACGGTCTCGTCCGACGTTCCGGTGGAGTTGCGACACGTCGTTGTCACGAATCATTGCGAAGAGCGCCGCGTCCTGAGCGCGACGAGCTACGCGGAAATCGTGCTTTCCCCGCCGGCGACCGACTCGTCCCATCCGGCGTTCAGCAAGCTCTTCATCGAGACCGAAGTCGATCCGGCGTTGCAGGCTGTCATCGCGACTCGCCGGCCGAGTACGCCCGTCGATCCGACGCCATGGTTCTTCCACACGGTGCTGGCCGGTGGATCGACGGCCGGTCCCGCGACGTTCGAGACCGACCGCATGCGTTTCATCGGACGAGGCCGCGATGCGGACGATCCTCAGGCATTGGACATCGGCGCCGCGCTGTCCGGCACTGCCGGTCCGGTGCTCGATGCCGTGGCCGCCATTCGTGTCCCGTTCGTTCTCGAGCCCGGGGCGTCGATCACGATCGACTGGCTGACCGGTGTCGCGACCACGCGCGAAGCCTGCATCGCACTGGGCCGGAAGGTTCGGGCCGACCATGCGGCAAAGCGGATCCTGGAGCAGGCTGGCGCATACCGCCAAACGATCCTGCGCACGCTCGAGGTCAGCGAAGCGGATGCGCTGATCTATCAGCGCATGGCGGCATCGATCGTCTACGCGACTGCCCGGCTGCGTGGGGACATCCGCGTCATCGAACAGAACCGGCGCGGACAGTCCAATCTCTGGGGCTTCGGTATCTCGGGCGACATGCCGATCGTCCTGCTGCAACTGGCCACGCCGGGGTCGTCATCCGTCACGTTGCAGATGGTGCATGCGCAGGCCTACTGGAATGCGTTCGGTCTTTGCAGCGAACTGGCCGTCGTGTGTGCGCGAGCGGCCGGCCACGAGCCGAGCGTCTTCGATCGGGTCCGGCGGGAGATGGATGCGGGACCCGGCGCGGGCCGTGTCGGCAAACCCGGCGGCATCTTCGTGCTCGACGACACGCGGCTCGACGATGGCGATCGCATCCTGCTGCGCAGTGTCGCGAGGATCGTCGTGAGCGATGCCGAAACGCTCGCAGCACAGGTCGCGCGTCACCCGGACGATGTACGGCCTGCGAGCCGCGCCGTACCTGCCGAAAGGCGCACACCCGAAGCCGCGCGCCACGAGCGGCCACGTCACCTGTTCGCCTTCAACGGATACGGCGGTTTCACCGCCGATGGAAGGGAATACGTCATCGCGACGTCGGCGGCGCGCATGACGCCCACGCCTTGGGTGAACATCATCGCGAATCCCGACTTCGGCACGCTCGTGTCGGAGAGCGGGAGCGCGACGACATGGAGCGAGAACGCGCAGGAGTTCCGCCTGAGCCCGTGGTCCAACGACCCGGTGAGCGATCCCAACACGGAGGCGTTCTACATCCGGGACGAGGCCAGCGGACGCTTCTGGTCGCCGACGCTTTTGCCTACCCGCGCCGATGGCGCCTACACGACGCGCCATGGTTTCGGATATAGCGTCTTCGAGCATGCCGCAGACGAGATCGAATCGGAGCTGCGCTTGTATGTCGCCATCGACAGTCCGGTCAAGTTCTCGGTGCTGCGCTTGCGTAACCGGTCGGATCGACTCCGCAGGATGTCGGTCACCGGATACGTCGACTGGGTGCTCGGTGACGAACGCGCGAAAACGCAGATGCAGGTGGTCACGGAGATCGACGAGCAGACCGGCGCGCTGTTCGCTCGCAATGCCTACAACACGGATTTCGCCGGCCGTACCGCATTCTTCGATGTCGACCATGCGGCGAGCGATGTCTGCGGCGACCGCGCCGATTTCTTCGGCCCGACCGGAACCCTGGCCGCACCAGCCGCACTGACGCACACGCGGCTGTCGGGCCGTATCGGCGCCGCTCTCGACCCCTGTGCCGCCCTGCGCGTCGGCATCGATCTGGCGCCGGGACAGGCGCAGGTCGTCGTCTTCAGGCTCGGCGCCGGCAAGACGTCCGGCGAAGCGCGTGATCTGGTGCGCCGCTGGCGCGGGGCCGGGGCGGCAGACGACGCTATCGAAGCCGTCAGCGCGTTCTGGCGCCGCACGCTCGGCGCGGTTCGGGTGCGGACGCCCGACGCCGCGCTCGACGTGCTGGCGAACGGCTGGCTGCTCTACCAGGTGATCGCGTCGCGCCTGTGGGGTCGCACGGCGTTCTACCAGTCGAGCGGCGCGTTCGGCTATCGCGACCAGTTGCAGGATGTCATGGCCCTGGTCCACGCGGCGCCTGCCCTCGTGCGCGAGCACCTGCTGCGTGCCGCGTCACGCCAGTTCGTCGAAGGCGACGTGCAGCACTGGTGGCATCCGCCCGCAGGCAAAGGGGTTCGCACGCGCTGCGTGGATGACTTCCTGTGGCTGCCGCTCGCCACCTGCCGCTACGTCGACGTCACCGGCGATGTCGGCATTCTCGACGAGCCTTGTCCGTTCCTGGAGAGTCGACCGTTGAATGACGGGGAGGCGTCGAGCTACGAACTGCCCAAGGTATCCGGTGAAGTGACGAGTCTCTACGAGCACGGTGTGCGGGCGATCCGTCATGGCCTCACGCGCGGCGTGCACGGCCTGCCGCTGATGGGCGGTGGCGACTGGAACGACGGCATGAATCTGGTGGGTGCCGGCGGCAAGGGGGAGAGCGTGTGGATGGCGTTCTTTCTCGTCACGGTGTTGAAGCGCTTCGCGCCGCTCGCGCTGGCCCGTGGTGATGCGGCGTTCTCCGAGCGTTGCGACCACGAGGCCGAGCGTCTGCGCACCTGCATCGAGGCATCGGCCTGGGACGGCGCGTGGTATCGGCGCGCCTGGTTCGACGACGGCACGGTGCTCGGGTCGGTGCAGAACGTCGAATGTCGGATCGACTCGATCGCGCAGAGCTGGTCGGTGCTGTCGGGTGCCGCTCCGGCCGATCGCGCGCAGCGGGCGATGGCTTCACTCGACGAGCGGCTGGTGCACCGTGATACGCGGCTCGTGCAGTTGCTCGATCCGCCTTTCGACACCGGCAAGCCATCGCCTGGCTACATTCAGGGCTATGTCCCGGGCGTGCGCGAGAACGGCGGGCAGTACACGCACGCGGCGATGTGGGCCGCGATGGCTTTCGCTGCACTGGACGATGCCGATCGGGCTTGGGAGCTGTGCACGATGCTCAATCCGCTGCACCACACCGGCGACGTCCACGAGGTGGCGATCTACCAGACGGAGCCTTATGTCGTTGCCGGTGACGTCTACGCCTTCGCGCCGCACGCGGGGCGCGGCGGTTGGACCTGGTCCACCGGGTCGGCCGGATGGATGTACCAGCTCGTCGTCGAGTCGCTGCTCGGCGTGCGAAGACGTGGAAACCGGTTGCGCGTGCAGCCCGTCCTGCCGAAGGCGTGGACGACCTTCGATCTGAGCTACCGCCACGGCACGTCGACTTACGCCATCACCTGCCACGTCGCTGCAACGCGCGCCGTAGCGCGTATCGTCGTCGACGGCGTCGAGACGGCCGGCGACACGTTCACGCTCGTCGACGACGGCCGCTCGCATGTCGTGGTGGTCGAGGTGGAACGCCGCCAATGATGGCAATGATCAACCCGGGGCGCGCCTTCGCCGGCGACCTCGAGAACCTCCCGGAGGATGCCCGATGAGCATCGCTGCCCGTACAGGCCCGACCGAACAGCGGCCGCAATCCGACGCCCTGGTCGTGTTCGGTTTCAGCGGCGACCTCGCCGGCAAGAAGATCTTTCCTGCTCTGTATGCGATGGTGAAGAAAGGCCATCTGACGGTGCCGGTGATCGGTGTCGCGTCGTCGAAGTGGAGTGTCGACGACTGGCACGGCCACGTGCGCGACAGCCTGCTGCACGAGGATCATGAAGGCGGCATCGACGACCCCGCTGCGTTCGACCGCCTGATGGCACTGCTGAGTTACGTCAGCGGCAATTACAACGAACCCGCGACGTTCACCGCATTGAAAGCGGCGCTCGGTGGCGCGAAGCGGCCGGCGTTCTATCTCGCCATTCCGCCGTCGCTGTTCGCCACGGTGATCCAGAGCCTGGGCAACGCCGGGCTGGCGCTGGACGCGCGCGTCATCGTCGAGAAGCCGTTCGGCCGCGACCTCGCGTCGGCGCGCGAGCTCAACGCGGTGACACGCTCGGTGTTCCCCGAGTCGTCGATCTTCCGCATCGACCACTACCTGGGGAAGGAGGCCATCATGAATATCCTCTACTTCCGCTTCGCGAACTCGTTCCTCGAACCCATATGGAATCGCCACCATATCGCCAGCGTGCAGGTAACGCTGGCCGAGAACTTCGGCGTGGGCGCGCGCGGCGCCTTCTACGAAAGCGCCGGCTGCCTGCGCGACGTGGTCGAGAATCATCTGTTCCAGGTGATCGCGCTGCTGGCGATGGAACCGCCGGCATTCCAGAGTTTCGATGCCGTGCACAGCGCCAAGTCCAGCGTGCTGCGCGCGATGCTGCCGCTCGAGCCCACCGATCTGGTACGTGGCCAGTACATCGGCTATCGCGACGAGAAGGGAGTCGCGAACGACTCCGATGTCGAGACCTTCTGTGCGCTGCGCCTGTTCATCGACTCGTGGCGCTGGGCCGGCGTGCCGTGGTACCTGCGCGCCGGCAAGCGACTCCCGGCCTCGGTGGTCGAAGTGCAGGTGCAGATGCAGCCACCACCACAACGGTTGTTCGACGATTCCGGGCCGGCCGGTGGTCGCGCCAACTACTTCCGTTTCCGTCTGCAGCCCGGGGCTGGCATTGCGCTGGCGGCACGCGTCAAGCGCCCGGGCAAGGAGTTCGTGGGCGTTCAGCGCGAGCTGTATCTGGGCGAAGACGACCCGAGCTCGATGTCGACCTACGAACGGCTGCTCGGAGACGCGATGGCCGGCGATAGCGCGCTCTTCACAGACGAGGAAGCGGTGATGGCGGCCTGGACCGTGGTAGAACCGGTCCTGGCCCGGCATGGCTCCGCGCTGCCGTACGAACCCGGTAGCTGGGGCCCGGCCGCGGCCGCGGCGCTGATTGCCGGCGACGGCGGTTGGCACGATCCGGCCGTCTCGGCGCCGACCCGTCCATGCCACCCGACCCCGATCCGATGCCCACCCTGATCAGCCCACTGGCCGGCAAGCCGGCGCCGCGTTCGCTGCTCGTCGACGTGCCTCGGCTCGTCACCGCGTACTACACCGGCGTGCCCGATCCTTCCGTGCCTGCGCAACGGGTGGCTTTCGGCACCTCCGGCCACCGTGGCTCGTCGTTCGAGGTCTCGTTCAACGAATGGCATGTGCTGGCGATCACGCAGGCCATCTGCGAGTACCGTCAGAGCCGCCATATCACGGGCCCGCTGTTCCTGGGCATCGACACGCACGCATTGTCGGAACCGGCCCGCGCGAGCGCGCTCGAAGTGCTGGCCGCCAACGGCGTCGACGTAGTGCTCGCGACGAACGACGAATACACGCCGACGCCGGCGATCTCGCACGCGATTCTGACCCACAACCAGGGGCGAAGCTCGGGTCTGGCCGATGGGATCGTGGTCACGCCGTCTCACAACCCGCCGGACAACGGCGGTTTCAAGTACAACCCTCCGAACGGCGGACCGGCGGAGACCGAAGTCACCGGCTGGATCGAGGCCACCGCGAACCGCTATCTCGAAGGTGCGCTGGCCGGAGTCGGGCGCATTCCTTACGAGCGGGCGGTGCGTGCGAAGACGACGCACCGCCACGACTTCCTCGGCGCCTATGTCGCCGATCTCGGTCATGTGATCGACTTCGACGCCATCCGCGATGCCAGCATTCGCATCGGTGTCGATCCGCTCGGCGGTGCCGGCGTGCACTACTGGGCCCGCATCGCCGAGCAGTACCGGCTCGACCTCACGGTCGTCAGCGACGTGGTCGATCCGACCTTCGCCTTCATGACGGTCGACTGGGACGGCAAGATCCGCATGGATCCGTCGTCGCCGTATGCGATGCAGCGCCTGCAAGGGATGAAGGACCGTTTCGACATCGCGGTCGCCTGCGACACGGATCACGACCGCCACGGAATCGTCACGCCGGGGGCAGGGCTGATGCCACCGAACCACTACCTGTCGGTTGCGATCGACTACCTGTTCAGGCACCGCACCGCGTGGGGCGCGAACGCTGCCGTCGGCAAGACGGTGGTCAGCACGGGGCTGATCGACCGCGTCGCGGCGCGGCTGCAGCGCAGGCTGTTCGAAGTGCCGGTCGGATTCAAGTGGTTTTCGGCCGGACTGCTGGACGGCTCGCTCGGCTTCGGCGGCGAGGAAAGCGCCGGTGCCACCTTCCTGCGCCGCGACGGCACGGCCTGGACCACCGACAAGGACGGCCTCGTTGCGGCACTGCTGGCCGCCGAGATCACGGCGCGTCGTGGCCGCCATCCTGCCAAGGTCTATGAGGAGCTGGTCCAGGCGCTCGGCGAGCCGGTCGCCGATCGCGTCGAGGCGCCGGCGACTGCAGCGCAGAAGGCGCAGCTCGCGGCGCTGACGCCAGCGCGCATCGGCGCGCGCGAACTGGCGGGCGAAGCGATCACGGCCGTACTCGATCATGCGCCCGGCAATGGCGCCGCGATCGGCGGCATCAAGGTCGTCACGGAGAACGGGTGGTTCGCGGCGCGACCCTCTGGGACCGAATCCATCTACAAGATCTACGCCGAAAGTTTCGACGGCAACGATCATCTGCAACGGATCCTGCGGGAGGCGCAGGCGATCGTCGACAAGGCGATCGCATCACCGTGAACGCGCGAGGTCGCGCGCATCGTCGCGCCGGGCGCGCTGGCTGGTTACTGGACTGCGTAGCGAACGGCGATCCACATCCGGTCGATCGCGATACCGACGTTCTGCACCCGGATCTTCCACGTGCTCAGCGGACAATCGACTCGCATGAAGCGAGTCCGAACGAGCTTTGAGTCCTGTGCGGCATCGACCGACCCGGCGGGACTGTACGCCGCGGCCGTCCGGATCGGCTTGCTTGATTTCTGCGCGGGACGGTCCCGGGCGCGCGCATGCCACGCCATCACCCGCGCGGTCCGGGAAGAAGCTGCGACAATCCGCGACCGGATCGTCGGCGCGTTGCCGGATCCCATCGAGCTGAGGATCACGCGGTCGTGTCGACGAGGAGAACCGAAACGGCGGACGCGCCTTACGCCGGCCACACGCCGATGATGCAGCAGTATCTCCGCATCAAAGCGCAGCATCCGACGACGCTGCTGCTGTACCGGATGGGCGACTTCTACGAGGTCTTCCACGACGATGCGAAGCGTGCCGCGCAGTTGCTCGACATCACGCTGACGGCCCGCGGGCAATCCAACGGCGTGCCGATCCCGATGGCGGGCATCCCGTTCCATGCGCTCGACGGCTACCTCGCGAAGCTGATCGCGTGCGGCGAGTCGGTGGCGATCTGCGAACAGATCGGCGACCCCGCCACGTCGAAGGGGCCGG
>JBDTIS010000046.1:0-4254 GCA_039936235.1 Burkholderiaceae bacterium | reverse complement strand
AGTCGCCCTTGTAGCGGATCGGCGTCAGTGTCTCGCCGGTGTCGCGATCGACGATCTGGACGTCGACGAACTCGCCGACGGCCTGCGCGGGCAGGGCTGCGCAGAGTGCGAGAGCACCTGCCAGGAGGGCAGAGGTGGGGTGACGCATGACCGTTCTCCGTGAGTGAGCGATGACGCTATCAACGGAGCGGTGCGACGAATGGGGTTGATGTCGTTGAAAATGGCCGGCCGGATTCGAACGCCTGTCTGTCACCCCGGCGCAGGCTGGGGCCCAATTCCATGCCGCGTCGTCATCGAGCGGATTGGGACCCGGCCTGCGCCGGGATGACATCGATGTTCGGTCGGTTTCTGTTCACCCGCCCAGATACGCCTCCTGCACGCGCGGGTTGTCCAGCAACGCCGACGCCTTGTCCGTCAGCACGATGCTGCCCGTCTCGATCACGTAACCCCGCGCCGCGATCCGCAGCGCCTGCTTGACGTTCTGTTCGACCAGGAAGATGGCAAGCCCGTCGCGGTTGAGCGTGCGCAGCGTGCGGAAGATGTCCTGCACGATGATCGGCGCGAGACCCATCGACGGTTCGTCGAGCAGCAGCAGCCGCGGCCGCGCCATCAACGCCCGGCCGATCGCGAGCATCTGCTGCTCGCCACCGGACAGGTTGCCGGCCGCGCCGCCGGCCCGTTCTTTCAGTCGCGGGAACATTGCGAACACGCGTTCGAGGTCGCTCTCGCGGCCGGCCCGGTCGTGTCGCGTATAGGCGCCGAGTTCGAGGTTCTCGCGCACCGTCAGCGTCGTCAGCGTGGCGCGGCCTTCGGCCACCTGCACGAGGCCGCGCGCGACGATCCGGTGCGGGGCCAAGTCGGTGATGTCCTCGCCGTCGAACACGACGCGGCCGCCGGACTTCTTCACGAGGCCCGACAGCGCCAGCAGCGTGGTCGACTTGCCGGCCCCGTTCGCACCGACCAGGGTCGTGATCGCGCCGCTATCGACGACGAAGTCGATGCCCTTGACGGCCTGGATCTGTCCGTAGGCCACCGACAGCCCTTCGACGGTCAGCAGCGGCGCTGCGCTCGTCACCGGCGCGCCTCGCCGTCGCGCGTCGTCGGCGAGCCGAAGCCGCGCAAGTCGCCGGGCAGGTCGGCCAGGTCGGGCAGGTGCACCTGGTGTTCGACAGTCAGGTCGTCGTCGTCCCGTCCGAGATAGGCCTCGATCACGCGCGGATCGTTGCGGATCGCGTCGGGCGTGCCGTCGGCGATGATGCGACCGAAGTTCAGCACGCCGATCCGCGAGCACAGGCCCATCACGAAGCGCATGTCGTGCTCGATCAGCAGCACCGTGTAGCCGCGCGCCGCGATCGCCTCGATCTCGCGCATCAGACCGGTCTTCTCGACGCTGTTCATCCCGGCGACCGGCTCGTCGAGCAGCAGCAGTTTCGGCTCGGTGGCGAGCGCGCGCGCGAGTTCGAGCTTGCGCTGGTTGCCGTACGACAGGTTGTCGGCGAGCTCGTCGGCCTGGGCGTCGAGCCTGACCCACGACAGCAGTTCGAGCGCGCGGTCCCGGGCCCGTTTCTCTTCGGCGCGATAGCCGCCCGACGAGAGCAGCAGTCCGCCGATGCCGTAGCGCAAGTGGCAATGCATCCCGACCACGACGTTCTCGAGCAGCGTCATCTCCTTGAACACGCGGATGTTCTGGAACGTCCGCGCGAGGCCGAGTTGCGTGATGCGATGGGGTCGCAGTCCGATCAGGCTGCGGCCACCGAAGTCGACGCTGCCGGTGGTCGGCGTGTAGAGGCCGGTGATGATGTTGAACAGTGTCGTCTTGCCGGCGCCGTTCGGCCCGATCAGGCCGTGGATGCCGCCTTGCGGCACCACGAGGTCGATGTCCTCGAGGACCTTCAGTCCACCGAAGCTCTTCGCGAGTCCGTGCAGCGCGAGCATGTCAGTGGCCCTTCGGCATCGGCGCGCGACGCGGCTTCATCCGCAACCACGAACGGAAGCGCTGCGGGTCCCAGATGCCCTTCGGCAGGAACAGCACGATCAGCACCAGGATCAGTCCGTTGACGACCAGCCGGAAGTCGCGCAGCGAGCGCAGCAGTTCCGGCAGCAACGTGATGATGGCTGCGCCGACGATCGGACCCGGCAGTCCACCGATGCCGCCGAGGATCGCCATCGTCAGGATATCGACGCCGCGGTCGAAGCCGAACTCCTGCGGGCCGATGAAGAACGTGAGATGCGCGTCGAGCCCTCCGGCGAGGCCCGCGATCGCTGCGCCGAGGACGAATGCGAACATCTTCGTGTTCGCGACGTCGATGCCCATCAGGCCGGCCGCGGTGTCGTCCTCCTTGATCGCCTCGAACGCGCGACCGATCTTCGAGCGACGCAGCCGCCACAGCGCCAGCAACGTCAGCACGAGCGCGACCAGCACGTGCCACCACCGGGTCAGTTGCGGGATGCCGTTCAGGCCGAGCGCACCGCCGGTCAGCGACTCCCAGTTCAGCAGCGTGATGCGGACCACTTCGCCGAAGCCGAGCGTCGCCATGGCGAGATAGATGCCGGACAGTCGCAACGTCGGCTTGCCGATGACGAACGCGAGCAGTGCCGGCGTGACCATGCCGAGCACCAGCGAGACGGGGAACGGCCAGCCGAGGTTCATCGTGATCAGCGCGGCCGTGTAGGCGCCGACGCCCATGAACGCCGCGTTGCCGATCGACAGCATCCCGCACGACAGCGTGAGCCAGATCGACAGCGCGAGCAGGCCGTTGATGCCGAGCGTGAGGACGACGTTGCTGTAGACGGCCCAGAAGTTGTCCATCCAGTTCATCGGGCGGCTCCCTCCCCCCACAGGAGGAAGGGACGCGCGAATGACAGCCGCAGGGGCGCACCCATCAAACCTTCCGCTCGTTGGTCGTCCCGAACAGCCCCTTCGGTCTGACGAGCAGGATCAGGAACAGCAGCCCGAACGCGACCGCGTCGCGCATCGTCGAGCCGATGTAAGCGACCGACATCACTTCGGCGAAGCCGAGGAACAGTCCGGCCAGCAGCGCGCCGCGGATGTCGCCCATGCCGCCGAGGATGATGACCGCCACGCCCTTCTGCAGCATCGGCTGGCCCATCAGCGGAAAGATCGCGTTGGAGTAGAGACCGATCATCACGCCGGCGACGCCGCCGAGTCCCGCCGCGATGAACGACGTCAGCATGAACAGCCCTTCGACATCGATGCCGACCAGGTACGCGGCCTTCGGCGACTCCGCGATCGCACGCAGTGCGCGGCCGAGCTGGGTCTTGCGGATGACGAAGATCAGCACCGCCATCAACGCGAACGACAGCAGGACGATCGCGAGCTCGATCGCGGTGAAACCGATGCCGGCGAATTCGATCGTCTCGGTCGGAATGGTGCCGGCCGGGAAGCGCATGTTGGCCGCGCCGAAGAGGCCCTGCACCGTGTTGTTCAGCGCGATGCCGATGCCGATGGTCGCGATCATCGGGATCAGGTGCGGCGCGTTGCGCCTGCGTAGCGGCTTGAGCACCAGCACGTCGATCAGCAGGCCGAACACGCCCGAGACGACGAACGCGAACGGCAGCGCGGCCCACAGCGGCAAGCCGAAACGCGCGAGGGCTTCGAGGCCCGCATACGCGCCGACCATGAAGATCGCGCCGTGCGACAGGTTGATGACGCCGAGCACGCCGAAGATCAACGTGAAGCCGAGCGCGAACAGCGCGTAGAGCGCGCCGAGAGAGAGTCCGTTGACGAGCTGCTGGGCTAGCAATCAAACACTCCAGATTTCCGTTCGGAAAATCTCACTTCTCACCCTCCCCCCCGGATCAAGTACGGGACAGGCCCTCGAAGGGGAGGGGCAGTCATTCGGCACGGACACCCCTCCTCCTCCCGACCTCCCCCTTGAAGGGGGAGGTGAGAAGTGAGCGGCTTCGCCGCTACTTTTCGATCGAAAACTTCCCGTCCTTCGTCACACTGACGATCGGCACCTGCTCGGCGTCGTAGCCGGCCGGTTTGCCACTCTTGTCCATCGCGCGGCGGAACGCGAAGCTGCCGGTCGCGCCTGTGATCTTCACCGCAGGCAGCGCATCGCGCAGCGCCGTGCGGTCGGCCGTGAGGTTGCCGCTCAATTTCGTCTTCTTCAACGCGTCGGCCACGATGTACATCGCGTCGTAGGCCTGCGCGGCGAACTGGTCGGGCGTCGCGCTGAACTTCTTCGTGAACGCGATGATGAAGCTGTTGTTCTCGGGCGTGCGGTTCTG
>JBDTIS010000045.1:0-11053 GCA_039936235.1 Burkholderiaceae bacterium | reverse complement strand
TCGTGCCACTGCGTGAACGCGGCCGCTACCAGGGCTACATCAGCGGCGTGTTCGCTGTCGCCAGCGTCGCGGGGCCGGTGGTCGGCGGCCTTCTGACGCACTACCTGACATGGCACTGGATCTTCTGGATCAACCTGCCGCTCGGCGCCGCGGCGTTCCTCGTGTCGCGACGTGCGCTGAAGAACCTGCCGGTGGCCGGCATCCGGCGCCGCATCGACTACCTCGGGGCAGTGCTGCTGATCATGGGCCTGACTGCACTGCTGATCCCGATCACGCGGATCGGCCAGGACGTCGCGTGGAACGACGCGAACAATGCCGCACTCTTCGCGGTCGCCATCGCCATTCTCGGGGTGTTCCTGTTCCACGAGACCCGTACACCGGAGCCGATCATCCCGATCACGCTGTTTCGCATGCCGATCGTCGCATCGTGCTGCGGCATCCTGTTCCTCTGCTTTTTCCAGCTCGTGTCGATCGCGTCGCTGTCGCCGCTGCGTTTCCAGATGGTGGCCGGCGCGACCGCTGACAACGCGGCGTGGCGTCTGCTGCCGCTGACCTTCATGATCCCGCTCGGTGCCTTCATCAGCGGCCGCGTGATGCTGCTGACGAGCCGCACAAAGCCGCAGCAGCTGATCGGCACGGCCTGCATCCCGTTCGGGCTGATCGGGCTCGCGTTCGTGTCGCCGGTCCACTCGATCGTCACGGGCGTGCTGATGACCTGGGTCGGCCTGTCGATCGGGATCGTGATGCCGTCGTCGCTGGTGGCCGTGCAGAACGCGGTGCCGCGCGCGCAGCTCGGCGTCGCCACGGCAGGCACGGCATTCTCGCGCTCGCTCGGCGGCGCCATCGGCGTCTCGCTGCTGTCGGCGATCCTGCTCGCGTCGCTGCATGGTGCCGGGTCGCATTCGAGCGTCCCGGCCATCGGCGAAGGATCGCGCGCCGCCGGGACCGGGATGCCGCGACTGACGGCCGAGTCGGCTGCCGCCGCGAACACCGCGTTCCAGCGTCTGTTCCTGATCGCGGCGGCGATCTCGTCGCTCGCGTTCCTGCTGGCCCTGAAAGTTCCCGACAACCGCTTAGACGGACCCGCCCCGGCTTAGGCTGTCCTTTCGTTCCGGAGTACCACATGCCGTCTCGAATCCCACGCGCGTTGGTCGCGCTCGTCGTCGCATGCCTCGCCATGACCGTCGGCGCGTCCCGTGCCGAGTCTTTGTCGATCGGCCTCTCGTCGGACGTCACGTCGATCGATCCGCAGTGGAACAATTCCGGACCGAACGTCTCACTCGCCACGCATATCTTCGAACCGCTGACGCTGACCGATCGCAACGGCCGCCTGATCCCCGGGCTCGCCGTCAGCTGGAAGGCGGTCGATCCGCTGACCTGGGAATTCAAGCTGCGATCCGGCGTCAAGTTCCACGACGGTAGCGAGCTCACCGCCGACGACGTCGTGTTCTCCATCGAACGGCCGAAGAAGCTGCAGGGCAGCCCCGCGTCGTTCGCGAGCTTCGTGCGGCCGATCACCGAGGTCACCGCCGTCGACAAGGGTACGGTCCGCATCCGGACCGCGGTGCCGCACGTGCTCGTGCCCTACGACCTGAACTCGATCATGATCGTCTCGAAGAAGGCGACGATGGCGGCTGGCAGCAGCGCCGATTTCGACTCCGGCAAGTCGGCGATCGGCACCGGCCCGTTCAAGCTGGTGTCGTTCAAGCGGGGCGACCGGGTCGAACTCGCGCGCAACGAGGCCTGGTGGGGCGCGAAGCCCGCCTGGGACAAGGTCACGTTCCGCATGGTCTCCAACGACGCGGCACGGATCGCGTCGCTGCTGTCGGGCGACGTCGACGCGATCGAGAACGTGCCGACCGCCGACGTGGCGAGGATCGCATCCGACAAGCGCTTCACGGTCGCCCGTCAGACCTCGTGGCGCACGATTTTCTGGCACATGGACCAGTACCGCGACGTGACGCCTTACGCGACCGACAAGAACGGCAAGCCGCTCGCGAAGAATCCGTTCAAGGATCCGCGCGTGCGGCTCGCAGTGTCGAAGGCGATCAACCGCGACGCGATCGTGTCGCGCGTGATGGAAGGCCTCGCGGTGCCGGCGTCCAACCTCGTGTCACCCGGCATCTTCGGCTACAACGCCGCGATCAAGGTCGAGGCCTACGACCCCGGCGGCGCGAAGCGCCTGCTCGCCGAAGCCGGCTATCCGGGCGGCTTCATGCTGACGCTGCACGCGCCGAACAACCGCTACGTCAACGATGCCCGGATCGCCGAAACGGTGGCCGCGCTGCTGTCGCGCGTCGGCATCGTGACGAAGGTCGAGACGCAGCCGTGGGCCAGCTACCTGCCGCATGCGCGCGGCGCGGAATACACGATGGCGCTGGTAGGCTGGGGTTCGTCATTGGGCGACAACACGATCAAGAATCACCTTGCGACCTTCGACGAGAAGAAGGGCTACGGTGCGTGGAACTTCGGCCGCTCCAGCAACCCCGAGGTCGACCGCATGCTCGACCACGACTTCACGCTGTTCGACGACAAGGAACGCGAGGAATCGGCCCGCTCGATCGCGGCGCTTGCCCTGAAGGACAACGCGGTGATCCCGATGCATCACGAGATCGTGAGCTGGGCGATGAAGAAGGGATTGAGCTACCCGGGACGCGTGGATCAGTTCACGTTCGCGTGGCAGTTCAATCGTACGAAATAGCGACGGCCGTCCCGCCGCTCCGTACTCACCCGGCCCTTCAACGGGGAGGAGCAGGTCAAACCCTCGCCCCCTGCAGATTCCACAGCATCGGCAACAGCATCGCCTCCGCCAGCTTCTTGCTCCGTGCCCCGTTCCACCCGACGTGCGGATCCGGCGCGTCCGCGTTGTCTTTGAACGGCATCTCGAGCGTCAGCGACAGGCATCCGAAGCGATGCCCGACCCACTTCGACGCCAGCTTCAGCGCGTCGCTGGAGTACTTGCCGGCCGAATAGCCATGGCGATCCTGAAAGTCCGGGCTCGCCTCCTTGAAGGCGGTCACGAATGCCGCCTGCTCGACGCGCTGGCGCTCGCTGAAGTCGGGCAGCATCTCGCTGCCGGCCACGAAGTTGTACGGCAAAGCCTCGTCCCCGTGCGCATCGATGAACAGGTCGACGCCGGTCTCTTCCATCCGCTGTCGGACCAGGAACACCTCAGGGCTGTATTCGAGCGACGGCGCGAGCCATTCGCGATTCAGGTTGGCGCCGGTCGCGCTGGTCCGCAGGTTGCCGCGAACGCTGCCGTCCGGATTCATGTTCGGGACGATGTGGAAATCGGCCAGCTGCAACGCCGCGCGCGACACCGGGTCGCTCTCGTCGATCAGCCGCTCGATCAACCCCTCGGCGAACCATTCAGCCATCGTCTCGCCCGGGTGCTGACGCGCGATGACCCACACCTGGCGCTTCGGCGATTTCGCAGGCTCGCCGATGTCGACGCAGTCGAAGTCGCGTCCGTCCGCCGTCAGGCCGAGCCCGACGATCCGCACACGCGGCGATGACGACACTCTGCCGAGCAATGCCAGGTGGCGGTCCCATCCGTAGGGCTCGAAATACGCGAAGTAGACGCTGTCGCGATCCGGCGTGAAGTCGACCGACATGACGCCGTCGCGATAGACGGTCGGGACACGGAACCAGTCGTCGCGATCGTAGGACGCCGCGATCGAATAGCCTTCCCAGCCTCCGGGATAAGTGCATTCGCCTGCATTCAGCAAGCGGATCTCGCAGGCGCGCCCCCGTGCTCCATGCACCCGGAAATGAAACCACTGCGTGAAGTCCTGGTGGCTGTCGCGCCGGATACGCAGGTCGATGCGCTCGACGTCGTGGTCGGTCGAGAACGATACGACTTCGATCGCGCCGGAGTCGAAGCTGCTGCTGATGCGGATCATGGATGGCGCCGGTCGCTCGCTCGAGAGCGAAGAACCGGCACGATAGCGATTGAATGCCCTCGCCGCAAATCGCGTCATGCCACGCAGGTAATCCGACCGTCGATATAATCGAACTTGTATTCCAGTCCATTGCCGCCACCGCATGCGATCGCGTCTATGGCATCGCCTCCCCCTCAGCGACCCATCGAGAAACACGCATGCTCCACAGCCGCCTGCCGGATATCGGGACGACCATCTTCAGCGTGATGTCCGCGCTGGCGACGCGCCACGGCGCCGTGAATCTCGGACAGGGCTTTCCGGACTTCGAATGCGATCCGGCGCTGATCGCGGCGGTGACCTCCGCGATGCGCGCCGGCCACAATCAATATCCGCCGATGGCCGGCTGGGCACCGTTGCGTGAGGCGATCGCGATGAAGATCGAAGCGCTTTACGGCCATCGTTACGATCCCGATTCCGAGATCACGGTGACGGCCGGTGCGACGCAGGCGATATTGACCGCGACGCTCGCGGTGATCCAGCCAGGCGATGAGGCGATCGTCATCGAGCCGGCATACGACAGTTATGCGCCGGCCATCGTGCTGGCCGGCGGCAAGCCCGTATTCGTCCGTATGGAACGGACGGTCGACAATGCCTTCGTGATTCCATGGGAATCGGTACGCGCCGCCGTCACGCCGAAGACGAGAATGATCGTCGTCAATTCGCCCAACAATCCGACCGGTATGGCGCTGACCGAAAGCGACATGCGACAGCTCGAAAGAATCGTCGTCGAAGGCGACCTCTATCTGCTGGCCGATGAAGTTTACGAGCACATGTTGTTCGACGGCAATCGCCACGAGAGCGCATCGCGTTATCCGGCGCTGGCCGAGCGCAGTCTGGTGGTCTCGAGCTTCGGCAAGACCTTCCACGTGACCGGCTGGAAGGTCGGTTACGTCGCCGCGCCCGCGGCATTGACGGCCGAGTTTCGCAAGGTGCATCAGTTCAACGTCTTCACGGTCAATACGCCGATGCAGTCGGCGATCGCCGAATATCTGCGGGACCCGCTGCCCTATCTGCAACTGGCGGATTTCTATCAGCGCAAGCGCGACTTCTTTCGCAATGGCCTCGCAGGCTCGCGATTCGAACTGTTACCGACCTCCGGCACCTACTTCCAGATCGCCGACTTCGGCGCCATTCGCAATGACGTTTCGGAAGCGGCATTCTGTGAATGGCTGACACGCGACAAGGGCGTCGCCGCGATTCCGCTGTCGGCGTTCTATCACCGGCCGACCGATGCGAATCTGATCAGATTCTGCTTCGCGAAAAAGGATGAAACGCTGACGTCCGCGGTCGAACGCCTGGCGGAGCTTTAGTCCGCGCAACGTCCTATTACGGATTTCTCGTCACGTCCAACTGGGGTATTAGCAATATGTCACTGCGCAGGTATAATCGCGCCGCACGGCGGATTAACGAAGAGGTGATATATGGCATCGTATAAAGACTTGCAGTCACAGATTGAAAAGCTACAGAAGCAGGCTGAACAAGCGCGTGACAAGGAAATTGCAACGGTCGTCGCGCAGATCAGAAGCATGATGACCGAATATGGTATTCAGGCTTCCGATCTCGGTATCAGTTCCAAACGAAAGCGCAAGACCGGCACACCGGCAGCCCCCAAGTTCCAGAATCCGCAAACGGGGGACACCTGGACGGGACGCGGACGCGCCCCGAAGTGGATCGAAGGCAAGGACCGCACGAAGTTCGCGATCAAATAAATGCCTCGTGGCATTCCTCCATCTGCGAGGAGTGCCGATTGAAAAGGGCCGTCTCCTCGCGGAGCCGGCCCTTTTTTATTCGGTTCTGGCGAATCAGTGGAGGCGCGCGAAATCGACTGGCACACCGGTCTTGGCCGTGACGTCCTGCTCGGTCACGCCGTCCGCGATCTCGACCATCGCCAGGCCGGCTTCACCGACTTCGAAAACACCGAGGTCTGTGATGATCATATCCACCACGCCGAGGCCGGTCAGCGGCAATGTGCACTCCGGAAGGATCTTGAGGTCTTCGCCGCCGTCTTTACGACGCGCCGTGTGCTCCATCAATACGATGACGCGTTTGACGCCGGCGACCAGGTCCATGGCGCCGCCCATCCCCTTGACCATCTTGCCGGGGATCATCCAGTTCGCGAGGTCGCCCTTCGCGCTGACCTGCATCGCGCCGAGGATCGCCAGGTTGATCTTGCCCCCGCGAATCATCCCGAACGAATCGGCCGACGAAAAGATCGACGACCCGGGAATAGTGGTCACCGTCTGTTTGCCGGCATTGATCAGGTCGGGGTCGACCTGGTCCTCGGTGGGGAACGGCCCGATGCCGAGTAACCCGTTCTCCGACTGCAGCCACACCTCGATGTCGGCCGGCACGTGATTCGCGACCAGCGTCGGCAGGCCGATGCCGAGGTTCACGTAGAAGCCGTCCTCCAGTTCTTTCGCCGCACGTGCAGCCATCTGATTTCTGTCCCAAGCCATCTTCGTCTCCAGTGTTCATTCCGACTTCTCCCTCCCCCTCAGGGGATGGCCGGGGCGGGGGTGGGTCTGAAAGCCCGGCCAAGACTCGGACTCCGCGAAACCCATTCCCCTCCCAACCTCAACCTCGAAGGGGGAAGCGCCTTTCAGACAGCCTCGGCCGCCGTCACCGTCCGCTGCTCGATCCGCTTCTCCGGCGACGCATTGACGACGATGCGGTGGACGAAAATGCCCGGCGTGTGGATGGCGTCCGGATCGAGCGCACCGGTCTCGACGAGCTCCTCGACCTCGACGATCGTGATCTTCCCCGCCGCTGCGACGTTCGGGTTGAAGTTGCGGGCGGTGCGCCGATAGATCAGGTTGCCGGACTTGTCGGCCTTCCACGCCTTCACCAGCGAGACATCGGCGACGAGCGCCTTCTCCATCACGTAGTGCTCGCCATCGAACTCGCGGGTTTCCTTGCCTTCGGCAACCAGGGTTCCGTAACCGGTCTTCGTGAAGAACGCAGGGATGCCGGCGCCGCCGGCACGCAGCTTCTCGGCGAGCGTGCCCTGCGGCGTGAACTCGAGTTCGAGTTCGCCGGCAAGGTACTGCCGTTCGAACTCCTTGTTCTCGCCGACGTAGGACGCGACCATCTTGCTGATCTGCCGCGTCGCCAGCAACTGTCCGAGCCCGAAGCCGTCGACGCCCGCGTTGTTGGAGATCGCGGTGAGATTCTTCACGCCGGTGTCGCGCAGTGCCTCGATCAGCGCCTCGGGGATGCCGCAGAGACCGAAGCCGCCGACGGCGTAGACCTGTCCGTCCCTGGCGATGTCGGCCAGCGCGGCCTTGGCCGATGGGTAGACCTTGTTCATACCTTCCTCCTCGTTATCGTGATCGGGTCGTGCATCGGCGGGTCGTTGCGGTCACGCCGCTGTCTCGCCCAACGCGGCGAGCAGCAGGTCAGGCCACGGCGCCGACTTGCCGCTGCGATAGTCCATCCACACGAGCACGTTCCTGCCTCGCGCATACAGGACCGGCTCGACTTCGTCGCCTTCGATCGTCATGTCGAGATCCATACTGGATCGACCGATCCGCGTAACGGTCTGCCCCACGACCGCATTGCATGGATAGGTCATCGGCGCGAGAAAGTCGCACGAAGCGTGCGCGAGGATCGGGCCGTCGCCATCGCTGCTCGTCATCATCCCGTTCTCCAGGAACCAGCAGATGCGCGCCTCTTCCATCAGCCGGAAGTACAACGTGTTGTTCAGGTGATTCATCGCGTCCATGTCGCCCCAGCGCAACGGGACGATCTTCCTGTAGACGCGCATGGACAAGACGTCGCGATCAGGACGCGGATTGCCCATCGTCGGCCGTCATGATCGAGCCGTTGATGAAGCGCGACTCGTCGGCCGACAGGATCAACAGCAGCCCGTCGAGGTCGGACGGCTCGCCGACACGCCGGCGCGGCAGCATGTCGACGAGTTTCTGCCCGGCCTCGCTGTCGAACTGCGCCTCGTTGATCTCGGTTCGGATGTAGCCGGGGCAGATCGCGTTGACGTTGATGCCGAAACGACCCCACTCGACGGCCATCGATCGCGTCATGTGGATCACCGCCGCCTTGCTCATGCAATAGATGCCGATCTGCGGCAGCACGCGTAATCCGGCGACCGACGCGATGTTGATGATGCGGGCGCTCTTCTCGGGCGTGCCGTTTTTCTCGCGGCCCTTGGCGCGCGCGATCATCCGCTTGGCCACTTCCTGCGCCACGAAAAATGCACCTTCGGTGTTGGTGCGCATCACGAAGTCGTAGTCTTCCGGCGTCACGTCGACCAGGCGCTGCGTGTTGGCGACGCCCGAATTGTTGACCAGGATGTCGATCGGCCCGGCTTCGGTCTCGGCATGCGCCACCGCTGCCTTGATGCTCGCGTAGTCGGTCACGTCGAGCGAGACGACGTGTGCCTCACCGCCTTCGGCTTCGATCTCGGCCCGCAGTTCCTTCAGCCGCTCCATCCGGCGCGCGGCAAGCACGACCGTCGCGCCGGCCTTCGACAGCACCCGCGCGAAGCGATTACCGAGCCCGCTCGACGCGCCCGTGACGAGCGCGATCTTTCCTTCGAGATTGACTTCGATACCCATTGCGTTCGAATCCTGTCGATTGCGAGGAACCGTGCGACCCGAAGCTGACGACCTCGTGCGGTCGTGATCGCGTCCATTTGCGGCCCTGGTGTTTCTCGCCGAGAATCACGCCTTCTTTGCGGGGCGATGCACCGTGCCTTGCGATGCCAGCGATGCGATCCCAGCGGCGAAGCCGAGTCTATCAGGAACAATCATGGATCCAAGTCGGGAGCAGCGGCTCGTCGAACAGTACGGCCCGCGCGAAGCGATGGAGTACGACGTCGTCGTCGTCGGCGCAGGACCGGCGGGGCTCTCTGCCGCCATCCGCCTGAAGCAGCTCGCACAGGAGAAGGGGCAAGAGATCAACGTCTGCGTCCTCGAGAAGGGTTCCGAGGTCGGCGCGCACATCCTGTCCGGTGCGGTGATGGATCCACGCGGCATCAGCGAGCTGATGCCGGACTGGAAGGAGAAAGGCGCGCCGTTGAACGTGCCGGTCACCGAGGACCGTTTCCTGTTCCTGTCGGAGACCTCGTCGACCCGAACGCCGAACTGGATGTTGCCGGCGATCTTCCAGAACCATGGAAACTACGTGATCAGCCTCGCCAACGTGGTCCGCTGGATGGGCCAGCAGGCCGAGGCGCTCGGCGTCGAGATCTTCCCGGGATTCCCCGCCGCGCAGGTGCTGTACGACCAGACCGGCGCGGTGCGCGGCGTCGTCACCGGCGACATGGGCATCGGCAAGAACGGCGAGCCGACGACCGAGTTCCAGCTCGGTATGGAACTGCACGCGAAGTACGTGCTGTTCGCCGAAGGCGCGCGCGGCAACCTCGGCAAGCTGCTGATCGAGAAGTTCGGGCTTGCGAAGGACAGCGATCCGCAGAGCTACGGAATCGGCATCAAGGAGTTGTGGGAGATCGATCCGCAGAAGCACAAGCCCGGACTCGTGATGCACACGGCCGGATGGCCTCTCGACACGAAGACCTACGGCGGATCGTTTCTCTATCACCTGGACAACTACCAGGTGATGATCGGCTTCGTCGTCGGCCTCGGCTACACGAACCCCTACCTGTCGCCGTTCGAGGAGTTCCAGCGCTACAAGACGCACCCGGCGATCCGCGACTTCCTCGAAGGCGGCAAGCGCGTGTCGTACGGCGCGCGGGCGATTACTGCGGGCGGACCGGTGTCGCTGCCGAAGCTGGTGTTCCCGGGTGGTGCGCTGATCGGCTGCGATGCGGGCTTCCTCAACGCGGCCCGCATCAAGGGCAGCCATACCGCGATCAAGAGCGGCATGCTCGCGGCCGATGCGGCCTACCACGCGGTGACGTCGGGTCGTCAGCAGGACGAACTGAGCGCGTATCCGTCGGCCTACAAGACTTCCTGGCTGCATGAAGAGCTGCACAAGACGCGGAACTTCAAGCAGTGGATGTCGAAGGGGCTGTACCTCGGCACCGCGATGGTCGGCTTCGAGCAGAAGGTGCTCGGCGGCAACGTGCCGTGGACGCTGCATCACAAGCACGCGGACCACGAGTGCCTGCGCCCTGCTGCCGAGTGCACGCCGATCGTCTATCCGAAGCCCGACGGCAAGCTGACCTTCGACCGACTGTCGTCGGTGTTCATCTCGAACACCAATCATGCGGAGAACCAGCCGAGCCACCTGACGTTACGCGATCCGTCGGTGCCGGTGAACATCAATCTCGCGAAGTACGCGGGACCCGAGGCGCGTTACTGCCCGGCGGCGGTCTACGAGTTCGTGGCCGCCGAAGGCGGTGGTGAAAGACTGCAGATCAACGCGCAGAACTGCGTCCATTGCAAGACGTGCGACATCAAGGATCCGACCCAGAACATCGTGTGGGTGACGCCCGAGGGTGGCGGCGGGCCGAACTATCCGAACATGTGAAAGGCCGGCTTCACGACTGGCCGAGCCGATCGCGATAGACCGATTTCTGCAGCTTGCCATTCGCGTTGCGGGCCAGCATGCCGGCTTCGATCGTGATGAAGTCCGGCACCTTGTAGTCGGCCAGCAGGGCCGCGCAGTGCGCGCGGAGTGCGTCGACGAGGTCTTTGGGGTCGACGGCCGGCCCGTCGCGGAGCGAGACGAACGCGTGCACGCGTTCGCCGAGCACCGCATCGGGATGCGGCACGACCGCGCACTCGACCACGGCCGGATGCGCGTTCAGCGCGTTCTCGACTTCCACGCTGTAGATCTTGTAACCGCCGCGATTGATCATGTCCTTGATGCGATCGAGCAGCACGACATAGCCGTTCGCATCCATGCGGCCGATGTCGCCGGAGCGCCAGGCGCCGTCGGCGAACGAACGTGCATCCGCCTCGGGATTGTTCCAGTAGCCGGGGATCACGCCGGGACCGCTGATCCACAGTTCGCCGCTGCACCCCTGCCCGACCTCGTTGCCATCGACGTCCATGATGCGGATCGTCGCCAGCGGCACCGGCTTGCCGATGCTTTCCGGATGAGCGGGCCCGTCGCCGACCGGCATCAAGGTTGCCGCAGACGACGTCTCCGTCGCGCCGTAACCGTTCACCAGTGCGAGCGTCGGTAGGCGG
>JBDTIS010000044.1:0-25202 GCA_039936235.1 Burkholderiaceae bacterium | reverse complement strand
CTGCGCAAGCGACGCAGCGCGCCCCGCCGGTAGGCGGGGCCGCGCGACCAGGCACGCAGATGCACGCGGGCGCGTCGGACGAACCCGCGCGCCTCGTACCATGCGGGTTGTTGATCGATCCATTGATGGATGCGATCGCGCAGCACGCATGTCCATGCATACAGCCGCGCGAACCACGGCATCCGCATCAGTTGCGGACGGCAGGTCAGGAAGATCCGCGCGATGATCGCCGTACTGAGTACCTTCGCCGCCAGCATCAGCGCGCAGCCGCTGAAGAAGCGTCCGCTCGCGATCATCCACAGCCCCGCGATCTTGAACGGGAACAGCAGCAGCATCGGCGTGCACAGGACGACGAGTGCCATCACCGGCGGCAGGCGGACCAGGCGCGCGTCGACCCAGCGCAGCAGACCCAGGCGGCCTAGCCATGCGAAGAACTGCGTCAACCCGGTCCACAACCACTCTTCGAAAAGGAACAGCAATGCGCCGAAGAACAGCAGCGCGGTGCCGACCGGGCTACGATGATCGTTGCGAGGCGCGCCCGGGCCCGTTCGAGGGTTCGATGCCATCAGCGAACTGCTAGACTCGCGCCGCTCGAAACGACCCGCCTGCCGATGGCGGCCGCTGCGATGAAGGGCCGCGGATGATGAACCCGATGACCGCCGAAGAGCAGAAGCGCGCCGTCGCGGCCGCAGCCGTCGCATGGGTCGAACCGCGCCTTCATCGCGATCTCGTGCTGGGCATCGGTACGGGTTCGACAGCCGACCATTTCATCGATCTCCTGGCCCCGCATCGGGGGCGTTTTGCGGGTGTTGTCGCCAGCTCGAGTCGGACTGCGGATCGGCTGGCGAGTCTCAGTGTGACCGTTTTCGACCTCAATGATGTCGGCGAGTTGCCGATCTATGTCGACGGGGCCGACGAGATCAATGCCGCGCTCGAGATGACCAAGGGTGGTGGCGGGGCGCTGACTCGCGAGAAGATCGTCGCGGCCGCGTCGGTCGTATTCGTCTGCATAGCCGATTCGTCGAAGCGCGTGACCGCGCTCGGCACATTTCCGCTGCCGATCGAGGTGATCCCGATGGCGCGTGCCCAGGTCGTTCGTGCACTGGAAGCGCTCGGACGCGTGGAGGACCTCGGCGACTCGACCTTCACGGTGCGTGCGAACGCCGGCGGGCAGGACGTGGTCACCGACAACGGCAACCTCATCGTCGACGTCCGCGGATGGACCATTCGGGACCCGCGCAGCATCGAAACGGCGATCGGCGGCATCGTAGGCGTCGTCGAATCGGGACTGTTCGCGCTGCGTCCTGCCGATGTATTGTTGCTGTCGGGCGCCTCCGGCGTCGAGACGTTCGGACGACCGCGCTGACCGGTGCTTGCCGACCTATGCCGGCCAGCAACGAAACTGTCATCGCGAAGGATTAGGCTGCTGCGCTTGTCGCCGCCGGCAGTTCCGCGCACTCTCCGGCGCCAAGCCCTTCCGTCTCGCTTAGAATGCCGCTCATGCCCGAACATACTTCCAAGCAATTCGACTCCGAGCTCGAATCGGTCCGATCGAGCGTCCTGCGGATGGGCGGCCTCGTCGAAGAGCAGATCATGCGCGCCGTCGAGTCGCTCGCGTCCGGCGACATGGCGCTGATCGAGAGCGTCGTCGAAGGCGACAAGATGGTCAACCGGATGGAGGTCGAACTCGACGAGCGTTGCAGCCACATCGTCGCGCGGCGCCAGCCTACGGCCGGCGACCTGCGGATGCTGATGACGGTCGTCAAGATGATCACCGACCTCGAGCGTATCGGCGACGAAGCGCAGAAGGTCGCGCGGATGGCGCGGATGATCCACGAGGCCGAACGTGCCCACATGCCGCGCGTGGAACTGGCGCATATCGCGGACACGGCCATCGAGATGTTGCGTAAGGCGCTGGACTCGTTCGCACGGCTCGACCCGATCGCCGCGGCGCAAGTGGTTCGCGACGACATCGCCCTCGACGATGAATACCGCGCGATCGTCCGGCAACTGATCACGTTCATGATCGAGGATCCGCGAACGATCTCGCGGTCGATCGAGATCCTGTTCATCGTGAAGGCGCTGGAGCGCATTGGCGACCATGCGAAGAACATGTGCGAATACACGGTCTACATGGTCAAGGGTCGCGATGTGCGCCACATCGGTGTCGAGGACCTGGAGCGCGAAGCGGCTGAGTAGCACCGCACTAGGCCACCCAACAACAACATCGGGTCCCGGCCTTCGCCGGGATGCCAAATCGCTGGTCAGGCGCTCGGCGGCACGTAACCCGTCGCCATGTCGGCACCAGTGCCGAAGAAGTGATTCTCCATCTGTGTCGCCAGGTATTTGCGGGCGCGGACATCCGCCAGGTTCAGGCGGTTCTCGTTGACCAGCATGGTCTGCTGCTTGAGCCATGCCGCCCAGGCTTCCTTCGAGACGCTTTCGTAGATGCGCTGCCCCAGCGGTCCGGGATAGGGCGCGAAGTCGAGCCCTTCGGCTTCGCGGCCGAGCTTGATGCATTGAACGGTTCTGCTCATGGATGTTTCCTCTGTAGACGCCTGCCGTGATTTTACTGTGCGTGGCCGCGGACCCGCGAAGGCCATGCGCAGAAGCACCGCCCGGCGACGAAACCTGCAAGAACACGGATGCGCGAAGCGGATGATCCCGTCAAGGCAAAACCTGAACCGCGGTCGCGCGTTCGCACGACACGCGTGTCGCATCGTCCGGGCGGCAAAGCAGGCGACGGCGACGACCTCCAGGCGCTCGGGCGCGATCTCAAGACGATCTAGCGCGAAAAGGAAAGGCTGTCGCACGAGTTGCGCGACGGGCTCGGCCAGCACCTGACCGGCATCGCGTTCCTCGCGAAGGCCCTGGCCGACCGGCTCGAGGACCGCAACGTGCCGGAGACCGGCGATGCGCAACAAATTGCCGCGTTGACGAACCAGGCCATTCGTCGAACACGCGTGCGCTGGCGCACGGCCTCGACCCGTCGGTCACGAAGACCATGCGTTCGCGTTCGCGCTGGCGGAGCACGCGCGCGACGTGTCGACGATCTACGGCATCCAGTGCAGCTTCAATGCCGACGGTACCATTCCCGTCGCCAGCCGCATGGCCGCGCACCATCTATTCAGGATCGCGCAGGAAGCCGTGCACAATGCGGTCAAGCACGGGGCGGGCGGGAAGATCCTCGTCGACCTGCACGAAGACGAGAACGCAATCATCCTGAACATCGCGAATCGCGGCACGCTCGCAGCGGCCATGGAGGCGGATGAAGGCATCGGGCTCTCCAGCATGCGCAACCGGGCCGAGCTGCTCGATGCACAACTGGATATCACCCAGGTCGGCACAGAAGTATCCGTCCGCGTCGCTCTCGACAAAAGAGCAGCGCAAACGATGCGCGAACAAGGAAAGAAGTTATGAACGACGTGTCATCGACGATCAGCCGGTTGCCGGTCAAGGCGCGCATCCTGATCGTCGACGACCACGTGATCGTCAGGCAGGGCATCGCCCAGCTGGTCAACCGTGAGCCCGATCTCGACGTGTGTCATGAGGCAGGAGACGCCGACTCGGCCGTCGCCGTGCTGCGCGAGACGCACGTCGACCTTGCGATCGTCGACATTTCGCTGCCCGGCACGTCAGGGATCGAGCTCGTCAAGCTGATGCGCGAGATGCAGCCGCAACTGCCGGTGCTCGTGATGAGCATGCACGACGAGGCGCTGTATTCCGATCGCGCGTTCCGGGCCGGCGCGAAGGGCTACGTGATGAAGCAGGAGGCGACCGAGAAGCTGCTCGCCGCGATCCGGAAGATCCTCAATGGCGGCGTCTATGTCAGCGACCGCATGCAGACCGTGATGGTCCAGCGCTTCCTGAACAGCGGCGTCGACGAGACGGTCTCGTTCATCGACAACCTGACCGATCGCGAATTCGAGATCCTGCGGATGATCGGGCAGGGACTGACGGTGGCCGAGATCGCCGACAAGCTCGGCCGCAGCGCGAAGACGGTCGAGGCACATCGGGCCAACCTGCGCGAGAAGCTGGGCCTCAAGCGTGCCGCGGAACTGGCACGCTTCGCGACGCAATGGGTCGAGCGGGGCAACTGAGAACCTGCAGCGACGAGCCTAGATCTTCTTGACGAGGATCTGGCTCATCCGCGACCAGTTGTACATGCGCTGTCGGTCCTTCGGCAGTACGTCGACCGTGGCCACCGTGAAGCCGCGCTTGAGAAACCAGTGTCCCGTGCGGGTCGTCAGCACGAACAGTCGGTCGATGCCGATCGCGCGGGCCCGCTGCTCGATCCGCTTCATCAGCTTCTCGCCGTCGCCCATCCCCTGCGCCTCGGGGTCGACGGTCAGGCACGCGAGCTCGCCCATCTTCTCCTGCGGGAACGGATAGAGCGCGGCGCAGCCGAACAGCCGCAGGTCGTGCTCGATGACGCTGAAATTGTCGATCTCGCGTTCTATCCGCGTGCGGCCGCGCCTGACCAGCGTGCCGTCGTTCTCGAGCGGCTCGATCAGCTTCAGGATGCTGCCGACGTCGTCGATGGTGGCCTCGCGCAGTTCCTCGAGATCGTCGTCGGCGATCATCGTTCCGACGCCGTCGTGCGTGAAGATTTCGAGCAGCGCGCCGCCGTCCAGCGAGAACGGCACCAGATGCACGCGCGGCACGCCGTTCTTGATGGCGCGCAACGCATGTTTCAAGAAGAAGCCCATCGGCTCGGACAGCGTGGCCTCTGCCATCAGCTTCTCGGCGGCCTCTTCGGACAGCTCGTGGATCAGGTGGCCATGCGCGTCCAGCAAGCCGCGTCCGTCGGTCAGGAAGATCAGCTTCTCGGCATGCAGCGCGGATGCGACGCTGGACGCGACGTCTTCCATGTCGAGATTGAACGCCTCGCCGGTCGGCGAAAAGCCCAGCGGGGACAGCAGTACGACCGCGCGTGCGTTCAGCGCGAGCTCGATGACCTCGTCCGAGACCTTGCGGACGATGCCGGTGTGCTGGAAGTCGACGCCATCGATGACGCCGAGCGGTCGTGCCGTGACGAAGTTGCCCGACATGACCTTGATGTCGGCATTGGCCATCGGCGTGTTCGCGAGACCCTGCGAGAACGCGGCCTCGATGTCGAGGCGGATCTCGCCGTTGGCTTCCTTCGCGCATTCGAGCGCGGCGGTGTCCGTGATCCGCACGTCGTTGTGGAAGCGTGACGGCACCTGGCGGATGCGCAGTTGCTCCTCGATCTGCGGACGCGAGCCGTGGACCACCACGATGCGGATGCCGAGCGCCCGCAACAGCGCGAGGTCTTCGCAGATGCGTGCGAGCCGACCTGCGACGACCGCTTCGCCGCTGACCGCGACGACGAAGATCTTGCGCCTGAACGCGTGGACGTAAGGTGCCACAGCGCGGAACCACGCGACGAACTGTGCACGGTAGAGGCTATCGCCGAGTTCGCCATCGAGCAGCGCGTCGGTCTCGGGATGGCTGGCGATCTCGCTGTCGTCGTCCGCTTGCGGGTCGACCTGCGGATCGACAGCAGGCGTGAAGTCGGCGTGTGCGGCAACGGTGGTCATGTCGCTCATTATAATAACGGCCTCGCGATCGACGCACCGACAAACCGTCTCGATGTGTTGCACCGATGCGGTCCGCCATGAGTCGATCGTCGGACGCCGCTTCACGTCGTTGCTGCGTACCCGAAATCGACACCTCCTACTGCACCGACGCATTGCCCAGCCTCCCACCGACCGACGCACGTCGCAGACGACGCGCTCCCCGACCGCCAGACTCGCTGGATCCGAACGTCGATCGACCGGTCCGCGCAGCTCGTGCCGCCGTCGTCGCGAACCCGGTCGGACCGATCGTGTTCCCGGAAGAACTGCCGGTCTCCGGGCGGCGCGACGAGATCGCCGAGGCGATCCGCACGCATCAGGTCGTCATCGTCAGCGGTGAGACCGGCTCCGGCAAGACCACGCAGTTGCCGAAGATCTGCCTGTCGATCGGCCGTGGGATCGGCGCAGGCGGCCGCGGGCTGATCGGCCACACGCAGCCGCGGCGGCTCGCCGCGACCGCGACCGCGCGACGGATCGCGACCGAGCTGAATTCGCCGCTCGGTGAGCTGGTCGGGTTCAAGATCCGCTTCAACGACAGGCTGTCGCCGGGCGCCTCGGTCAAGCTGATGACCGACGGGATCCTGCTCGCCGAGACCCAGGGCGATCCGCTGCTGTCGGCCTACGACACGATCATCATCGACGAGGCGCACGAGCGCAGCCTCAACATCGACTTCCTGCTCGGCTACCTGAAGCGGCTGCTGCCGCGCAGGCCCGATCTGAAGCTGATCGTCACGTCGGCGACGATCGACGCGCAACGCTTCGCGCGCCACTTCGGCAGCGAGGAGCATCCCGCACCGGTAATCGAGGTATCCGGCCGTCTCTATCCGGTCGAACTGCGCTATCGCCCGGTTCAGGATGGCGAGCCCAGGACTGCGGGCAAGCCCGGCGACCTCACGCGACGCGATGCGCCTCCCGACGAGCGCGGGATGATCGACGCGATCGTCGACGCCGTCGACGAGCTCGCCCGCATCGGCGCCGGCGACGTGCTGGTGTTCTTCCCCGGCGAGCGAGAGATTCGCGAAGCGGCCGCGGTGCTGCGTGGACACCATCCGCCGCACACCGAGATCCTGCCGCTGTTCGCGCGCCTGTCGGCCGAAGAACAGGAGCGGGTATTCAAGCCTTCCAACGCGCGCCGCATCGTGCTTGCGACCAACGTCGCGGAGACATCGCTGACCGTACCGGGCATCCGCTACGTCGTCGACACCGGCTACGCGCGGGTCAAACGCTACAGCTATCGCAACAAGGTCGAGCAGTTGCGCACCGAGGTCATCAGCCGCGCGGCCGCGAACCAGCGGGCCGGGCGCTGCGGACGCGTCGCGGCCGGCGTCTGCATCCGGCTCTACGCCGATACCGACTTCGACGCGCGTCCCGCGTTCACCGACCCCGAGATCCTGCGTTCGTCGCTGGCGGCCGTGATCCTGCGGATGAAGACGCTGGCGCTCGGCGAAATCGAAGACTTCCCTTTCATCGAGCCGCCGCTGCCGCGCGCGATCACCGACGGTTACCAGCTGCTCAACGAACTCGGCGCGATCGACGACGCCAACGTGCTGACGACGATCGGCCACGAACTCGGCAAGCTGCCGCTGGATCCGCGCATCGGACGAATGATCGTCGCCGCGCGCGAGCAGGACTGCATGACCGAGATGCTGGTACTCGCGAGCGTGCTGTCTATCCAGGATCCGCGCGACCGCCCGGCAGAGCAGCGCGACGCCGCCGACGAGGCGCATCGCGCGTTCGTCGACGAGCGCTCCGACTTCCTGTCGGACCTCAAGCTGTGGACCTGGTACGCGACCGCGGCCGGCGACGAACCGAGCCCGGCCCACGGCGAACACAGGAAGTCGCAGCGCCAGTTGCGCGACCTGTGCCGCTCGCGCTTCGTGTCGCCGATGCGGATGCGCGAGTGGCGCGACGTCCATCACCAGCTCGCCACGACCGTCGCCGAGCACCGCTGGCGGCTCAACGCGATGCCGGCGACGTACGAGCAGATCCATCAGGCGCTGCTCGCCGGACTGCTCGGCAACATCGGCACGCGCACCGAAGAAGACGTGCAGTACCTCGGGGCCCGTGGCATCCGCTTCAGCGTGTGGCCGGGTTCGGCGCTCGCGAAGAAGAGCAAGGCGCGGTGGGTGATGGCAGCCGAGCTGGTCGAGACCCAGAAGCTGTTCGCACGGAAGGTCGCGAAGATCGAGCCCGATTGGGTCGAGTCGGTCGGCGCGCATCTCGTGCGGACGTCGTACGGCGATCCGCACTGGGAGAAAAGACCCGCTGCAGTGATCGTGCTCGAGCGCGGCGTCGTCTACGGACTGCCGGTCTACGGCCAGCGACGTGTCGATTACGCGAAGCTGAATCCGTCGCATGCGCGCGAGATCTTCCTGCGCGAAGGACTCGTCGAAGCGATGCTCCATCGCGACCAGAAGGACGGCAGCGCGCAGGGTTCGCCGTTCGACGCCAGGGAAGGTGCGACCGTGCGGATGCTCGCGCACAACCGTAAGCAGATCGCGGCCGTCGAGGAACTCGAACACAAGACGCGCCGTCCCGACGTGCTGATCGATGCGGACCTGCTGGTCGCGTTCTGCGACGGGCAGGTTCCGGCCACGGTCGCGAGCGGCGCGGCCTTCGAGGGCTGGTATCGCGTCGCCGCGCGCGACGAGCCGCGCCTGCTGTATCTGGATCGCGACGAGCTGATGCGCCACGAGGCTGCCGGCGCAGGCAGCGACGCGTTCCCGAAGACGCTGTCGTCCGGCGGCATCGTATTCGCGCTCGACTACCTGTTCGATCCGGGTACGCCGCGCGACGGCGTCACGATGACGGTGCCGCTGTACGCGTTGAACGTCGTCGACGCGGCGCGCAGCGAATGGCTGGTGCCCGGGATGCTGCAGGACAAGGTGCAGATGCTGCTGAAGTCCTTGCCGCAGAAGCTGCGCCGCCATTGCGTGCCGCTGCCCGGCGCAGCACAGGACTTCGCAGCACGGGTCGAGCCGCACGGCGGTCTGGTCGACGCGCTGATCGAGCATCTGCGCGAGCAGCGCGGCCTCGTCGCCCAGGCTACCGACTTCCGCGACGAGGTCGTCCCCGCCTACCTGATGATGAATTATCGGGTCGTGGATGGGCATGGACGGCAGCTCGGCATGGGCCGCAACCTGGCCGCATTGCGTGCCGAGCTGGGACAGCAGGCGCGACATCAGTTCAAGGAAGCGTTCGCGAAAGCCGGACCGGTCGCGGGGCCTCCGTCCGATGGTCGCGATCCGATGGCGAAGTCCGACGGCGGACCACGCGTCGCGCAGCCCGTCGTCGCGCTGGCCGCGGACGAGAAGCTGTTCGACTGGTCGTTCGGCGTGCTGCCGGAACTGCTCGAAGTCCGCCGCAACGGACAGTCGCTGATCGGTTACCCCGCGCTGGTCGACCGACACACCTTCGTCGTGCTCGAAGTCTTCGACGATCCGGCCGAAGCCGCGCGCGCGCATCGCGGCGGCCTGGCGCGCCTGTTCCGCCTGCAACTGAGCGAGCAGTTGCGCTACCTCGAGAAGAACCTGCCGGACATGACGCGGATGGCGATGCAGTTCATGACGCTCGGGTCGGCCGACGAACTGCGCGACCAGATCGTCGGCGCTGCGATCGAGCGCGCCTGTCTCGTCGATCCGCTACCGACCGACGCGGCGAGCTTCGAGGCCCGCAAGCTCGAAGCGAAGACGCGTCTCGTCCTTCTTGCCAACGAATCGGCGCGTACCACCGCGGCTATCCTCGACCAGCATCAAGTCGTGCTGAAAAAGCTCGGCGCGCTGAAGACCAGCCCCGCTGCGCTCGGCGACGTCGAGGCGCAGCTCGCGCAGTTGGTCGAGCCGCGCTTCGTCGCGAACACGCCGCCCGTGCAGTTCTCGCAGATCCCGCGCTACCTGAAGGCCGTCGCGATGCGGATCGACAAGCGCGTCGCCGACCCGCGCCGCGACGACCAGCGGATGACCGAGTTCGCGCCGTTGCTGCGCGGCTGGCAGCGCGCGCACGCCCAGCGCAAGGGCGCTGCGGACGAGGGCCTCGACGGGTTCCGCTGGATGCTCGAGGAACTCAGGGTCGCTTTGTTCGCTCAGGAGTTGCGGACGCCGATGCCGGTCTCGATCAAGCGCCTGCAGAAAATTTGGGACAGCCTGCAGCGCTGAACGGTCAGCGAAAAGTCTCGTCGCCATCGTCCCCTTCCATCCTGAGTTACCTTCCGTCCTCATGAACGACATCGCACGCGCGCTCGGCCGCGCCCTCGTCAGCCAGTTCCATCCCCGCATGCTGTGGCTCGCGATCTGGCCCTTCCTCATCGCGCTGGCGTTGTGGGGCGTTCTCGGCTTCGTCTTCCGCAACGTCGCCATCGGATGGATCGAGCGGGCGATCGACGGTTCGTTCGTCGGCGTCGCGCTCGATCGCGGACTCGCGTGGATCGGCGTCGACGGCGGCGTCGGCTTCCTTGCGGTGGTGATCTGGCTCGGCTCGCTGTTCGCGCTGATGGTCCTCACCGCTCTGCTGATCATCGCGACCGTCGCGATGCCGACCGTCGTCGAGCACGTCAGCAGCAGGGACTACCCGACGCTCGTGCGCAAGCACGGCGGCAGTTATCTCGGCAGCATCGGCAACGCGTCGTGGGTCAGCCTCGTGTTCGTCATCGGTTTCATCGTGACGATCCCGCTGTGGCTGATCGCACCGCTGGCGCTGATGGTTCCGCTGCTGTGGTGGGGCTGGGCCACCGCGCGGATGTTCCGCTACGACGCACTGGTCGCACACGCCAGCAGCGAGGAGCGCGCGACGCTGTTCGCACGGCACGGCAAGGCCTTCTTCGTGATCGGCACCGTCGTCAGCCTGCTGAACTTCGTGCCGCCGCTGTTCTTCCTCGTTCCGATCCTCGGCGGCCTCGCGTTCACGCACTTCGGGCTGCACGCGCTCGAGCAGTTGCGCGCGGAGCGTACGGTGATCGATCTCGGCGCCGTGGTGCCGGCATGAGGCGCTTCGGTGTCGTCATCGTCGGCGACGAGATCCTGTCGGGCCGACGAGCGGACAAGCACCTGTCGAAGGTCATCTCGCTGCTGACCGCGCGTGGCCTCGAACTTTCTTGGGCGCAGTACGTCGGCGACGACCGCGACGCGATCGCCGCGGTGCTGGCGCGTACGTTCGCCAGCGACGACGTGGTGTTCGTGACGGGCGGTATCGGCGCGACGCCCGACGACCAGACGCGCCAGGCTGCGGCGCAGGCGCGTGGCGTCGACGTGCTTCCGCATCCCGAGGCCGAGCGGTTGATCCGCGAGCGCATCGAACAGATGAACGCGGAATCCGCCAATCCGTTGCCGCTGGATTCGCCGGAACACCGGCAACGACTGCGGATGGGCGAGTTCCCGGCCGGCGCTTCGATCATCCCGAATCCTTACAATCGGATTCCCGGCTTTTCCATCGGCGAGCACTACTTCGTCCCGGGCTTTCCCGTCATGGCGTGGCCGATGCTCGAATGGGTCCTCGAGACCCGATACGCGGATCAGTTCCATCACGCCCCGCGCGGCGAGCGCTCGGTGCTCGTGTTCGACATGCCGGAGTCACGAATCACGCCGTTGATGGAGCAGATCGAATCCGCGTTCGACGACGTGCGCGTATTCAGCCTGCCTTCGGTCGGCGATGCCGCGGCCGTCGGCAACGTCGATCCGCAGGTCGCGCTGAAGGCAGAGCGTCACATCGAACTCGGCGTCAAGGGTCCCGCCGAACGGATCGCCGCGGCCTTCGCGGCGCTCGAAGCGGGGCTCGCCGCGCTGGGTGCGCGCTTCGTCCGCGTAGAGGCCGCGTGACGGCAGGCGTGCCGGACGATCGGGCGGCGCTGGTGCTGTTCTCGGGCGGTCAGGATTCGACCACCTGTCTCGCCTGGGCACTGGAGCGCTACAAGCGTGTCGAGACGATCGGCTTCGACTACGGTCAGCGACACGCTGTCGAACTGACGTGCCGCACGCCGATCCGCGAGGCGATGCGGGCAATGTCGCGGCAGTGGGCCGATCGGCTCGGCGCCGATCACCTGCTCGACGCGTCGACGATCGCGACGATCGGCGACACCGCGCTGACCAGCGACGCAGCGATCGAGCTCGACGCGCAGGGGCTGCCGACGACCTTCGTCCCCGGCCGCAACCTGCTGTTCCTCGTGCTGGCCGGTGCTGTTGCCGCACGTCGCGACCTGAAGATTCTCGTCGGCGGCATGTGCGAGACCGACTTTTCTGGCTACCCGGACTGCCGGGACGACGCGATCAAGGCGATGCAACTGGCACTCAATCTGGGCATGGATCGGCGCTTCGCGGTCGAAACGCCGTTGATGTGGCTGGACAAGGCCGCGACCTGGATGCTCGCCGAAGCGCTCGGCGGCCAGCGCTTCGTCGACCTGATCCGCGACGGGACACACACCTGCTACCTCGGCGACCACGCCACCCGCCATCCGTGGGGACTGGGCTGCGGCCACTGCCCGGCGTGTGCGCTGCGTGCGCGCGGCTACCAGCGCTACGCCGCCGGTACGGCAGGCGGACCGACATAAAAAAACCCGGGCCGATCCCGGCCCGGGCTTGGAAGGCATGCCGTCCCGAAGGAAGCGAGCGATGCCGAGGAGACAACGCAGGTGCCGTGCAGGGCACGGCGCCGTAGAGCGAGGCGCCTTATTGCCGGCGCCCGAATCCAGCGTCTCCCGGATCAGCGAACTCCGGAAAGACCAACGTACCTAGAAACCAGAGCAAAAAGCGTGCGTGGTCTCCGTAGTCGGTCCTACGGCTACTTACTTCTTCGCGCGCGTCGTGTTCTTCACGGCGGCATCGGTCGCCGCTGTGACATTCGCTTCGGTCATCTCGACGGCCTGCTGGGCAGCCTTCGACAGGCTCTCGTAGGCCGAGCTTGCTGCGGCGACAGCCGACTTCATCATCGCGACGGCGGTTTCCGAACCGGCCGGGGCGCTCTTGGCCGCGGTGTCGATCATCGCGACGAACTTGGCATTGGCGTCGGACAGCTGCGCTTCGGCGACCTTCGTGAGATCGGCTTGCGTCGACGTCGCGATGTCGTACATCAGGCGCGAGTAGGCGACGGCCTTCTCGGCAGCCGGCTGCAACTGCTGCGCGTTCCAGGCCATCAGTTCCTGCGGATCCTTGACGGACAGGACGGCGCGGGCCTTGTCGGCGCTTTCCTGCAGGTTCGCGCGGGCGACGTTGAGATTCAACGCGACGATCTTTTCGACGCCGCTGAATGCGGTTTGCGACAATGCGAACATGGTCTCGAGATTGGCCTGGTAGGCGGCCGTGAACTGTTCGGTGCTGATCGGGCTGGTGGGGGTGGTCATAAAATCTCCGGATAGGGTCTGGATGGGTACAGGGAAGAGGACGGCGGCGACCCCACTCCGAGCGCGAAGCCGTTCATCGAACTACCGGCACCGTCACCACGTGGATTTTGTTGCGTCGCAGCAATCCGAATTTTAAGGTAGCTGATTTCAATGTCAAGCAATATATTGCGCGATGCACAATGAAGCGGCATCGGTGCGTCATTTGAAGGCGTTCTACAGCGATGAATATGCGCTGCCGTTGCCGGAAGGCCATCGTTTCCCGATGCGCAAGTATCGGTTGACCCGCGACCTCGCCGTCGCACGCGTTCCCGACCTCGAACTCGTGAGCCCGTCTCCTGCGACCAGGGACGAACTCGAACTCGCACACACTGCGTCGTACATCGATGCCGTGTTCGACGGCACGCTGACCGCGCGCGAACAGCGGGAGATCGGCTTCCCGTGGTCGACCGCGATGGTCGAACGATCGCGCCGATCGGTCGGCGCCACGCTGGCCGCGAGTCGCGCCGCGATCGACGATGGCATCGCGATCAACCTGGCCGGCGGCACTCATCACGCGTATGCCGACAGGGGGAGCGGCTTCTGCGTGTTCAACGACGTGGCCGTCGCCGCGCGGGCGATGCGCGTCGACGCATTGCGTGGCGACCGGCCGGCCCCGGCGATCGCGATCGTCGACCTCGACGTGCACCAGGGCAACGGCAGCGCGTCCATCCTTGCCGCCGACGACAGCGTCTTCACGCTGTCGATGCACGGCGAGAAGAACTTTCCGTTTCGCAAGGAGGCGAGCGATCTCGACATCGGGTTGCCGGACGGCTGCGACGACGCCGGTTATCTCGCGGCGCTCGACGCCGCGCTGGCCACGCTGCTGTCGCGCTTCGCGCCGGACTTCGTGTTCTATCTGGCAGGTGCCGATCCCTACATCGGCGATCGCCTCGGCAGGCTGGCGCTGACGGTCGAAGGGCTCGCTGCCCGTGACCGCCTCGTGTTCGACTGGGCTGCGTCGCATCGCTGGCCGGTGACCGTCGCGATGGCAGGCGGCTACGGCCGCGTGATCGAGGAGACCTGCGCGATCCATGCGCAGACCGTCGCGATCGCCGCCGAAACGCGGGCGCGTTACGAAGTGCGCTCGATCGCATCGGATGCCTGCACCGGCAGCCTCACATGACCGCGGCCACCGACAAGGCGGCCGTCGCCGCGGCGCCGGACGGCGCATGGATACGCGTCATGCCGGCCGTGTTCGTGCTGATCTGGAGCACCGGCTTCGTCGTCGCGAAGTTCGGGTTGCCTTTTTCGTCGCCGCTGTGGTTCCTCAATCTGCGCTTTTGCGGCGTCGTGCTGGTACTGCTGATCGCGATGCCGTTCGTCAAAGTGCCGTGGCCGCCGCGCCGTGCGGTCAAACATATCGCCGTCGCCGGCCTGTTGCTGCAGGCCGGCTATCTCGGCGGCGTGTGGGTTGCGATCTCGGAAGGGATGCCGGCGGGCCTGGCCGCGCTGATCGTCGGGCTGCAACCGGTACTCACGGCGTTCATCGCCCCGGCGATCGGCGAGCGGGTCTCGGGTCGCCAGTGGGCCGGCTTCGCGCTCGGCTTCTTCGGCGTGGTCATGGTGGTGCTAGACAAGATCGCGTTGATCGCGCTGCCGTTCTCCAGCATCGCGCTGGCGGTGATGGCGTTGTTCTCGATCACCATCGGCACGCTGTACCAGAAGCGCAAGTGCCCGAGTTTCGATCTGCGCGCCGGAACGCTGATCCAGTTCTGCGCGTCGCTGCTGGTCACCGTGCCACTGGCGCTCCTCTTCGAAGTGTGGAACGTGCGCTTCACGCAGGAATTCATCGGCGCGCTGGTCTGGTCGATACTGGTCCTGTCGATCGGCGGGATGGCGCTGCTGTTCCCGTTGCTCCGTCGCGGCGAGGCGACCCGTGTCACGAGCCTGTTCTACCTGGTGCCGCCGGTCACGGCGCTGATGGCGTGGGCCGTATTCGGCGAACGCTTCAGTCAGCGGGCGATGATCGGCATGGCCTGCGCGGTCGTCGGCGTCGCCCTGGTCGTGGTGCGCCGACGATGACGGTCTCCACCGCCCTTGCGTGCGCTAGCATCACCGTCTTCCCGACGCGTCGGCCCCTCTCTTCACCGCCCCGAGCATCGATGCCATGAGTTCAGCGATACACGATACCTACCAGACCGTTCCGCAAGCCGACAACGCTGCGGCCGTCGTGGACGAAGCGATCACATCGCGCCGTTCGATCCGCGCGTTCCTGCCTACCGCGGTGGCGCTCGAAGACGTGGAAGCGATCCTGTCGGTCGCGTCGCGTGCACCGTCCGGCACCAACATCCAGCCGTGGAAGGTGACGGTGCTGACCGGTGACTCGCTTTCCGCGCTGTCCGGCAAGATCCTCGCCGCGCACGACCATGCGGATTCCCAGGCGCTGCATGTCGAGGAGTACGCGTACTACCCGAACAAATGGGAGTCGCCGTACCTGGAACGGCGTCGCAAGGTCGGCTGGGACCTGTACGGACTGCTCGGCCTCGGCCGCGACAACAAGGCCGGCATCCACGCGCAGCACGGTCGCAACTACGCGTTCTTCGATGCGCCGGTCGGCCTGATGTTCACGATCGACCGCGTGCTCGAGCTCGGCTCCTGGCTCGACTACGGCATGTTCCTCGAGGCGCTGATGGTGGCGGCACGCGGGCGCGGCCTCGATACCTGTCCGCAGGCCGCTTTCAACCGCTTCCACCAGATCATCGGCGATCACATCGGGATGCCGGCGACCGAGACCTTCGTTTGCGGGATGAGCCTCGGTTATGCGGATCCGTCGGCCGTCGAGAATTCGCTCGTCACCGAGCGCGAGCCGCTGTCGCGCTTCGTGCGCTTCATGGCCTGAAGCCGCGGGCGCGAAGCAGCGCGTTCGCATGACCGCTCGACGAAGCTCGCCGATCGGCCCATGACAACGAAACAGGAGCCTCGCATGTCGTCACCGAACAGGGCACATCGCATCGCCGTCATTCCCGGGGACGGGATCGGCAAGGAAGTCATGCCCGAAGGACTGCGCGCGCTGGATGTCGCGGCGAAACGCTTCGACATCGAGCTCGCGTACGTTCCGATCGAATGGGCCAGCTGCGACTACTACGCGCAGCACGGAACGATGATGCCGGACGACTGGAACGCGCAGTTGACGTCCTGCGACGCGATCTTCTTCGGCGCCGTCGGCTGGCCCGAGCTGGTTCCCGACCACGTCTCGCTGTGGGGTTCGCTGCTGCAGTTCCGCCGTGCGTTCGACCAGTACGTGAACCTGCGGCCGTGTCGGCTGATGCCGGGTGTGCGGTCGCCACTGGTCGATCGCGACGGTCGCGCCCGCGCCGCCGGCGAGATCGACTTCTACGTCGTTCGCGAGAACACCGAAGGCGAGTACTCGAGCATCGGCGGCCGCATGTATGCCGGCACCGAGCGCGAAGTCGTGATCCAGGAGACGGTGATGAGCCGCATCGGCGTCGACCGTATCGCGCGCTTCGCGTTCGAGCTCGCGCATAAGCGTCCGAAGAAGCACCTGACGTCGGCGACCAAGTCCAACGGCATCTCGATCACGATGCCGTACTGGGACGAGCGCATCGAAGCGATGGCGAAGCAGTTTCCCGGCGTGAAAGTCGACCGCTATCACATCGACATCCTCACAGCCAACTTCGTGCTGCACCCGGAGTGGTTCGACGTCGTCGTCGCATCCAACCTGTTCGGCGACATCCTGTCGGACCTCGGCCCCGCCTGCACCGGCACGATCGGCATCGCGCCGTCGGCGAACATCAATCCGGAGCGGCTGTTTCCGTCGCTGTTCGAGCCGGTCCACGGATCGGCCCCGGACATCGCCGGCAAGGGCATCGCGAATCCGATCGGGATGATCTGGTCCGGCGCACTGATGCTGGAGCATCTCGGCCACGCGGATGCCGGTGCGGCAGTACTGCGCGCCATCGAGGAAACACTCGCCGATCCGGCAGCGCCGCGGACCCGCGACCTGGGCGGCAACGCGTCCACCGGCGAAGCCGGAATCGCTGTCGCGGAGCGCCTTGCGGCAATGACCCTCAAATAAAGCCGGGGTTTGCCGAAGATTCCTTGTGGCCCGTGGGATTTTTCCCACACAAAGTCGCTAGAATTCGCCTCAAGGACAGTATCTATGTCTTTCATCTTGAACACGTTTCGCGTGTTCACTAAACTGACACAACTTTAGGTTCGGGAGTACGGAATGCGAGCGGCAGCCACGAAGCGATTGATCGGACGACTCCCCGCACTTTTATTCGCCTCGTTAGCTATCGCAGCATCGACGCCAGCCGTTGCCGCCACGGACTCCGCTGCTAAGACGACCCGGACCGTCAAGCATGTGGTCCGGGTCAAGGTGGTGCTGCCGCCGGCCGGCCGTCACGGCAAAGTCGCCCGCGGTGACGCCGGCACGATCCGCGCCCGGCACGCTGTGCTGGTCGAAGGTCCGCGCCGCGGCCGCGGAGTGCGTCTGCGCAAGGTCTACGCGGTGATTCCGGCGCGTCCGTCGCTCGCGGCAGCGCAGGGGTTACGGTCGTCGTCCAACGCGATCGTCGGCGACATCGAAGAAAACCTCGCGGTGAAGTCCAGTGTCGCGCTCGTGATGGAAGAGGGCACGCACGACGTCTTGTTCTCGCGCAACAGCAAGGTCGCGTTGCCGATCGCATCGATCACGAAGCTGATGACGTCGCTGGTCGTGCTCGATTCGCATCCGGCGATGGACGAGATGATCACGGTCACCAGCGACGACCTCGACACCGAGAAATTCTCGAGTTCGCGTCTTGCCGTCGGCACCACGCTGTCGCGTCGCGACATGATGCATCTGGCGCTGATGTCGTCCGAGAATCGCGCGGCCCATGCGCTGGCCCGCAACTATCCGGGCGGACTGGATGCCGCGATCGCTGCGATGAACGCGAAGTCGCGTGCGCTCGGCATGGTCAGCGCCGAGTTCCACGACCCGACCGGGTTGTCGAGCCGCAACGTCGCGAGCGCCGAAGACCTGTTCAAGCTCGTCAATGCGGCGTCGAACAACGCGACGATCCGCGAGTTCTCCACCGACCCCAACTACAGCCTGCCGGTCGGCAAGCGCGTGATGGCCTTCCACAACACCAACTCGCTGGTGGCGAACCCGTCGTGGGACATCATCGTGCAGAAGACCGGTTACATCAGCGAGGCCGGCAAGTGTCTCGTGATGAAGGCCGTCATCGAAGGCCGCTCGGTCGTGATTGTGCTGCTCGATTCGTTCGGGAAATTCACGCGGCTGGGTGATGCGAACCGCATCCGGCAATGGATGGAGAACCAGGCGGTGTCGACCGATCCGATCGCACGGATCGTGAAGAAGACGTCCTGAGGTCTTTCGCGATCGAGGTCATGAGGGCGCCTGCGGGCGCCCTCGTTGTTTGTGCTTCGGCGGTGCCGAGAGGGTCGCAGTCCTCGACTGGTCGTTCACCGTCACACGGCCCTCAACGCATCCACGATCTTCATCCGCGCCGCGCGAAAGGCGGGCAGGAAGCCGCCGATGAAGCCCATGAACAGCGCGAACAACATCACCTCGACGACGATGCCGCTCGTGATGCGGAATCGGAAGGTCAGTTCCGAGAACGTCTGGAAGTTGGTCGTCGACAGGCTGACCGTCGTCATCGCGAGCGCGACCGCGAGGCCGACTACGCCACCGACGAGTCCGAGTACCAGCGCCTCGACGAGGAACGCGATCAGTATCGACGAACGGGGAAAACCGAGTGCCCGCAGCGTGCCGATCTCTCCGGTCCGCGCGGCGACGCTCGCGTACATCGTGATCATCGCGCCGACGATCGCGCCGATCGAGAAGATGATCGACAGCGTGGTACCGAGGTAACCGATGAACTTCGCCAGCGATTCGGACTGCTCGGCATAGAACTGTTTCTCGGGCTTGGCCTCGATCGTCAGCCGCGGGTCGCCTTCGAGCCGTGCCTTCACCGCGTCGAACTGCGACGGGTCGGCGAGCCGGAACAGCACCGACGAGAACGACTGCCGGCGAAAGCCCTGCATCAGTTGCTCGGCATCGCCCCAGACCTCGGAGTCGAATGCGCTGCCGCCGCCGTCGAAGATGCCGACGACGGTCCACTGGCGTTGCGCGAAGCGCAGGCTCTCGCCGAGGCCCGCACCGGCGAAGCCGCGCGCGATGCTGCGGCCCGCGATGATCTCCGACGTGCCGGGCTGGAACATGCGGCCTTCGACGATGTGGACCTGCGGCCGCATCTGGAAGCCGGCATCGGTGGTGCCGCGCACCACGATGTTGGCCGGCTTGTCCGGCGCGTTCGGGTCCGACTTGCGCTTCGGCATGTTGATGACGGCGACCGGCTCCTTCGAGATCAGCTTCGCGCCGTTCGCGTCGGTCGCGATCTCGGGGCTGCTGTCGATCACCGCAGCCTGGTCGCGGCCGACGCTGCTCTGCACTTCGGACGCCGATGCCTTGCGGATGATCATCACGTTGTCGGGCTGGCCGGTCGCGATCAGCGTCGCGCGGATGCCTTCGGTCATCATCAGCACGCTGGCGAAGACGAACACCACGAGCGCCATGCCGCCTGCGGTCAGCAACGTGGTGACCTTGCGCTTGTAGACGTTGCGCGCGATGTAGTTGAACGGGATCGCCTTCATCGCGGATCAAGCCACATGCCGTAACCCGTCGACGATGCGGATGCGACCGGCGCTCCAGGCGGGCCACGCGGCGGAAACCAGCCCGATCACGGCGGCCGCGACGAACTGGAACAGCACCGTCTCCTTCGACACGAAGAAGATCGGGAACAGGGTGCCCATCGTCTTGCCGAACGCCGCTGCGATCGGGAACGTCACCGCCACCGCGATGGCGCCGCCGACCAGCGCGATGAACATCGATTCGCCGACGATCAGCCAGCCGATGAAGCCTGGGCTGAAGCCGAGCGCCTTCAACGTGGCGTACTCGGACGTGCGTTCGCGCGCGGTCATCGCAATCGTGTTGGCCATCACCGCCATGATGATCAGGATCACGACGAACGAGACGGCCTGGATCGCGACGAGGATCAGCTCGGTCATCGAGATGAAGCCGAGCTGGAAGGCCTTCTCGGTCTCGGTCAGCGTCTCCGCGAGCGAATTCCTGAACAGGTTGTCGATCTGCTTCGAGACTTCGGCCGCGTCGTCGGGGTTGGCGAGGCGCTCGATATAGAAGCCGACCTGGTCGCCCTTGCGGCCGTACTTCTTCTTGGTCGTTTCATTCAGGTATGCCCAGTGGAACAGGAACTGCGACTCGTCGGTCTTCGCGTCGACGCCGTCGTAGATCGCGCGGACGGTGAAGGTCCACGTGCCCGGATAGATCGTCCCACGCAGCGGCACCTGGTCGCCGAGCTTCCAGCCGTACTGATCGGCCAGCTTGTGGCCGACGACGGCGCCCTGGCGGTCCGCCAGGAAGGCCTTCATCTCTGCCGGCTTCACCACGTACTCGGGATACATGTCGAAGTAGGACTGGCCGTCGATCGCGAACTGCGGAAAGAAGTTGCGCTCGGTGATATAGACGCCGCCGAACCAGTTGCCCCACGAGACGCCGTTGACGCCGTCGACTTGCCGCATGCGCTGCGCGTAGTTCAGCGGCAGGGGGAACACCAGCGAGATCGAGTTGCGCGTGACGAGGCGGATCGACGACGTCCCTTCGACGCCGGCGTACCACGCGTCGACGATGGTGCGTAGCAATCCGAATGCGCAGATCGCGACGACGAGCCCAACCATCGTGAGGCCGATGCGCAGCTTCTGGCGCATCGCGTTGCGGGTCAACAGTTTGAAAACGAAGAACATGGCTAGCGGCGCCCGAAGGAGAGGCGATCTGCGCCACCACTTACATCGACAGACCGGAGTTCTATGAAATCCCACCGATTTCCATAAAGAATCTCGAACACGACGACCTTCCCGTACACCTCGTAGCGCGGCTCCTTCGTGAAGCGCACTTCGTTCGCCTTCATCACCGCGTAAACACCGTCGAAATCGTCGGTGTGCAGGCACAGGAACACGCGTCCCCCGGCCTGTTGTCCGACTGCCGCGCGCTGTGCGTCGCCTTTCGCCTGCGCGAGCAGCAGCGCCGTACCGCTCGACCCGCGTGGTCCGATCCGCACCCAGCGCTTGCCGCCATCCGTCGCCGCATCCTCGAGCAGTTCGAAGCCGAGCTTGCGCGTGTACCACGCTATCGCCTCGTCGTACTCGCGCACCAGCAGGGTCAACGCGACGAGTGACTGCTTCATGAAGCGTCCATCAATGCGCCATGTGCAGGGTCGCCTGCAGCTCGGCCTCGTAGTCGGCATCGCTGACCAGCACGCCCTTCTCGAGGTGGACCATGCGTCGCGCGCGACCGGCAGCGCGCGGGTCGTGGGTCACCATCACGATGGTCTTGCCGAGTTCGCTGTTGAGCTGGTCCATCAGGTTGAGGATCTCCTCGCCGGTGTGGCGGTCTAGATCGCCTGTCGGCTCGTCGGCGACGATCAGCGTCGGATCCGCGATCAGCGCGCGCGCGATCGCGACGCGCTGCTGCTGCCCGCCGGACAACTCGTTCGGATAGTGATCCGCACGATCGGTCAGCCCGACCATCTCGAGCGCCGCCTCGACATGCTCCTTGCGATCGCGTCGCGACAGGCTGGTCAGCAGTAGCGGCAGTTCGATGTTCTCGAATGCGTTGAGCACCGGCATCAGGTTGTAGAACTGGAAGATGAAGCCGACGTTCGTGGCGCGCCACGCGGCGAGGTCCGCGTCGCCGAGGGTCGCGATGTCCACGCCATCGACGACGATGCTGCCGCCGGTGGGCTTGTCGATGCCGGCGATCAGGTTCAGCAGCGTGCTCTTGCCGGAGCCCGACGGTCCCATCAGCGCCACGAAGTCGCCGCGCGGGATGTCGAGGTCGAGGCCGAGCAGCACCGGCACCGCCTGCTCGCCGCGGATGTAGACCTTCTGCAGGTCTCGGATGGCGACCAGCGGTAGCGCCGCGGACGTGTCAACCACTTCGTGTTCGACCATCGTCACTTGGTCTGCAACGCCACCGGCGTTCCGTTCTTGATCTTGTCTGCGGGCTTCACGATCAGCTTCTCGCCGGACTTGAGATTGCCCGACGTGATCTCGATCGCGTCGGGGTAGGTCGCGCCGGTCGTCACGACGACCGCTTCGGCCGTGGTCTTGTCGCCGTCGGTCTTCAGTCGGAACACCGTCGGCTTGCCGTCGCGCTTGACGACGACATCGTTCGAGACGGCGATCGTCGGCTTGTTCGCGGCCTGGTCGACCTTCGCCGACAGGAAGCTGACCTTCGCGCTCATGTCGGGCAGGATGCGATCGTCGAGCTTGTCGAAGCGAACCTTCGTCGTGACCGTCGCCTTCGACCGGTCGACCGTCGGCACGATCCGGCTGACCGATCCCGAGAAACGCGAGTCCGGTAACGCATCGAGCAGGATCTCGCAGGGCTGGCCGACGGTGATCTTCGACAGGCTGGACTCGGAGACATCGGCCTCGACCTCGAGCGTCGAGAGGTCGGCCATGTTGACGACCGCGCCCTTCGAATCGACCGCCGACGAGAACGGCGTGACGATGTCGCCGACGTTCGCACTCTTCGTCACGACGACGCCGTCGAACGGCGCGCGGATCTGGGTGAAGTCGACTGCGACGCGCGCGGCGTTCGCGTTCGCGAGCGCGGCCTGCAGTCCGGCACGCGCGTTGTTGATCGCGGCAGTCGCGCGATCGTCGCGGGCCACTGCTGCGTCGAGCGCCGATCCCGACACGAAGCCCTGCGTGACGAGGCCGCGGCTGCGCTTGAGCTCGATCGCCGAGTTGCGCTGGTCTGCCTCAGCCGACGCGATCAGTGCGCGCGCCACACCGACGTTGGCGACGGCGGCCGCGAGTTGTGCCTGGACGTCGCGATCGTCGATGCGGGCCAGCAGGTCGCCCTTCTTGACGCGGCTGCCCTCCTGAACCCTCAGTTCCTCGAGACGGCCGGTGCCTTTCGTCGCGACCGCAGCCTTGCGCTGTGCGACGACGTAGCCGGACGCGGTCAGCACGGTGACCTGCTGCGCCGGATAGCGCGTGACGACCGAAGCCGTCTGCACGGCCACCGGATGCGGCATCAGGAACATCGCGCCGCCGCCGATCACGGCGAGCGCCAGCACGACCATCCACCAGCGGATGCGTCGCCTGCGTTTCGGCGCCAGGCTGCCGCGGTCGATCTTCAGCTTGCCGATGTCGGGTGCTGCCATGTGGATTCAGAGGTCAAGGGGATTCGAAGAGGTCGGTCGTAGGGGGCGTGCGGCACATCGCACCGGTGCATGACCCCGAGATCGCGCACGATGATACCGGTCCCTCACGCGTTACTGCTGTGCTCTGTAGGCGCGGGGGCGGCGACTTGCCGGACGCTCAGGACAGCGCAGGCTCGCGCTGCTGCGCCGGCGCCGTCTCGAACCCCGTGCCTGCGGTCGAGCCGTCGATGATGCCGCCGCCGAGGCAGACGTCGCCTTCGTAGAGCACCGCCGACTGTCCGGGCGTCACCGCTCGTTGCGGGCGCTCGAAGGTCAGGCGGAACGCGGCCCCGTCGGCGGCGAACGTGCATCCCTCGTCCGCCTGACGGTAACGGGTCTTCGCGGTGACCGCGCATCCGTCGGCCGGCGATGTGCCCGCGATCCACGATGCGCCTGCGACCTCCACGATCAACGACAGCAGCCACGGATGATCGTGGCCGCGGACCACCCACAGCGTGTTGTCGGCCATGTTCTTCTTCGCGACGAACCACGCGCCTTCCGAGTCGGAGACGTCAGATTTCACCCCGCCGATGCCGATGCCCTTGCGCTGCCCGAGCGTATAGAACGCGAGTCCGACGTGGGTGCCGATCCGCTGCCCGTCGGGGCTGCCGTCCGGCGTGCGGATCGGCCCTGGTTGTGTCGGCAGGTAGCGGTTGAGGAATTCGCGGAACGGGCGCTCGCCGATGAAGCAGATGCCGGTCGAGTCCTTCTTGCGGGCGTTCGGCAGGCCGATCTGCTCGGCCAGCAGGCGCACGTCGGTCTTCCTCATCGCGCCCAGCGGGAACAGTGCGCGCGACAACTGCGCCTGCGTCAGCCGATGCAGGAAATAGCTCTGGTCCTTGGTCGTATCGGTCGCCTTGAGCAACTGCACGAGACCGTCGCCGTCATGACCGATCCGCGCGTAGTGGCCGGTCGCGATGTGATCCGCGCCGAGCCGCAGCGCGTGGTCGAGGAAGGCCTTGAACTTGATCTCGGCATTGCACAGCACGTCCGGGTTCGGCGTGCGGCCGGCGCTGTACTCGGTCAGGAATGCCGAGAACACGCGATCCTTGTACTCGGTCGAGAAGTTGACGGCCTCGATGTCGATACCGATGACGTCGGCCACCGACGTCGCGTCGATCAGGTCTTCGCGGGTCGAGCAGTATTCGTCGTCGTCGTCGTCCTCCCAGTTCTTCATGAACAGGCCCACGACGTCGTGGCCCTGCTGCTTGAGCAGCCAGGCGGCGACGGCAGAGTCGACGCCGCCGGACAGGCCGACGACGATGCGGCTGCCGCTCATCCCGGCACGCCGGTGAGCGCCGACCGATCGGTGTACAGCGTGGAAAGCGGCGCCGGGCGCTTTCCGCTTGCGTGATCCTCCGCGCAGCGCAGCACCATCGGGCTGCGATGGCGGTCGCTGCAGGCGCGCAGTTCGTCGAGCGTCATCCACAGCGCGCGCACGATGCCTTCATCGAGCGGCAGGCCGGCGACCGGATCGCCGACAGTACCGACGAAAGTGAAACGCAGATACGTGATCGGCTCCACCGGCTCGTCGCGCTTCGTCTTCATGGACTGCGACAGATAAACGCCCAGGAGGCCGAGCGGTGTGAACGGATGGGCGGTCTCCTCCATCGTCTCGCGGATCGCCGCGTCGACGATGCTCTCGTTCGGATCGAGATGACCGGCGGGCTGGTTGATGCGCAGGCCGTCGCGCGTCTCCTCCTCGACCACGAGATAGCGGCCGGCGTGCGGACCCGTGCCGGTCACGACCGCGGCGACGGTGACATTGGGTTTCCAGACGTCCGACATCGGGGGATTCCAAGGGGCGAGCCGATCGACGTGGCGCTCGTCCTGGGTTGTTCAAGAGTTGCGGAAGCACTGTTCGGCGCTTCTTGGTAGCGCGCGGGCTCGCGCGCCTTCCGCTCAGGCGCGCAGCGCGGTCAGTACCTCTTCGAGCATCTTCCTTGCGTCGCCGAAGAGCATGCGATTGTTGTCCTTGTAGAAGAG
>JBDTIS010000043.1:0-26519 GCA_039936235.1 Burkholderiaceae bacterium | reverse complement strand
TGGTGGCTGGTGCACGCGGTCGTGATCGCGCTCGCGATCGCGATGCTGACGTGGCGCAACCGCGTGCCGCAGACGCTGCGTTCGCGACTGCGCGCGTGGCGCGCGGCACGGGCGCTGGCAGCCCCATGAACACGCGTTTCCGGGATAGGCATCGATGAATTTCCGCATCGGCATCGTCCAGCGCTATCTGGCGCGCGAGATTTTGCTCGCCGTGGCGCTGGTCCTGCTCGCGTTGCTCGTGCTCTATACGTCGTTCGACTTCATCAACGAAGTCAACGACGTCGGCAAGAACGGCTACCGGATCGAGCAGGCCGCGTTGTTCGTGCTTCTGCAGGTTCCCGCGCGCGCCTACGAACTGCTGCCGATCGCGGCGCTGATCGGGACGATCTACGCGCTCGCGCAGCTCGCGTCGCATTCGGAGTTCACGATCCTGCGCGTCGCCGGACTGTCGACCGGCGGCGCCGTGCGTCTCGTGATGGTGCCCGGCCTCGCGCTGGTGGCCTTCACCTTCCTGCTCGGAGAGGTCGTCACGCCGCGCATCGAGACGCTGACGCAGAAGCTGAGCCTGAAGGCCGGCTCGGGGCCGGTCGCGCGCGGCTTTCGCAGTGGCCTGTGGGTCAAGGACAACGGCAGGACGGAGTCGGGACAGGTGCTGGTCCGCTTCGTCAACATCGGCACGGTCGGTGCCGACAATCATCTGCAGAACATCAAGGTCTACGAGTTCGACACGGCGCTGCGGCTGCAGACCATCCTCTTCGCGGACCAGGGCAAGTTCGTGCCTCCGCATGCGTGGCGACTGACCAACGTGACGGAGACGCGCTTCATCAATCTCGGTGGCAGCGATGCACCGGACAAGGTCGATGTCTCCCATCGGGCCGATCTGCTCTGGGAGTCCGATCTCAACCCGCAACTGCTGTCGGTGCTGACCGTGACGCCGGAGCGGATGGCGGCGCGCAATCTCGACACCTACATCCGCCATCTCGAAGAGAACAAGCAGACCGCCGAGCGCTATCAGATCGCGTTCTGGAAGAAGATCATCTATCCGCTCGCGGTGCTGGTGATGATGGCGCTGGCGCTGCCGTTCGCGTATCTGCACTTCCGTTCGGGCGGCATCAGCTTCAAGATCTTCACGGGGATCATGCTGGGCATCGGCTTCTACCTGCTCAACAACCTCTTCTCGCATGTGGGGCTGCTCAACACCTGGCCGCCGATCCTGTCGGCCGCGATGCCCAGCCTCGTCGTGCTCGCGGCCGCTCTGGCCGCATTGCGATGGGTGGAACGACGATGAGCGAAGCAGCCAGGCAGGGCGTGATCCTGTTCGGGCACGGAGCACGCGACCCGCGCTGGGCCGAGCCGTTCGAGCGGCTGCGCGGCAAGGTCGCCTGCCTGCGCGACGGCGTGCCGGTCGTGCTGGCCTATCTCGAGATGATGACGCCCGACCTCGACACGGCCACCGACGCGCTCGTGGCGGAAGGCTGCACCGACGTGACGATCGTGCCGATCTTCTTCGGGCAGGGATCGCATCTGCGACGGGACCTGCCGCTGCAGGTCGACGCGTTGCGAGCCCGCCTGCCTGCCGTCACGGTCACGGTCGCCGAAGCAGCCGGCGAGGACGATGCCGTCCTCGCTGCCGTCGCGGACTATTGCGTGCGTTCGTCGACCGTGGCCTGAAGCGCAGGCTTCATCTTCAGGCTGAGCAGGATCGTCGTGCCGAGGATGCCGAGGATCAGGCCGAGCGACAGCAGCGGCGGGATGTGGAAGAAGCCGGCGATCAGCATCTTCACGCCGACGAACAGCAGGATCACCGCGAGTCCGTAGGGCAACAGATGGAAGCGGTCGGCCATGTCGGCGAGCAGGAAGAACATCGCGCGCAGGCCGAGCACCGCGAAGATGTTCGACGTCAGCACGATGAACGGGTCGGTCGTGATCGCGAAGATGGCCGGGATCGAGTCGACCGCGAAGATCACGTCGGTCACGCCGATCAGCGCGACGATCAGCAGCAACGGCGTCGCCATCCGCACGCCGTCGTGGATCGTGAAGAAGCGTTCGCCGTCGTAATGCGGCGAGACCCGCATCACGCGCTTGAGCATCTTCAGTGCAGGGTTGTCGTCGAGCGACGATTCTTTGCCGACCGACGTCCACATCTTGATCCCGGTCAGCACCAGGAACGCGCCGAAGACATACAGGATCCAGTCGAAGCGCTCGATCAGGATCGCGCCGGCGAAGATCATCGCGGCCCGCAGCACGATGGCCGCGATGATGCCGATCATCAGCGCACGTTTCTGGAACTCGGCGGGCAGGGCGAAGTACGTGAAGATCGTCAGGAAGACGAACACGTTGTCGATCGCGAGCGACTTCTCGATCAGGTAGCCGGTCAGGAACTCGACGGTGCGCGCATTGGCGACGTCGGGACCGGCGGTCGTCGACAGCCACCACCACAGCGCGGCCGCGAACACGAGTGACAGCGCGACCCAGATGGCGGACCAGATGGCGGCCTCGCGCAGGCCGACGCGGTGCGCGCCTTCCTTCTTCAGGACGATGAAGTCGACCGCCAGCGCGAGTAGGACGAACGCGCCGAAGCCGGCCCAGAGCAGGGGAGTACCGATGGTGTTCAAGAAGCGCTCCTGATGTGATCGGCGACATGGAGGATGCCGATCGAGCGCGACGCGATCTTCGCAAGCGTCGCCCATTGCCGAATGCCCCTGATCGAGCGCAGGAGCTTCCGCAAAGGTCTGGCTTGCCGCAGCGTTCGACCCCGACCGGCGTTCGAATGATGCGACCTGCAGGACCGGACGTGGGTTCGACGTCGTGCTGACGGCCCTGCAGCGAAAAGCGACTCCCCTCTGGAGAGAGGGAGATGGAGTGGTCCGGTCGTCTTAAGTTCAAAAAGCAACTTCGAACACGTGCCCCGTCTCGGTGATGTTACCGCGCCTCATCGGTGCATCTACCGATGACAAAGCCAACTCGGCTCTTTAAGATCGTGTCCTCGGTGTGACTGGATTCGTGCCACCGACCGGATTGGCATCAAGGAGGAGGAGGGGCGGCTCAGGCCGCCACTTTTTAACGCGAAGGCTCACGCCTTCGCGTTTTTTTTTCAGCCGCATCAGCGGATCGCAGCGGCCAGCCGGGCTGCGTCGCCGGTGTAGGTCGATGGCGTCAACGCGAGCAGACGGTCGCGTTCATCCTGCGGAATCGCCAGCGCGGCGATGAAGGCCTGCAGCGCCTCGCGCGTGATGCCGGTGCCGCGCGTGATCGCCTTGAGCTGTTCGTACGGATTCTCGATGGCGTAGCGGCGCATCACGGTCTGTACCGGCTCCGCGAGCACTTCCCATGCGCTCTCGAGATCGGCCGCGATCCGGCGCGGCTGCAGCTCGAGCTTGCCGAGTCCCTTCAGGCACGAGTCGTAGGCGACGACGCAGTAGCCGAACGCGACGCCGACGTTGCGCAGCACGGTCGAGTCGGTGAGGTCGCGTTGCCAGCGCGACACCGGCAGCTTCTCCGACAGGTGCCGCAGCATCGCGTTGGCCAGGCCGATGTTGCCTTCCGAATTCTCGAAGTCGATCGGGTTGACCTTGTGCGGCATCGTCGACGACCCGATCTCGCCGGCCCTGGTTTTCTGGCCGAAGTAACCGAGCGAGATATAGCCCCAGACGTCGCGGTCGAGGTCGAGCACGATGGTGTTCGCGCGGGCGATCGCGTCGAACAGCTCGGCCATCCAGTCGTGCGGCTCGATCTGGATCGTGTACGGGTTGAAGACCAGCCCGAGATCGCGCTCGACGACTCGGCGCGCGACAGCTTCCCAGTCCACGTCCGGATAGGCGATCCGATGCGCGTTGTAGTTGCCGACCGCGCCGTTCATCTTCGCAAGCACCTCGACCGCGGCGATCCGGTCGATCGCGCGCGCGAGCCTGGCCGCGACGTTCGCGATCTCCTTGCCCATCGTCGTCGGGCTCGCGGTCTGGCCATGCGTGCGCGACATCATCGCGACGTTCGCGTGTTCGTGCGCGAGCGCGACGAGTCGCGCGTGAAGGCTGCGCAGTTGCGGCAGCAGCACGCCGTCGCGCGCCGCCTTCAGCATCAGACCGTGCGACGTGTTGTTGATGTCCTCCGAGGTGCACGCGAAATGGATGAACTCGCCGGCGCCTTTCAGGTCGTTCGCGACTTCGGGCGGTCCCTTCGAGATCGCCTCCTTCAGCCAGTACTCGACGGCCTTCACGTCGTGGTTCGTGACGGCCTCGATCTGCTTGATCCGCGCGGCATGCGTGTCGACGAACGAGTCGACCAGTGTCTCGAGCCACGCCAGCGTCGCCGGCGAGAACGGGTGCAGTTCGGGCAGTCCCGCGTTCGACAGCGCGATCAGCCAGGTCACCTCGACACGCACCCGATGCCGCATGAAGCCGGCCTCGGACAGCAGCGGCCGGAGGCGATCGACCCGCCCGGCGTAACGGCCGTCGAGCGGCGACAGCGCGTTCAGCGCGAAGTCGGGTGGAGCGAACTCGGGAGACGGTTCTGCGTTCATCGATGTGCTGGCAATCCGGTGGAGCGATCGGGGAGTCCGCAAGAGGCAGGATTCCGTCCCATGTGAGGCCCGGATCGGGCCTCGAAAGGCGCGCGAGTCTAGCATTGGGGAACGACCGGGAGCCGCTTCCACGAAGGCCCTGTGGCCGACAGATCAGCGCTTTCCCGATGCTATACTTCGCCGCCCCAATCGCCGGACCCATCCCCAAAAAATGAAGTTGATCGGCTCGACCACCAGTCCGTACGTACGCAAGGTGCGCATCGTCATGGCCGAGAAGAAACTGGATTACCAGTTCGCGATCGAGGACGTATGGTCCACCGGGACGGCCATCGGCGAGTCCAATCCGTTGGGCAAGGTGCCGTGTCTGATCATGGAGGACGGCGGCGCGGTGTTCGATTCACGCGTGATCGTCGAATACCTCGACACGCTGACCCCGGTCGGCAGGTTGATCCCGTCGAGCGGCCGCGAACGCGCCGAAGTGAAGTGCTGGGAAGCACTGGCCGATGGACTGGCAGACGCCGCGATCCTGGTGCGGCTCGAGAACACGCAGCGCGAAGCCAGCGAGCGCAGCGAAAAATGGATCGTGCGGCAACAGGCCAAGATCGATGCGGCGTTGCAGGCGATGTCGACCGGTCTCGGCGAAAGCCCATGGTGCAACGGCAACCATTACACGCTCGCGGACATCGCGGTGGGCTGCGCGCTCGACTGGGTCTCGCTGCGCTTTCCGGGCATCGAATGGCGCGTCGAATACCCGCATCTGTCACGCCTCGTCGACAAGCTCTCCGAGCGCGCTTCCTTTCGCGAGACGGTGCCCAAACTCTGACGTGCCGCGTTCGACCGGCTTTTATCCAGCGTTTTCGCCAGGGCCGAAGAGCGGCGCTTTGCGACCGGATCCGTCCACTGCCGCTGAAATCCGTCAGTCGTAGCAGGCACGACGGCGGCTCACGGGGCCTGCACGCAGGGCACGCTTGTTGCGCTTATCGGGTGAAGTCCTCCTGCGAAGAAGAATCCAATATGCCCTACAAGAAACTGATCGTCGCCGCCGCGCTGTTGTCCGTCGCGGCCACGGCACAGGCAGGCTTCGCCGCTGTCCTGCCTGAGCCCGCGACCGTGACGCTGGTGTTCGTGTTCATGGCCGCGATCGGTCTCGTGGTCGGGCGCAAGCGGTCGAAGCCGAGCGAGGACTGATTCCCGTCAGCGGGCACCGATCGCGGCCGAGATGGTTGCCGCCGTGGCTCGCAGGTCGCTGATCCAAGCGTCGTCGAGCCGATCGGCCGGCGCGGTCAGCGACAGTCCCGCGACCAGCTTGCCGCTGTCGTCGCGGATCGCCGCAGCGATGCAGCGCACGCCCATCTCCAGTTCCTCGTTGTCGCGCGAGTACCCGTGCGCCCGCACCAGCGACAACTCGCGTTCGAGCTTGACGAGTTCGGTGATGCTGTTCTTCGTGTGTCCCGACAGGCCTGTCCGCATCGCGTAGCTGCGCACCTGGCGCGGATCGTCGGTCGACAGGAACAGCTTGCCGACCGAAGTCAGATGCAGCGGTGCCCGGCCGCCGATCGCGCGAACCACCTGCACGCCCGAGAACTCGTTGTAGGCGCGCTCGACGTAGATGATCTCGTCGCCCTGCCGCACCGACAGGTTGACCGTCTGGCCGGTACTCTTGTGCAGCGCGCGCATCGGATCGAGCGCAGCGTCGCGCACCGACAGTCGCGACTTCACGATGTTGCCCAGTTCGAGAAGCCGCATGCCGAGCTGGTAGCGGCCCGGCTCGACGCGATCGACGAAGCGTGCGAGCACCAGGTCGTTGAGAATGCGGTGCGCGGTCGACGAATGCAGGCCGGTCGCCTGCGCGAGATGCTTGAGGCTGACCGCATCGCGTTCCTTCGCGAGCGCGTCGACCAGGGTCATCATCCGTTCGATGACCTGGACCGTCGGGGTGCGCGGTGCGCTGGTGAGAAGGTTAGGCTGCATATGGCGCTGCCATTTTAATCGCAGCACGGTCCGCGAACGGGAACCGCGGTATGCGATGCTGTTCTCGTCGCTTACCACATCAAGGGAGACTGAGATGCACAGTTCGATGCGCGGATTGATCTACGGCGCGATGCTCGCGTCGACGATGGCTTTCGCAGCGCCCGCCGACGCACGGCAGGACGGTCGCCGGCACTGCGATGCCTGCGGTACCGTCGTGACGACCAACCGGAAGGACGAGAAGGGTTCCGGCACCGCGGGCACGGTGATCGGTGGCGTTGGCGGCGCCGTCGTCGGCAACGTTGCCGGCCACAACACGACGTCGACCATCCTCGGTGGCGTCGGCGGCGCCATCGCCGGCAACCTGATCGGCAAGAAGATGAGCACGAAGAAGATCTGGTCGGTCCGCGTCAGGATGGACGACGGCGGCACGCAGGACGTCGACTTCGATCGCGACCCCGGCTACCGGCAGGGCCAGCGTGTCCGCGTGGCGAACGGGACGTTAAACCGCCTCTGACCGGCGCATGCCGTCCCTCCGCAGCGCCCGGGCGCAGTCGGCAACGAGACCGGGGCCGCGGTAGATCAGCCCGCTGTATACCTGAACGAGGCGCGCGCCGACGGCGCGCTTCGCACGCGCATCGTCGCCGCTCATGATGCCGCCGACGCCGATGATCGGAATGCGGTCGCCGAGCCGCGCGTGCAGCGCCGCGACCACCTGGTCGGACGCGGCCTTCAACGGTGCGCCCGACAGCCCGCCGGCCTCGTCGGCATGCGGCAAGCCGGCGACCGCCGCGCGCGACAGCGTCGTGTTGGTTGCGATCACGCCATCGATGCCGTACGCGACCAGCGCGTCGGCAACGCCGTCGATCTGCGCGGGGTCGAGGTCCGGCGCGATCTTCACCGCCAGCGGCACGTAGCGTCCGTGCTGGTCGGCGAGTTCGGCCTGCCTGCCTTTCAGCGCGGCCAGCAGCCCGCCGAGCTGGTCCGCGCCCTGCAACTCGCGCAACTGCTTCGTGTTCGGTGACGAGATGTTGATCGTCACGTAGTCGGCATGCGGATAGACACCGGCGAGCCCGATCAGATAATCGTCGGTCGCACGCTCGATCGGCGTGTCGGCGTTCTTGCCGATGTTCAGGCCGAGGATGCCGCCCGTTCGAGAGCGGAAGGTCGAGCGCCTGACGTTCGCGATGAAGGCTTCGAGCCCGTCGTTGTTGAAGCCCAGTCGGTTGATCAGCGCGTCGACCTGGCGGATGCGGAACATCCGCGGCTTCGGGTTGCCCGGCTGCGCTCGTGGCGTCACGGTGCCGACCTCGATGAAGCCGAAGCCGAAGTGCGCGAGCGCGTCGATGTAGGCGCCGTTCTTGTCCATGCCGGCCGCCAGCCCGACCGGGTTGCGAAAGCGCAGTCCCATCACCACGCACGGATCGTCCGGGACCGTCGGCGCGACGCAACCCGCGAGGCCGCACGTGTGCAGGCGCCGCAGGTTGTCGAGCGTCAGGTAGTGGGCGGTCTCCGCGTCGAGTGCGAACAGCGCGTCACGCGCGAGCGGGTAGAGACGATCGAGCGTCAACGGCAGGGACACTGTGAAGCGGCCATTCAGCGACCCGCTTCGAGATCGGACAGGTGATGCCAGCGACCCGCGCGCAAGGCTTCGATCGGCTTGAAGTTGGCCTTGTAGGCCATGCTCGCGCTGCCGCTGATCCAGTAGCCCAGATAGATGTACGGCAGCGCCAGCGCGCGCGCCTGCGCGATCTGCCACAACACGTTGAAGGTGCCGAAGCTCGCGCGTTCGACGCTGGTGTCGTAGAACGTGTAGACCGACGACAGGCCGTCGTCGAGAACGTCGATGATGCTGACCATCCGCAGCACCCCTTCGCCGTCGCGAAACTCGACGAGCCGCGTGTTGACCTTGCTCTGCAGGAGGAACTGGGTGTACTGGTCGCGGCTGTCGTGGTCCATGCCGCCGCCGGCGTGCCGCGTCGTCTGATAGTCGCGATACAGCGCGTAGTGCTCGGGATCGAAAGCGAGCGCGCAGATCCGCGCGTTCAGGCCGGCATGCTGCTTCTGCGCGCGGCGCTGGCTGCGATTCGGTACGAACGCGTCGACGCAGACGCGCACCGGGATGCATGCGCGGCAGCCGTCGCAATGCGGCCGATACGTGAACAAGCCGGAGCGCCGGAAACCCGAGCGGACCAGTTCGCTGTAGACGTCGGCATTGATCAGGTGACCCGGCGTCGCGACCTGCGACCGCGCCTGTCGCAGCGGCAGGTAGCTGCACGGATAGGTCGCCGTCGCGTAGAACTGCAGGGTCGCGAACGGCAGGTCTTTGAGTTGCGTCATGCCGGAGTGCCGTCGTGATCGATCGTCGTCGCGGAAGCGTGCGGGTCGTGGTTCGCTGCTCGCGTCCAGACCAGTCGTTCGGGCCAGGCATCGATCGCGGGTTGCTCGACCAGACCGGTGATCCTCGTCTTGAACTCGACGCGCGGAATCGCGCGAGCGCCCATCGAGGCGAGGTGTCGGGTCTGCTGCTGGCAGTCTAGCATCGGCATCGCCTGCTGCTGCGCGAACGCCACCAGATGCGCCAGCGCGATCTTGGACGCGTCGGTGATTCGCGTGAACATCGATTCGCCGTAGAACATCCGGCCGATCGCGATGCCGTAGAGCCCGCCGACGAGCCGGTCGTCGATCCACGTCTCGACCGAATGCGCGATGCCCATCCGATGCAGCTTCAGGTAAGCGTCGACGATGTCGTCGACGATCCAGGTCCCGCCATCGACGTCGCGCGGTTGGGCACACGCGGTGATGACCTGTTCGAACGCGGTGTCGCAGCGGATCGAGATCGTGTCGTCGGTGATCGACCGTACCAGCCGCTTGCGCAGTGAATGCGAGATGCGGAACTCGTCGGTGAACAGCACCATGCGCGGATCGGTGCTCCACCACAGCACCGGATCTCCCTCGTTGAACCACGGGAAGATGCCGTGGCGATACGCGTCGATCAGCCGCGTGGGCGACAGGTCGCCGCCGGCGGCCAGCAGTCCGGCCGGTTCGCGCAACGCGGCTTCGACGGGCGGAAACGGCTCGCCCGGCAGAAGCCAGTGGATCAAGGCGCGGCGCCTGCCGCCGAGGCAGCGGGAGTGGGCATCCGCGGCAAGCCTTCGACGGCACCGGTGTGCAGTTCGAAGTCGCCGCGCAGCCGGTCGGCGAAGAAGTGATGCAGCGTCGTCGACACCGTGCGGAAGGCGAGTTCGTCCCACGGGATGTCGGACTCGGAGAATAGCTGGACCTCGAGGCTCTCTTCGCCCGGCGCGAAGTCGATGTCGAGGAGTTCTGCGCGATAGAACAGATGGACCTGATGGACGTGGACGACGTCGAGCATCGTGAACAGCGGGCCGAGGACGATCCGTGCGCCGGCCTCTTCGTCGGTCTCGCGAATGGCGCCGGCTGCAGTCGTCTCGCCGGTTTCGAGGAAGCCGCCGGGCAACGTCCAGTAGTTGCGTCGCGGCTCGATCGCGCGTCGGCACAGCAGCACCTGGTCGTGCCATGTGCAGAGAGTGCCGACCACCATCCTGGGATTGACGTAATGGATGGCGCCGCACTTGTCGCAGCAGGCGCGTTCGCGGTTGTCGTCGGGGGGAATGCGCAGCGTGATCGCGTGGCTGCAAACCGAGCAGAAGTTCAGTGCCGGACTCATCGATGGAATATACCGCAAGGCTTTGAATGAGCCGCTGCGTTGCGGCGCCTCGCGACTTTTCAGCGGAGCGATTTGTATCGCCTGCCAGGTGTGCGTATACTTCGCCCCGCGGGGTGGAGCAGTCTGGCAGCTCGTCGGGCTCATAACCCGAAGGTCACAGGTTCAAATCCTGTCCCCGCAACCATATTTATTTCTGCCTTCGCGCCCTGCTCCGCGGCGAGGGACAACAGGCCACGAATGCTCCCGACGAGCTAGGCCTCCAGATACCCTTCCCCTCGAACGCCGTTGAGTGCGTGCGGCGATGTTGCCGCCGCGGGAAGCAGTGTCCACCCTGACCGCGCTGTTCAGTTTCTTGGCGACAGCGGACTCGCGGCGGGTCAGCTGCAGTCAGTCTTGCATGGTGATCAGCTTGGGGTCGTCCGCATGGTCGATCAGTATCGCGCGCACCCAGCCCTGCCAAGCCTGCGCGAAGGCTTCGCGCTGTGCACTGTCTGCGTGGGGCGACAGTGCGGCCTGCATCTGCATCCCCAATTGCGTCGGGCGCGACACTGCCTCGGGGTGGTGCGACACCTGAACGCTCTGGCCGTCATCCAGGCGCGTGAAGCGCATCTCGACGCGCATCGGCACGTCGTAGGTCAGCAGATCGCGTCGCGCATGGAGACCTGCCAGGCCCTTGAAACCACCGCTGCCGGCCGCGCCCGTGACGAGTCCGGCCACGCTGGCGATCACGCCGACGACACCCGCGTCCTGGGGCTCACGCATCGCCACACGCACTTCACCGCGATGCGGCGTCTGCCCCGGGTAGAGCCGTGCCAGCGCCGCGCGCGTCATCAACCAGGCGCCTGCCACGGTCGGGCATGAGTGCCCGGCCAGCTTGACGGCATCGAGGTAACGGTATTCGAACAGCCCGTCCGGCGTGGCGCCCAGGGTCTGCGCCAGCGCGTCGTACATGACGATGGAGGGCGCCTGGTCGAAGAAGGCCGGTGTCTGCATCGGTGACTTGCTCATGTCGACCTCTCGTCGTCGATGACGCCGCGTCTTGACTGGCCCTTCGTTCCCATGGCTTGCTCCACTGTCGTTCCGTCGAGGATGACGCCGTGCCGAGCGGCGGTCTGTGTGTCAGCGCACAGTGCCGGCCTGCGACTTCTGGTCAGCTACGTCGCAGTGATGGCCTCGGCCAGGAAACTATGCCGCCACGACCTCGATGTCCGGCTCGATCGTGTGCAACAGGTTCTCGATGCTGCGCAGCGTTCCAGAGATCGAACTCGGGCAGGTTCCGCACGCGCCCTGGTAGTGCACGGTGAGCCGATTGGCGTCGAAGGCGAGGACGTGCAGGTCGCCGCCGTCGCCGCGCAGATAGGGTCGTATCTGCTGGTCGAGCAGCAGTTCGATCTCGTCCAGGCGGTCGCGGTCGCGCTCGCTCAGATGGTCGAGTGCCACGTTCGCGGCGGACACCGTCGCGGCCGACTGCGCGGTCGCGGCCGGTGCGGCGCGTACCGGCACGGCGATCTTGCGTGCCAGCTGCTTCCAGTCGTCGCCGCCGTCCTGGGTCACGGTGAGCCAGCGATCGACGTAGAACACGTTGGTCACGTGCTCGATCGCGAACAACGCGCGCGCCAACGCGTCGCCTTCGGCCTGCTCGGCGTTGTCGTACGAATGCACGATGCCCCAGGTCAGCGGTTCGTGGAGCACGAACTTCCGCGCGTTCGGATTCGGTGTGTCCTCGATGTCGGCGATCTTCGGCATGGCGGTCTCAGGCTCTCACGCGTCGCCGAGCGGCATGTGCATCGGATCACGCTCGGCCTCGGTAGAGGTGGTTGCAACGGCATTGAACGCGGCCTGCAGCGTGTGCCACGGCAGGATCGCGCACTTCACCCGCATCGGCAACTCGCTGATGCCGGCGAAGACGACGGCGAGACGGCCGATGTGCGGGCAGGCATCCGCCCCAGAGCGGCCGGTCGCCAGGGCGGTGAATTCGCGGATCAGCGTCTTGGCAGCGTCGCGGCTCTTGCCCTTGACCGCCACCGTCATCATCGACGCCGAGGCCTTGCAGATCGCGCACGACTCGCCCTGGAAGGCGATGGCCCGGATGGCCTCGCCGTCGAGATCGAGCGTCACCTCGATGTAGTCGCCGCACAGCGGATTAACCCCCTCCGCGCGGTGGTTCGGATGCTCGAGCACGCCGTGGTTGCGCGGCTTCCTGTTGTGGTCGAGGATCACTTCCTGATAGAGCGATCTCGGATCGACTGTCATGCGTGATCCTCGTTGATGGCGCTCATGCGAACACCTTTTGCACGTTGCGAATGCCTGCCGCGAGCGCGTCGACCTCGGCGATCGTGTTGTAGAACGCGAACGATGCGCGCGAGGTCGCGGCCACGCCGAGCCGCTTCATCAGCGGCTGGGCGCAGTGGTGGCCGGTGCGTACCGCGATGCCGTCGAGATTGAGCAAGGTGCCGACGTCGTGCGGATGCACGCCCTCGACCGCGAACGACAGCACCGCGGCCTTGTGCCGGGCGGTGCCGATGATGCGAACGCCCGGCAACGCATGCAACTGCTCGGTGGCGCGAACGAGCAACGCATGCTCGTGCGTGGCTATGTCTGCCATGCCGATCGCCGACAGGTAGTCGACCGCGGCTGCGAGGCCGATCGCAGCCGCGATCGGCGGCGTGCCGGCTTCGAACTTGTGGGGAATCTCGTTGTACGTGGTCGCCTCGAAGCTCACCGTGCGGATCATGTCGCCGCCGCCTTTGAAGGGCTGCATCGTTTCGAGTAGCGCGGCCCGACCATAAAGAACGCCGACGCCGGTGGGGCCGCACATCTTGTGACCCGAGAAGGCGTAGAAGTCGCAGTCCAGATCCTGCACGTCGACCCTCAGGTGCGGCGCGGCCTGCGCGCCATCGAGCAGCACCAGCGCGCCGCGGGCGTGCGCGAGCGCGACCATCTGCTTCACCGGATTGATGCTGCCGAGCGCGTTCGAGACGTGGCCGAGCGCGACCAGCCGGGTTCGTTCGCCGAAGAGGTGCTCGTAGTCGTCGACCCGCAACTCGCCGGTGTCGTCCATCGGCACGACACGCAGCAGCGCGCCTTTCTCGGCGCACAGCATCTGCCACGGCACGATGTTCGAGTGGTGTTCCAGCACCGTCAGGACGATCTCGTCGCCGGCACCGATGAACTTGCGGCCCCAGCCCTGCATCACGAGGTTGATGCCGTCCGTGGTGCCGCTGGTGAAGATCACTTCGCGCGCTTCCCGGGCGTTGATGAAGCGCTGCAGCGTGCCGCGCGCGGCTTCGTACGCAGTCGTCGCGGTCTGCGACAGATGGTGCACCGCGCGGTTGATGTTGGCGTGCTCGCTGGTCTGGTAGCGCACCATGCGGTCGATCACCGGCTGCGGCATCTGGCTCGATGCGGCGTTGTCGAAGTAGATCAGCGGCTTGCCTGCGACCTGCAGGCGCAGGATCGGGAAGTCGGCACGGATGCGCTCGACGTCGAAGGCGCGGGCTCGTGTCATGGCGCGTGGCGCGCGGTGCGCTCGAGCACCGAGCGCTCGAGCTGACGCCTGAGCGAGGCGACCGGGATGCGGTCGATGACCTCGGCGCCGAAAGCATAGATCAGGAGGTCGCGCGCCGCGGCTTCCGAGAGGCCCCGGCTGCGCAGGTAGAAGACTTCTTCGCTGTCGAGTTCGCCGACGGTGGCCCCGTGCGTGCACTTGACGTCGTCGGCCAGGATCTCGAGTTGCGGCAGGGTGTCGACCTGACCCTTGGCGCTGAGCAACAGGTTGCGGCTCGACTGCGCCGAGTCGGTCTGCTGGGCGCCGACGCCGACCTCGACGCGGCCGTTGAAAACCGCATGCGCGGCACCGTCGACGATCGCCTTGTGCAACTGTCGGCTTGTGCCGCGCGGCCTCAGGTGACGGATGCACGAATGCGTGTCGGCGATCTGGCTGGCCCCGATGAGAACCATACCGTCGAGCGAGCACTGCGCCGCCTCGTCGGACAGCGCGACATCGACACCGAGCCGCGACAGCGTCGCGCCGAGTGCGACGCTCACCGAGTGGTAGTGGCTCGCCCGGCCGAGCGCGACGGCACAGGTCCCGAGGTGAACCGCGGTGGCGCTGTCGCGCTGCACCCGCACGTGTTCGACACGTGCGTTGGCGGCGAGCACGATCTCGGCGACCGGATTCGTGAAATAGGCACCGTCATGCAACGCGACATGGTCTTCGATCAGCGTCACCGCGCTGCCCGCCTCGGCGACGAGCAGCAGGCGTGGATGGCTGGCCACGCCGGGACTGCGGGCGATGAAGAGAACGTGCACCGGCGCCGTGCCGACGGCGCCGGGCGGCGCGATGATCACGGCGGCGTCCTGCAGGAACGCGGTGTTCAGCGCAGTGAACAGCTCGGTATCGAAGGCGGCGTGCCGGCCGAGCTGGGTTTCGACGACAGCGCCGTGCGACGCGATCGCCGCGGCCAGCGTCGTGACGACGACGCCTTCACCCCCACCGCCGCCGTTCGTGCTGGACCACTGCGGCGCATGAACGCCATCGATGAAGACGAGCCGCGACGTCGCTTCGCCGATGAAGAACCGCGCGACATCACCGAGCGCGAGCGAAGGCTGTGGCTGCGCCGGCTGAAAAGACTGCGCGGCCAACGCCGAGAGGTCGGTGAAGCGCCAGTCTTCGTCGCGCCGGGTCGGCAGCTTCAGCGCACCGACCCGCTCGAGCGCGGCGGCGCGCAGCGCGCTCAGCCACGACGGCCCGGCGGGTGCCTCCGCATGCTGCGAACCGACCGGAACGCCTAGCAGCCGATCGAGAACCGCGCTGTCAACGCTCGCCGTGGCGCTCACGGCGATGGCTCGGCCGCCGCCGCCCGACCATTCGCGTCAGCCTCGAAGCTCTCGTAGCCGCTTTCCTCGAGCGCGAGCGCAAGCTCGCGGCCGCCGGTCTTGACGATGCGGCCTGCGCTCATTACGTGCACGTAGTCGGGGACGATGTGGTTCAGCAGCCGCTGGTAGTGCGTCACCAGCACGATCGCGGTGTCTTTGCCGGCGATCCGGTTGACCCCTTCGGCGACCACCCGCAGGGCATCGATGTCGAGTCCGGAATCGGTCTCGTCGAGGATCGCCAGAGTCGGCTCCAGCAGTGCCATCTGCAGGATTTCGTTGCGCTTCTTCTCGCCGCCGGAAAAGCCTTCGTTGACGCTGCGCTCGAGGAATTCGGGGCTCATATCGAGCAGCGCCATCTTCTCGCGCACCAGGTCGTCGAACTCGAGCGGGTCGAGCTCTTCCTTGCCGCGCCCGGCCTGCACCGTGTTGTAGGCCAGGCGCAGGAACTGGCTGTTGCCGACGCCCGGAATCTCGATCGGATATTGGAACGCGAGGAAGACGCCGGCGCGGGCTCGCGCTTCGGGCGGCATGTCGAGCAGGTTCTTGCCCTGGAAGAGCACCGAGCCGGCCGTCACCTGGTACGCCGTGTGGCCGGCCAGCACCTTGGCGAAGGTGCTCTTGCCCGAGCCGTTCGGGCCCATGATTGCGTGCACCTCGCCGCTCTTCACGACGAGGTCGAGGCCCTTGAGGATCTCGACGCCGTGGATGCTGGCGTGCAGGCCACTCACTTCGAGGAGGGTCTTGCTGCCCACGCGGATCATCCGACGCTGCCTTCGAGCTTCAGCCCGAGCAATTGGCTCGCCTCGACCGCGAACTCCATCGGCAACTGGCGGAACACGTCCTTGCAGAAGCCGTTGATGATCACCGAGACGGCCGCTTCGGCGTCGATGCCGCGCTGCGCGAAATAGAACAGCTGGTCTTCGCCGATCTTCGAGGTCGACGCCTCGTGTTCGACCTGGGCACTGGGGTTGCGCACCTGAATGTAAGGGTAGGTATTGGCGCTGCAACGCTCGCCGATCAGCATCGAGTCGCATTGCGAATGGTTGCGTGCGCCGAAGGCCGTCGGTGCGATCTTCACCAGGCCGCGGTAGCTGTTGCTCGATGCGCCGGCCGAGATACCCTTGCTGACGATCGTGCTGCGCGTGTGCTTGCCGATGTGGATCATCTTCGTGCCGGTATCGGCCTGCTGGTGGTGATTGGTCACCGCCACCGAATAGAACTCACCGACCGAATGGTCGCCGACGAGTACGCACGACGGGTATTTCCAGGTGATCGCCGAGCCGGTCTCGACCTGAGTCCAGGAGATTCTCGAATGAGCGCCCTTGCACAGCCCGCGTTTGGTGACGAAGTTATAGATGCCGCCCACGCCGTCGGCGTCGCCTGCGTACCAGTTCTGCACCGTCGAATACTTGATGTCGGCATGGTCCAGCGCGACCAGCTCGACGACCGCGGCGTGAAGTTGATTGCTGTCGAACTTGGGCGCGGTGCAGCCTTCGAGGTAGGACACCGAGGCGCCTTCCTCGGCGACGATCAGGGTGCGCTCGAACTGACCGGTCTGCTCGGTGTTGATGCGAAAGTACGTCGACAGCTCCATCGGGCATTTCACGCCCTTCGGGATGTAGCAGAACGAGCCGTCGGTGAAGACCGCCGAATTGAGTGCCGCGTAGTAGTTGTCGCCACTGGGCACCACCGTTCCGAGGTACTTGCGCACCAGCTCGGGATGCTCGCGCACGGCGTCGGAAATCGAGCCGAAGATGACGCCGGCTTCGGCCAGCCGTTTCTTGTAGGTGGTCGTGACCGAGACGCTGTCGAAGATCACGTCGACCGCGACGTTGGCGAGCGCGGCGCGCTCGTGCAGCGGCACGCCGAGCTTCTCGAAGGTGCGCAGCAACGCCGGGTCGACCTCGTCCATGCTCGCGAGCTTGGGCCTGGGCTTGGGCGCCGCGTAGTAGCTGATCGCCTGGAAATCGATCTTCGGGTAAGTGACATGAGCCCATTCGGGCTCCGTCATCGTCAGCCAGTGGCGAAACGCCTTCAGGCGGAATTCGAGCAGCCACTCGGGCTCGATCTTCTTGGCCGAGATCAGCCGGATCGTATCTTCGTCGAGGCCCTTGGCGGCGACGTCCGACTCTATATCGGTGACGAAGCCGTGAGCGTAGGGCCGGTCGACGAGGTTTTGTAAAAGGGTGCTCATTCGCGTCTCCTCAGCCGGACCCGGCCGCAGCATCCGCCTTCGCCACCTTCAGGTTGAAGCTCTCGCCACAGCCACAGGTGCTGTCGGCATTGGGGTTGTCGAACCTGAAGTTTTGCTTGAGGCCTTCGGTGATGAAGTCCAGTCGGGCACCGTCGATCATCGCGAGGCTCTTGGCGTCGACCACCAGTTTCGCGGCGTGCGCTTCGAAGACGACATCGCCGTCATTCAACGCGTCGGCGATCGCATAGGTATACGCAAGACCCGAACATCCGACGGTCTTGACACCGATCCGCAATGCCAGGCCTTTGCCGCGCTTGGCAATCTGGCTGTGTATCTGTCGGGCTGCGGCTTCAGTGACGGTAATGGTCATGACGTGCTGGCCGGTTTGAAGGTGGCATCCCGGTAGATGGGGTCTGATATCGGTTCAACAGAAGTTTTTCGCAGGGATATCCGGCTCGGCGCTGGAAAAAACCGAACGACCCTCCGTCACTGATAGCCGATCCCGAGGTGGGGGCGGTTCCACTCCGCCGTCATGGTGTTATTTCGCCGCGCGCGTCAATGCTTTGCCCGAATGGAATACGACGGCCGGCTCGCCCGGATGGTGGTCGTGCTCCGCGATCGAATACATCGTGTTGTCGGCGGATGTGCCGAGCTTGTGGACGCCGGTCACGGTGCCGTGGCCGATCGCGCTGCGGTAATGCCACGACACCGCGGTGCCATCTGGAATCGTCTTGAACGACGGTGCATTCTTGGTGGGCATGGTGGTTTGCTCCGAATCAGTGCGGGCTGCGTCTCAACGCCGCAGCAATGAGCGCGCGCGTGCGCAGACGTTGTCGACGGTGAATCCGTATTCACGCATCACGACCTCGATGGGTGCCGATGCGCCGAAGCGATCGACGCCGAGCACATCGCCGGCGTCGCCGACATAGCGATGCCAGCCCTGGGACGCACCCGCCTCGACCGCCAGCCGGGCCCTGACCGAAGGCGGCAGCACGGCGTGGCGATAGTCCATCGGCTGGGCGTCGAACAGATCCCAACTCGGCATCGAGACGATCCGCGTCGCGATGTGTTCGGCCGCGAGTCGACCGTGGGCCGCAACGACAAGCTCCACTTCGGAGCCGCTCGCGAGCAGGATCAGGTCGGGCTTGCCGTCCGGCGCATCGATCAGGACATAGGCCCCCCGCCGCAGGCCATCGGCGGATGCGAATGTCGTGCGGTCGAGGGTCGGCAGGTTCTGCCGCGTCAACACCAGCACGACCGGTCGACCGGTCGCCTCGAGCGCGACACGCCATGCGACCGCGGTCTCGTTGGCGTCGCCGGGACGGATGACGCTCAGGCGCGGCATCGCGCGCAGGCCGGCGAGTTGTTCGATCGGTTGATGGGTCGGGCCATCTTCGCCGACGGCGATGCTGTCGTGGGTGAAGACGAAGACGACGTGCAAGCCCATCAGTGCGGCCAGGCGCATCGGCGGGCGCATGTAGTCGCTGAAGATCAGGAAGGTCGCGCTGAACGGAATGCTGCCGCCGTGCGCCGCCAGGCCGTTGACGATGGCGCCCATCGCGTGTTCGCGCACGCCGAAGTGCAGATTGCGCCCGGCATAGCGCCAGCCGCCGCCCTGCGATCCCTGGCGGTCGTGCGCATCGATGCCGGATGCCTCGAAATCGCCCAGGTCCTTCAACGCGGTGTGCGTCGATGGATCCAGATCGGCCGACCCGCCCATCAGCGCCGGCAGATGCGGCGCGATGGCGTTCAGCACGTCGCCCGACGCGACACGGGTTGCCATGCCTTTCGCATCGGCCCGGAAGACCGGAATATCCGCGTCCCAGCCGGGCGGCAGCTTGGCGTCGATCCGTTGCTGCAACTCGCGCGCGAGATCGGGGAACGCCGCGGTGTAGGCCTCGATACGGGTACTCCACTGCGCTTCGAGCCGCCGGCCGCGCTCGATCGCTTCGCGAAAGTGCGCCAGCGCAGTGTCTGGCACGAGGAAGGGCGGCTCGGTCGGCCAGCCGAGGTTCTGCTTGGTCAGGCGCACCTCGTCCGCTCCGAGCGGAGAACCATGCGCCTCGTAGCTGTCTTGCTTATTCGGCGAACCGTAGCCCAGGTGCGTGCGCACCAGGATCAGCGAAGGCTGCCTCTTATTTCGATGCGCGGCGTCGAGAGCACGCGCGATCGCCGCCAGATCGTTACCGTCTTCGACCGCCTCGATATGCCAGCCATAGGCCTCGAAGCGCAGCGCCCGGTCCTCGGTGAACGTGATGGCGGTGCCGGCCGACAAGGTGACGCTGTTGTCGTCATACAGGCAGATCAGCTTGCCTAGTCGCAGGTGACCGGCGAGCGACGCAGCCTCCGATGCAACGCCTTCCATCAGATCGCCATCGCTGACGATCGCGTAGGTGTTGTGATCGATGATCTCGAAGCCGTCGCGGTTGTAGCGCGCGGCCAGGTGGGCCTCGGCCATGGCCATGCCCACGGCGTTGCCGAAGCCCTGGCCTAGCGGCCCGGTCGTCACCTCGACGCCGGGCGTGTGTCCGCGCTCGGGATGCCCCGGCGCGGCACTGCCCCATTGTCGGAACTGCTCGATCTGTTCGAGTGGCAACGCGTAGCCGCAGACGTACAGCAGGCTGTAGAGCAGCATCGAGCCGTGTCCGGCCGATAACACGAAGCGGTCGCGGTCGAACCAGTCGGGATCGCCCGGGCTGTGTTTCAGGTACCGGGTCCACAACACATAGGCCATCGGTGCCGCCCCCATCGGCAAGCCAGGGTGCCCGCTCGCGGCCTTTTGTACCGCGTCGATCGAAAGGAAGCGAAGAGTGTCGACGCATTGCTGGTCGAGTGTGCTCATCATGATGCGCGCTCACGTGTCTGGAGCAAGGCCGTGCTGTTCATGGCCCGGAGTAGGTGTCCGCTCGTCGGCATCGATCGTGCGCTCGAATTCCACTTCGGCGCGCAAGCCTTCGAGATCGCGTTGCACGACCGCGACCGCGAGCTTGCGGTCGCCGCGCAGGTACGTGATCTTGCAATCGTGCGCATCCAGACTGCCTTCGATGTCGACCGTCTCGAACGGTGCGGCGTGGCCGACATAGGCCAGGCTGAAATCGTATTGCTCGGTCCAGAAGAACGGCACCGCCGTAAAACGCTCGCGCGCCCCGAGCATGTTGCGCGCCGCGGTCTGGCCCTGTCGCTGCGCAACCACCCAGTGCTCGACGCGAATCCGCTCGCTGCTGAGCGGGTCGGGCCAGGCCACGATGTCGCCGGCCGCGTAGATTCCCGGCGTGCTGGTTTCGAGATACTCGTCGACGCTCACGCCGCCGCTGGCGCCATGCATCGCCAGGCCCGCCTGCTGCGCCAGTGCCACGTTCGGCCTGACGCCGACGCCGATGACGACCAGGTCGGCGGCGAGCCGTTCGCCATTGCTCAGGGTCACGGCGCTGCCGTCGATCGACACCGGCGTGCATTCGAGGTGAAACCCGACGCCGTTCTGCTCGTGCAGCGAACGAATGAAGCGGCCGACCTCCGCGCCGAGCACCTTTTCCATCGGCACCGCCTCGCGCCCCACCACCTGCACTTCGAGCTTGCGCGCGCGTAGCGACGCGGCGACTTCGAGGCCGATGAAGCTGGCGCCGATCACGACCGCGCGCCTGGCGTTGCGCGCGGCGGCGATCAGCGCCTCGCCGTCGGCGGAAGTGCGCAGATAGTGCACGTGCGGCAGATCGGCGCCGGGCAAAGCGAGGCGCACGGGCTCGGCGCCGGTCGCCAGCAACAGCGCGTCCCAGCCTTCACGGCTGCCGTCTTCGAGCTCGATCTGCCGCGCCGCCACGTCGATGCGGGCGACGCGCACGTTCAACCGCAGATCGATGAGCTGGTCGCGGTAGAACCGGTCCGAGCGCGGCGGCGTGACTTCCGCAGCGCCGGTACCCGCGAGGCCGCCTTTCGACAGGTTCGGCCGGTCGTACGGTGGCGACGCATCGGCGCTGAGCATCGTGATGCGACCCGCGTAACCGAGCTGGCGCAGCATCCCGGCGGCCGCGGTGCCGGCGCCACCGCCGCCGACGATGACGATCGATGCCGGCGCGGCCTGCGCCACCGGACTCGCCTCGGGGCGGGGATGCTCGATCTTCTCGTGCACATAGACGACGCCGTCTCGTTGTTCGACGTTCCAGCAAGCGATCGGCGTCAGCGCCGGCGCACGCAGCACCGCGCCGTTGCGCAAGCTGAAGCAAGCGTGGTGCCAGGGGCAACGCACGGTATCGCCGACCAGCAGCCCATCTGCGAGCGGCGCGCCGTAGTGGGTGCAGATCGCACCGACGGCCCGAACCAGCTCGCCCTGGCGCACCAGCAGCACCGGTTCACCGTTCGCGTGGCCGAGAAGCAGCGCGTCTTCCTCGACGGAAGCGAGCGGAAAGCCTGCCGCGAAATCGGGACCGCTGAGCGCTGAAGTAGCTTCGGCCATGAATGCTCCTCGGCCAGGAATTCCTCCCGGCGCATGGACCAGTGTCGACACCCTAACGGCGCTCGTCTGTGCGCGAGCGCACTCAAGTGCCTGGACATTGTCAAGGCAGCGCCTGCACGACGCTCGCGGCCGATCTGATGACCGAAACCGTCCGCCATCGCCGTCCACACCAGGAGCCGGGCGAGTTGTTGCGATGATGCACACCCGCGGCCTGGTCCGGATCCCTGGGTCGACGACGAGTGCGAACGCGTCGGTGTCGTGGACGCGCGCGATGCGCTGCGTGCGCTGTCGGTCTGCGAGCGATACGAGGAGTCGTTGCTGCGAGACTATGTCATCGGCGTCGGCTATCACCGAGCGCCATCCACTGTCCAGCGACGAATGCCGTGGTCATCTTGCCGGTCGGCGAACCCGACCCGGTCGTTTTCGGGTGAGGCACTGCGCCGAGCAGCCGCACGAAGCGTTGATATTCATCGCGTCAGAAGCAAAAACACGGAGGAAGACGATGAGCGCTGCCAAACCGGTCGACTGGGATCCCGCGGCACAAGATGTCCTCGGCGACCAGATTGCCGCTTACGACGCGATGCGCAATCGCTGTCCTGTCGCGCACAGCGACTACCTGTGGTGGTCACTGTTCCGTCATGCGGATGTGGTGCACGTGCTGGAGGATCCCGAGACGTTCAGCAACGCGGCCTCGAATCATCTCTCGATCCCGAATGCCATGGATCCGCCGGAGCACACGCCCTACCGGGAAATCATCGAACGCTACTTCACGCCTGAAGACATGGCGGCGTTCGAGCCCGTGTGCCGGGCCATCGCCCACGCACGGGTCGCCAGCCTGCCACGCGGTGCGTCTTTCGAGCTGATGACCGATTTCGCGCAGCCGTTTGCACTGAGCGTTCAGTGCGCCTTCATGGGCTGGCCCGACAGCTTGCATGGGCCGCTGCGGCTATGGATCGACAAGAACCACCGTGCGACACGCGCGGGCGACCGTTCGGCCATGGCGCGGATCGCGGTCCAATTCGATGGACACATCAAGCAACAACTCGTCCTGCGCCGCGATGCGGGTCAGCAGGCACCCGCCGACGTCACCAGCCGGCTGCTGCGCGAGCACATCCATGGCCGACCGCTGAGCGACGAAGAGATCGTGAGCATCGTGCGCAACTGGACGGTCGGCGAGCTGGGCACGATCGCCGCCAGTGTGGGCATTCTCGTGCACTACCTCGCCGCACATTCCGATCTGCAGGCCAGGCTACGCCGGCAGCCCGACGATCTGCCGGCCGCCATCGACGAGATCCTGCGCATCCACCCGCCGCTGATCGCAAACCGTCGCGTCACCACCTGCCCGGTCGAGATCGGCGGACGCAAGCTCGACGCCGGCGATCGACTGACGCTGATCTGGGCCAGCGCCAACCGCGACGAAGCGGTGTTCGGCGTTCCCGACCGCTTCGACCCCGAAGGCAACCGCGAGCACAACCTGCTGTACGGTGCCGGCGTGCATGTCTGCCCGGGGGCGCCGCTGGCCCGGCTCGAGCTGCGCGTGCTGATGGAAGTGCTTCTCGCCCGCGCCGGAGACATCGCGCTGGTTGCGGGGCAAGCGCCGCAACGCGCGACCTTTCCCGCCAGCGGATTCGTTGCCTTGCCCGTTGGCCTGCGATAGCCTGCTACCTTGGCGCGAAGGAACGAACCGACTTCCCGCATTCGACGCGCTCGGGCCTTCGCGCGCTGCCGCAATCAAACCCAGCACCACACCAGCACGAAGCGCGTCTCCCTGTACAGGGTGCGACCCGACTTGTGCAGAACGGCGTCGGCGTGACACGACCGTTCAGTCGCAGCGCACCGCCTTTGATCGCGGCGTCGAAGCCGCGCCCACGTGCGGCCCGTGACTGCTCTGGAATCAGCAGGTCCGGGCTTCGCCCGATGGCCTCGGTGGCGCTGAAACCGAACCTCTGCGCAACTGCCGTGTTCCAGCGTTCGATGGCAAAGCTGCGGTTGGCTCGGGTGACGGCTTCGGCGATCTGCTCGACCATCGCTCGCCAGATGTCCAAGTGCTTGCACCTGCGTATTCATGTCGGTCATTGACTGCCTTCGCTCGTCGCTCAGCTCAGCTCGATAATCAGCGACGCATCGAAAGCCTGGTTCTCGACGACACCTTTGGGGGCATAGCCGCGCGGGTTGGCCACGACGCGCGTGTTGCCGATGCGATAGTCGAAGCTGTCGTGCACATGGCCGTGCAACCACAACGCCGGCTGCCAGCGGCGAATCTGCGGCTCCAGATCGGACACGAAGCACGCGTTCAGCGGTGAGCCGATGAACCTCGCGGCAATGCTGCCGCGCGCCGGCGCGTAATGGGTGATCACCACTGTCGGCCCGTCATGGGCTATGGCGAATTGATCCTCGAGCCAGGCCACGGCGCGGTCGCAGAGATACTGCGACATGGCGGGTGTGAACTGGTCGTCGAAGTCGGGTGCGCTGCGGATGCGCGAGAAGTCGCGTACGAGCTCACCTGCCTGCCGCAGCCCCTGTTCACGCTGGGCGGACGAGTCGTACAAGCGGTAGTCCGACCACAAGGTGCAGCCGAGGAAACGAACCCCGCCGTGCCGCCAGACATCGTGTTCGAGCACTCGCACGGCAGTGCCTTGGGCGTGCGCGCGCAGCTCGCGCATCGTCGTGATCAGGTCGCTGCCGTAGAACTCGTGGTTGCCGGCGACGAACAGGGTCGGCTGGCGGAACTGCCGCGCCCATTCGATGGCGCCGGCGGGGCGATGGAGGTCTCCGGCGAGTATCACGACGTCGGCATTCGTAGCCGTCGCGTCCATGCCTTGAACCGACAGGTGCAGGTCGGACAGTAGCGCGATCTTCATCGTCATCGAGCCTCCGGTAGCGTTTCGAGTCGAGCCAATCGTCCATCGGTCCAGCGCTGCGCTGCCGTGCTCGCAGCGGGCCGCGTGGCATGGTGAATCGCGATCGTATCCAGCGCGATCGCGGGGAGCACCAGACCGATGCCGATGTGTCGCCGGTCGTCTTGGGGCATAAGGCGCACAGGCGTTGCTGCGTCTCCAAGTAAAGCCTGTCGGCCGTGGCAGTCATCCGGGCCATGTTGCCGATTGACAATAGCAGCACGCGAGCATCCCACCGGGCTCCGGGCTGCGGACGGTCCCCGGCGTCTGCGGCGCATGAAGGCTGACGACGCCTGCACATCGGAGCAGCTCGTCGAGGCTCGCCGTCTCGCGCGCGTTGCCGAGGGGCGACTTGGCTTCGATGTCGCTGAACAGAACCTGCATGCCACGGTGCTCGGCAAGCACGCCGATCTGCGTGCCGATGTGGACGTGACCGACGATGCCGAAACGGTGAGGGCTCGACGGCGGCGAGTCGCAACGCGGCCGCGATCAGCTCCAGCAGGTAGCTCGTCTCTACGCTCCGATCGGAGCGTCCCTGAGCTCGACGCCGCTGAACTTCGCTTCGAGCGGTTCGCTGAAGCAACCGCACTTGCTTCGGAGCGCTGCGGAGAGTTGCGTTCGCGATCGGTTTGCGTTCGGCGAGTGACGCAAGTGTTTATGCAGACGTGGCCAAACAGATACCGGTTCGTCGATGGACGTCCAGAACCACCCTCAGTCCACCGCCGTCCGTCTCCACGTCATTGGCCGTTGCGTGATGAACGTCTTCACCCTTCAACGCAACGGCGGCGAACGTCGCGCTCAAAACCAGATGCGAACGCCGGCGACGGCGCGGGTTTCCCGGACCGCATTGCCGGATTCGCGGGCGTAGCGGGCCGTGTCGGCGAATCTGCGATTCCAGACCACGCCGACATAGGGAGCGAACTTTCGCGAGAATTCATATCGAAGTCGCAAACCCGCATCGATATCCGACAGCCCCACACCGATATCGCGTTGCGGATCGTTCTTTCCGTAGAAGCTGACCTTGACGTCGGGCTGCAGCACGAGCCGTTGGGTGATCCGCAAGTCGTACTCGCCCTCGAAGCGCAATGCCGTACGCCCGCCTTCTCCGACATACGCCGTAGCTTGGACGTCGAACCAGTACGGAGCCAGCCCCTGGAAGCCGAACGACGCCCAATTGCGACCCGGTCCATCGCCGAAGTCGTGACGCGCTCCCGTTTGCAAACCCCAATAGGTAGCGATGGCGTGGTTCCAGAGTGCCTCGGTCCGAGTTGCGCCGAGCTTGCCGCCGGCTCGTTCGCCATCGACCTTCAGCCAGAACTTGTCGATATCGCCACCGGCCCACGCCTGCGCATCGACCGCCTGGCCGTTGCCCCGGCTACTGTGAAACTGCTCGACGCGATCGAGCAGGACTTGGACGTGCATAGCGTCGTCTGCCATGTCCATGCCGGGCATGTGGCCGTTTTCCAGACCATCGGCATAGACGTCGGGATCACGGGCGTCGGCAGGTGGGGAGCCGCCCTGCATCGATTTCATCATCGAATCCATATCCTCCCCCTGCATGCCGCCCGTGCTGACGGGAGGCTTCGCCGACATGCCGGGCATCGAGCCATGGTCCGTTGCGCGGATCGAACTATGGTCGGTCCCGGGCATCGCGGAGTGATCCATCGCCGGCTTCGGAGGAGCCTCATCGTCGGCCGGGGATGCCATGCCCGGCATATCGCGGCTCATGCCGGGCATGCTGCCACGATCCATTTGCGCCGCAGGCTGGGGGGCGGCCTCTCCCGGCGCAGGCGGAGGCGGGGAGGCCGGCGCTGGAAGGGTCTTCGCCGAAATCGACTTCGCTTCTTTTCCCGTTGCCTTCGCCTCCTTGCTCTTGTCGATGCCGGCCTCGCCCTTCGGCGCTTCCATGGTCATGCCCGGCA
>JBDTIS010000042.1:0-10707 GCA_039936235.1 Burkholderiaceae bacterium | reverse complement strand
GGCCATTCGCTTCAGGCACTTGTCCCGCCGCGATGCACAGCCTTTGCACAAGCTGTCCACAGGCTCATGCACAAGTGCCCGCTTCGGGCATATCGGCTAACGCTTCCTAGGATGACGGTAACAGCCGCGACCAGTCGAAGTGCGGCCCGGGATCGGTCTTGCGGCCCGGCGCAATTGCGGCGTGGCCCGCGATCGCTCGGATCGGGTAGCGCGCCTTCGTCGCGGCGATCAGCGCGAGCAGCGCGTCGTACTGCGTTTCGGCGAACGCGCTGTCGTCATCGCCTTCGAGCTCGATGCCGATCGAGAAGTCGTTGCAGCGTTCGCGGCCTTCGAACGACGACACCCCGGCGTGCCACGCGCGCCTCGCGCACGCTACGAACTGTACGAGCGAGCCGTCGCGACGGATCAGGAAGTGCGACGAAACCCGCAGGCCGCGCAGCCCTTCGTAATAGGCATGTTCGGAAGCGTCGAGCGTGTTCGTGAACAGCGCGTCGATCGCGCGACCCCCGAACACGCCCGGCGGCAGGCTGATGTTGTGGATCACGATCAGCGTCGGTTCGATCCCGCCGGGTCGCGCGTCATGATTGGGCGACAGGATCCGGTCACCCGGCGAAGCCCATCCGTCGACATCGATCGAGATCGCGCCCATTGCGCCCTGCGCGCGCCCGGACGACGACCGCATCACTGAATGTTCAACCGCTGCATCCGATAGCGCAACTGGCGGAAGGTGATACCGAGCAAGTCTGCAGCCGCGGTACGGTTGTAGCGGGTCTGCGCGAGCGCCTTCTCGATCAGGTCGCGTTCGATGTCGTCGAGGAAGTCGGCGAGCGTGCCGACGAGTCCGATCGCGTTCGCGCCCGACGGCGCGACGGGCGCGACGGGCGCGACCGGTGCGGCTTCTTGCTGCTCGCTGCGCGCGCGCGGCGCCGGACTGGACGACGCCAACGGGGCGGACGCAGCGCCCATGATATTCAGGTCGTCGGGTCCGATCTCCGCGGACTCGGCGAGAGCGGCCGATCGTTCGAGAATGTTGCCGAGTTCGCGGACGTTGCCCGGGAAGTCGTAGTCCGACAGCTTGTCGATCGCCGCCTGCGACAGCGTGAGGTCGGGCGCGAGCGTCGCGAGAAGGTGACGCGCGAGCAGCGGAATGTCTTCACGGCGTTCGCGCAGCGACGGGATGCGGATGTCGATGACGTTGAGCCGGTAGAACAGATCCTGCCGGAAGCGCCCCTGCATCACGCACTGCGCGAGATTCTGATGCGTCGCGCTGATCAGCCGCACGTCGACCGACTCTTCGTTCATGCCGCCCACGCGGCGCACCGACCGCTCCTGGATCGCCCGCAGCAGCTTGACCTGCATCGCGAGCGGCAGGTCGGCGACCTCGTCGAGGAACAGCGTGCCGCCCTTCGCGGTCTGGAAGAAACCGTCGCGATCGGCGTCGGCGCCGGTGAACGCACCCTTGCGATAACCGAAGAACTCGGCCTCGACCAGTTGTTCGGGGATCGCGCCGCAGGTGACCGCGACGAACGGGCCGTCGCGCCGACCGCTGCAGTCGTGGACTGCGCGCGCGGCGAGTTCCTTGCCGCTGCCGGATTCGCCGCTGATCGCGACAGGTGCCTGCGAAAGAGCGACCCGCCGGATCAGCGCACGCACTTCGGCCATCGTCGTCGACCCGCCGAGCAGGCGCGCCAGAAACGGCGCGTCGCCGTTTTCGGAGACCTTGGCACCGGACTTCGGACCGCTGCCGCGGGTGCGCTCCGATTCGCGCTCGCGGCTGTCCCGGCCGTAGGCGCGGACCGCGGATTGCACGAGGCTGCGCAGATGATCGAGCGCGACCGGCTTGCTGAGGTAATCGAACGCGCCGGCCTTCAATGCGGCCACCGCGTTCTCGGTGCTTCCGAATGCCGTGATGACGGCGACCGGCGTGGCCGGATAGTCGCGCGAAATCAGTGCGACCAGATCCATCCCGCTCGCGTCGGGCAGGCGCATATCGGTCAGGCACAGCGCGTAGCTGCGCTGTGCGAGCCGATCGCGCGCCTCGCCCACCGTCATCGCACGATCGACGTCCAGGCCCATGCGGACCAGCGTGAGTTCGAGCAGTTCGAGCAGGTCGGGCTCGTCGTCGACGACGAGCACCCGCGCGATGTTCGCGCTGCTCGCCGAACTCTGCACTACGGGTCGCACGCCGCGGGATGTGGGCGGATCGTCGCTGAACGTCTGCATCGTTTGCCTTTTAGACTTCTATCGGCAGTGCGGGAAGAAAACTGAGGCGCGGTGCCGCCCGGCGTCGTCGTTCAAATGCCCGTGCCCGCCGCACGGATCACGAAGCCGCCGCGGCGCGTACCGCCCGCATTGATCGAATAGTCGAGCGTCGCGTCGTTGGCAAGGCATAGTTCGCGGGCGAGGTAGAGGCCGAGACCGGTACCGCGATGATGCGTCGTGAAAAACGGTTCGAAGAGGTTCGCGCGGGTGGCCTTGTCGATGCCAGGGCCGTCGTCCTGGACGAGCAATTCTATCCGTTCGATCAGCGCGTGCGGCTCTTCGTTGCGGTCCGTGCCGAGGGCGTCGAGCGCGAGCGCCGTCGCGTTCAGCGATCGCGCGTTCGACAGAAGGTTGACATGGATCGTCACGCTTCCGTCGCGACCGGTCGCGTAGCGCACCGCATTGCTCAGCAGGTTGACCAGCACCTGGCGCAGATGCTCGCCGTTGAAGTGGATCACCGGCGACGCGCGCATGACGACCACGATCGTGCTACGCGCAAGGCCCTGTGCACGACAAAACTCGTCGACCAACAGGGCCAGCCACGGGTCGAGTGCGATCCATTCGATGTTGACCGGCGCGCGACGCGACAACTGCAGAATCTCCTCGACGATGCGGTTCAGCCGTTGGGCGTTCTCACGAACGATCGTGACCATCCGCCGTGCGCCGGCCATATCGCGCGAACGGAACGGCGGGTCGGGCTCTTCGCTGGTCTCCTCCTCGAGCAGCGCGCCGGCATGCGCGATCGCCGCGAGCGGATTGCGGATCTCGTGCGCGATGCTCGCCGTCAGGCGGCCCATCGCCGCGAGCTTGAGCTGCTGGGCCCGCTGCTCGACGCGCAGCAGGTCTTCGAGGAACACCACATAGCGACCGGACGCGAGCGCATCGCCTTCGGGCGCGACGAAGCGCACCCGCAGGCGCCGCCCGGATCCGTCTTCGTTGCCGTGATCGGTGTCGGCCGTGACGTCGTTGGTCTCGTCGCGCAACGTCGTTGCGGTCGACGTCAGGTCGAAGCTGCCGCCGATGATGCCGGCGGACGAGCGCCACGCGACGAACTGGCGGCTGATCGCGGTGCCGCCGACGTGCCCGCGCCATCCGTCGAGCACCAGAGCGCGCGCATCGTCGAGGCCCAGCATCCGCAGCGCGGCCGGGTTCGCGGCACGCGGCGTTCCGTCGGCCGCGAGGATCAGCACACCGTCCTGCATGTCGGCGACGACCAGCCGGTTGATCTCGATCTGCGCGCGCAGGTCATAGCCGCGCTGGCGGGCGATCCGTTCCTGGACGATCAACCGCGCAGCGAGACGGTTCATCACGATCGCGATTGCGAAACTCGCTACACCGAACAAACCGGCCAGCACGAGGTTGGAGGAAGGTTCGTCGTAGTGGATGTCGCGCCAGATCGTCTCGGCCAGCGTCGCCAGCGAACACAGCGCAGCGAACGCTATCGCCAGCGACGCGGGGCTGAGGATCGCCGAGCCGGCGATCGGCAGCAGCATCAGCAACGCGAGTCCGCTGCGCGTGCCTCCGGACGCGCTCATCAGCAGTGTCAGGCCCACGACGTCGATCAGCAACTGGGCCACGAGCTGCAGGTAGAAGTGGCGTTGCCGCGTCGCGGCCAGATAGCCGAAGGTCGCGGCGAGAACAGCGTAAGTGACCGCGGTGCGCGCGAACAGCGCCGGATCCTGGGTGCCGACCGAAATTCGCTCGCCGCCGTACAGCGACGCGCCCAGCAGAACCGCCGCGATCACGAGCCGCGTCACGCAGAAATAGCGCAGCGACGTCCAGAACGACGCGCCCGGGTCCGCGAAGGTCCGCCGCGGTATCAGCAGCACGTCGGTCCCGGTGCCGCGGTCCCGCGTCGCGGGCGGTCGGTCACGTGCGGGGGCGATCGACCGGTGCGGCGGACTGGCGCGCGGTCTCGCGATGCGCCTCCGAGCAGTACACGCGCCCGTCCGGCAGCGATACGACTTCGCCGCGCGGGACGTGCACACCACACCAGGCGCACTGCGTGACGCGCTCGACGCTCTTCGGGAGCGGTGCAGCGTCCGGCTGCGGGGCGTCGCCGGGCGCGTCGTCGCGCTTGCGCGATCCCCCGAGCACGCGGATCGCGAGCCAGCAGAGGAAAGCGAGAAAAATGAACAGCAGGATGCGGGCCATCGAGGTTCCGGTCAGCCTTTCAGACGCGATGCAGGACCACTTCGAGGACGAAGCGACTGCCGGCGTATGCGAGGAACAGCATCGCGAACCCGCCCAGGGTCCACGACAGAGCCAACCGACCGCGCCAGCCGCGCGCGACGCGACCGATCAGCAGCGCGCCGAAGGTGGCCCACGCGATCAGCGTGAAGATGGTCTTGTGGTCGAAGCGGATCGGCTTGCCGAACAGCGCTTCCGAGAAAACGATGCCGCTCAGCACGGTCAGCGTCAGCAACGCGAAGCCGATGCCGATCAGCCGAAACAGGATGCGCTCCATCGTCAGCAACGGCGGCAGCGGTCCGAGCATCGACTGCTCGATGCGACCACGTCCTTCGAGCGCCGCGTCGTTCGCGCCCGGCCATGCGCTGCCGCGCGTCCGATGCAGCCAACGGTCGAGCGCAGCCATGTACAACGCGTGGACGGCCGCGATCGTCAGCAGGCCGTAGGCCGCGAGCGCGACGACCAGATGGACCGGCAGCCACGGACTGTAGCCACCGCCGTCGGCGCCGCTGAGCTGGCCGAGCGCGAGGCTGCCGGGGAACGCGAGCGGCAGCAGCGCGCACAACGCCGCCAGCGGCAGGATCAGCAGCCAGACGCTGACCAGCGGCACGATGAAGCTCTCGAACCAGAACAGCGCGACCGCGCACCACATCGTCGCCGACAGCGCGAGCGCGAAGCCGAAGCGCCAGGTACCGTCGACCAGTGCCGCGTCGCGCAACAGCCACGCATGGATGACCCATGCGACGACGATTCCGGCACGCAACGCCGCCGAAAGGCGATACGGCGCCTCGTCGTATCCGAGCTTCGACGAAGGATTCCGTACGGCCGCGCGCCAGATCGCAACGGCGACAGCGACGTAGCCGGCGGCGACGAGTGCATGGAGTAAAATCGGCATCCGCAAAGTTTAGCCGAACGCCTGTCCTCGACGGCCCGGCGCGAACGGATGCTGTCTCATACGTGCCTCATGCCGATGCGCGCATCGGTAGTGACGGCATCCCCGCTTCCCACCCTTCGTCGAACCATTCTGCTCCCATGCTCGAGAACCTGTCCCAGCGCCTGGCCCGCGTCGTCAAGACGATGCGCGGAGAGGCGCGGCTCACCGAAGCCAACACGCAGGAGATGCTGCGCGAGGTGCGCGTCGCGTTGCTCGAGGCCGACGTCGCCCTGTCGGTCGTTCGCGAGTTCATCGCGCGGGTCAAGGAGCGCGCGCTCGGCGCCGATGTCGTCGGCAGCCTATCGCCGGGGCAGGCACTGGTCGGCGTCGTCCAGAAGGAACTGACCGCGATCATCGGCGGTGACCTCGGCCCCGATGCGTCCGCACTGAAACTCGCGGTCACGCCGCCGGCGATCATCCTGATGGCCGGCCTGCAGGGCGCCGGCAAGACGACCACCGTCGCGAAGCTCGGCCGCTACCTGAAGGAACAGCAGAAGAAGAAGGTGCTGGTCGTTTCGGCCGACGTCTATCGCCCGGCCGCGATCGAACAGTTGAAGACCGTGGCCGCGCAGGTCGGAGTCGACTTCTTCCCTTCCACGAAGGACGACGAGCCGGTCGCGATCGTGACTGCGGCAGTCGACTGGGCGAAGAAGCACTATCACGACGTGCTGATCGTCGACACCGCGGGCCGTCTCGCGATCGACGAGGCGATGATGGCCGAGATCAAGGCGTTGCATGCGCGGCTGTCGCCGGCCGAGACGCTGTTCGTCGTCGACGCGATGGCGGGGCAGGATGCGATCAATACCGCACGGGCGTTCGGCGAAACCCTGCCGCTGACCGGCGTGATCCTGACCAAGCTCGACGGCGACTCGCGCGGCGGCGCAGCGCTGTCGGTACGTCACGTGACCGGCAAGCCGATCAAGTTCGTCGGGGTCGGCGAGAAACTCGGTGCGCTCGAGGTTTTCCACGCGGACCGGATGGCCAGCCGCATCCTCGGGATGGGCGACATCGTCGCGTTGGTCGAGGAGGCGCAGCGCGGCGTCGACATGGTCGAAGCCGAGAAGCTCGCCAAGAAGGTCAAGTCGGGTGCGCGCTTCGACCTCGAGGACTTCAAGTCGCAGCTTCAGCAGATGAACAAGATGGGCGGCCTCGGCGGCCTCCTCGACAAGCTGCCGGCACAGTTCCAGGCCGCCGCCGGCAAGGCCGACATGGGCAAGGCCGAGCGCGACGTCAAGCGGATGGAGGGCATCATCAACTCGATGACACCGACGGAACGCGCCAAGCCAGAGCTGATCAAGGCCAGTCGCAAACGTCGCATCGCGGTCGGCGCCGGCGTGCCGGTGCAGGAAGTCAACCGGATGCTCAAGCAGTTCGACCAGATGCAGGGAATGATGAAGGCGATGCAGAAGGGCGGCATGGCCAAGATGATGCGTGGGATGAAAGGGATGATGCCGGGGATGTAGGTCCCCTCGCCCGCCATCGATCGTGGGTCGCCCTACGCGTCGGACCGATCAACGATTGGAGCCGGTCTTCGGCCCTCTCTTGAACTCGCAGTGCCGGCCCCGATCCGAGCAGATCGGCCGCACACACAGACCGGGTCTCGCGACCGGGTTCAAAACCAACCGGAGAAATTGTATGCAGATCGTTCATCGCTTCGCGCGCAACGCCACCATCGCGGTCACTCTGACCGCGATGGCCGCCGTCTCGCTGTCAGGCTGCGCCAACACCTCGAACCTCACGACCGGCAGCCGCGGCGGCGACACCGCAGCGGGTGCCGGGGCCGGCGCGCTGGCGGGCGCGGCGATCGGACGGATGACCTCCGGCGGCAGCCCTGGGCGTAGCACGGGAACCGGCGCACTCGCGGGCGCCGCGCTCGGTGCACTCGGCGGCTATCTGTGGTCGAACCGGATGGAACAGCAGAAGCAGCGCATGCAGCAGGCCACGCAGGGAACCGGCGTCGAGGTCACGCAGACCGCCGACAACCAGTTGAAGCTGAACATCCCGAGCGACATCTCGTTCGACACCGGCCGCGCCGACATCAAGGCCAACTTCCGCACCGTGCTCGATCAGTTCGCGCAGGGTCTGCGCGAGAACGGCGGCAGCACGATCCGCATCATCGGCCACACGGATTCGACCGGCAGCGACGCGATCAACAACCCGCTGTCGGTCGAACGGGCCGACAGCACGCGCAACTATCTGGTCGATCGCGGCGTCGCCGCGAACCGTATCGCCGTCGATGGCCGCGGCTCGCGCGAGCCGATCGCCGACAACGTCAGCGATGCCGGTCGCGCGCGCAATCGTCGCGTCGAGATCTTCGTCGGCGAGCAGCAGGCCGGGGCGCGCTGAACGGCGGCGCTGAGCGCAGTCAGACGAATAGGTCGGCCAGTGCGCGCCCCGGATCGGGCGCGCGCATGAAGGTCTCGCCGATCAGGAAGCCGTCGACGCCGGCGCCACGCATCCGCGCGACGTCGTCGCGCGTGGCGATCCCCGACTCGGTCACCAGCGTGCGTCCCGGCGGGAGACGATCGAGCAGGTCGAGCGTCGTTTCGAGACGGGTCTCGAAGGTCCGCAGGTTGCGGTTGTTGATGCCGATGAGGGTACGTTCCGGGTCGGCCTTCAGCCGGAGCGCCACGTCCAGTTCGTCGGCGTCGTGCGCTTCGACCAGCACGTCCATCCCGAGGCGATGAGCCTGCGCGGCCAGCATCTCGATCGTGACCGACGCGAGCGCCGCGACGATCAGCAGGATGCAGTCGGCGCCCATCGCGCGCGCCTCGACGACCTGGTACGGGTCGATGATGAAGTCCTTGCGCAGCACCGGCAGCCCGCAGGCCGCGCGCGCCGCTACGAGCGCTTCGGTCGAACCCCTGAAGTAGTCTGCATCGGTCAGGACCGACAGACAGGTGGCCCCGCCGGCTTCGTAGGACGCGGCGATCGCGGCCGGATCGAACGGGTCGCGCAACAGACCCTTCGACGGAGATGCCTTCTTGATTTCGGCGATGACCGCTGCGGCGCCCGATGCGATTCGGCTGGCGATCGCCTGCGCGAAACCGCGCGGCGCGTCGGCCGACGCCGCATCAAGGGTGACGTTTGCGAACGGACGGACCAGTCTGGCTGTCGCTACCTCGGCAGCCTTGGTCGCGAGGATCTGTTCCAGGATGTCTGCTGACGGATGCGTCATCGATGTCGATCTGCACGGCATAGGGACCCTGACTCGCCCGTCTCCGGTAACGCGCGTCGTTCGGTCCGTCGAAGACTTTGAACCATCTGTTCCATCCGAAGGCGCCGATGAACAGCAGCACGATCATGGCGAACAATGCGATCAGGTAGACCATGCGGGACTCCTCCACGGTCCGAGGGACCGTCCATCCCAGCGTAGGCGGGGAGCAAGGGCGCCCGTCCTGTCTCAAGTCCTACTCGGGCATAGGCGGATGTCACGAAAAGCGCCGCGTCGCGGCCACGAACGCATCGAGCTTCGCCTGGGCAGCGCCGCTCGCGATGACCTCGCGTGCACGCGCGATGCCGGCCTCGACAGTCGCGCAGACGTCGGCCGTGTACAGCGCCAATCCGGCGTTCAACGCGACGATCTCCCGGGGAGTGCCGTCGACGTTGGCGAGCGCCTCCCCGATCATGGTCTTCGATTCGGCCGCATCGGTGACCTTGAGCCCGCGATTCGACTTCATCGCGAGACCGTAGTCCTCCGGATGGATTTCGTACTCGCGTACCTCGCCGTCCTTCAGCTCACCCACCAGCGTGGACGCGCCGAGCGACGCCTCGTCCATGCCGTCCTTGCCGTACACCACCATCGCATGCGTGGCGCCGAGCCTCTGCAGCACGCGGATCTGGATGCCGACGAGGTCCGGGTGGAAGACGCCCATCAGCTGATGCAAGGCGCCGGCCGGGTTGGTCAGCGGTCCGAGGATGTTGAAGATGGTCCGCACGCCAAGCTCGCGCCGCACCGGCGCGACGTTCTTCATCGCGCTGTGATGCGTAGGCGCGAACATGAAGCCGATGCCGGTCTCGGCGATACAGTCGGCGACCTGTCCGGGCGTCAGCATCACGTTGGCGCCGAGCGCCTCGAGGACGTCGGCGCTGCCGGACTTCGACGACACGCCGCGGTTGCCGTGCTTGGCGATCCGCGCGCCACCCGCCGCCGCGACGAACATCGCGGCCGTCGAGATGTTGAACGTATGCGCGCCGTCGCCGCCGGTGCCGCACAGGTCGATCAGGTGTGCCTTGTCCGCAACGATCACCGGCGTGGCGAACTCGCGCATGACCTGCGCGGCGGCCGCGATCTCTCCGATGGTTTCCTTCTTCACGCGCAGTCCGAGCAGCAGGGCGGACGCCATCGACGGCGACATTTCGCCGCGCATCAGCATCCGCATCAGCGACAGCATCTCGTCGTGGAAGATCTCGCGATGCTCGATGCAGCGGGTCAGGGCTTCGTTCGGAGTGATCGACATGAGGCTGGATGGTCCTGGAAGTAGATGCGACCGCTTCGCGGAAGAACGGAGCGCAGCAGAACGGTTCTGATTGATGTCGGTGCGGAGCGCGACCCGCTATCGCCGAAACGGATTGTGAATCGTCAAGCGCCCGATCTTCTGGCCGTGCTGCAGATCTTCCGTGTATAGACGTGCGCAGTCGGCTTCGAGCGCGGCTGCCACGATCAACGAATCGTAGAAGCTGAAGCCTCGGACCGACTGTACTTCGAGGGCGCTTTGATAGAGCCCCTCGCTCGGCATGACGCCCCAGAGCGGCACGAGCGCGATTTTCATGAAGAGACGCGCGTCGTCGGGCGCGACTTTCAACTTCCGGGTCAGCGCATTGAGCGTTTCCTGAACTACCTGGAAACTGATGATCGTCGTTCGATCTTCCTGGCCGCGACGAACCAGCTCTGCGGCAATGTCACTCTTTCGGAGATCGGTCTTGTCGAATACGTAGACGAGGATATTGGAGTCGATGAAGTCAGCGCTCATTCAGCTCGTCTCTGGTGAACTTGCGCCCGCCAGTATCGATCTTCCCGCGCAGCTCCTTCATCACCGCGTCGTATTGCGCCATCTTCTGCTTGTGCGCATATTCGGAGAGCCATCGACGGAACTGCTCGTTAAGCGTGGTGTTGTCGGCACGCGCCTGCGCGCGCGCGGCTTCGATCAGCGTCTCGTCAGCGCTCAGCGTGATGTTCTTCATGCATCCCTCCGAAAGTAGTGCTGCGAATCCAGTGTACACGGTACCTCATGCACTGGATCCGTGCACATCAATGCGTCAGGAAGTTCTTCAGAAGCTGGTGGCCGTGCTCGGTGAGGATCGCTTCGGGATGAAATTGC
>JBDTIS010000041.1:0-5049 GCA_039936235.1 Burkholderiaceae bacterium | reverse complement strand
CCCCGACGCCGGGAGCGACGCCCTTGTTCGCAGCGCTCCGGACAGCCGAACTGCGCATTCACCGATCAGTCTCGGGCTTCTTCGCGTCAGGCATCACGCTGATCGTTTGCGACAGCATCGCTCCAGTCGGCAGATGGTGCGCCATGCCAGACTACGGGTATGTTCTGTTTGCGGGCATGGTCTCGGCGGTCAGTGCGGCGAGTTTCGTAGATCTGGGGCAGGCGGTGCGCCATCGCTGCATGCGCAGGTAACCAGGGCTGGCGGCGTGCATGCAAATCATTCGAATCGGGGGAGGAACACTGGATGCGCGAACCGCGATGGCGACGGGAAGGCACGGAGCCGGATTACCGATTTTCGCTGGCCAATGAACGCACGTTCCTCGCATGGATTCGTACCGCCCTTGCACTCCTGGCCGGTGGCGTTCTGCTCGATCAGTTCTCCACCAAACTGGGGCCGCACCTCGTGGTGCTGATCCTTGCCGTCGTTCTCTGCGTACTTGCTGCTTCGCTCTGTTTGATGGCCTACGTGCGCTGGCGTGCCAACGAAATTGCGATGCGCCACGCACTACGGCTTCCCGGCACCATGGCCATGCCGGTGCTCGCTGCGACCACGCTCGCCATCGCTGCCGTGATCGCGCTGCTCTTGGTATTGCAATGAGTAGGGTGCTGCAGTGAACGCCATTCGTATCGAAACAGGCGCGCCCCGGCCTCGAGATGTGGGGCTCCAGGCTGAGCGAACCGCGCTTGCGTGGAACCGTACCGGGCTGGCCGTACTGGTCAACGCCTCCCTGGCACTCCGCTCGGGTTGGAGTAGCGGGGATGCCTCGCTGACGTTCGTGGCGTTCGCGCTGCTGGTCGCCGCGGGAGCCGCGATTCTTTACGGCGCGTGGCGGCGGCGCCACCTGCTGAACGGTCTGGGCACTACCGCACCACCCGCGATTGCAATCACCGTGGCGGCCGTCGTCACGCTGATCGCGTGTGCAGCGGCAATCGCCTCGATCGTCTTGCGCTGATGCAGGTTGACGGTGATCGCGGGGCCGAAGTACTTACGCCGCGAATCAACCCGGGTCCTGACCGATCTGGAAGTTGGCGAGCATCTCCAGCGCTCGCACTATCGCCGAATCATCCCAAGCCTTGCCGCCGTGCGCGGCGCACGCGTTGAACAGTTCCTGCGCGGTAGCGGTGTTCGGCAGCGAGACGCCGAGGGCGCGCGCGCTGCTGAGCGCGAGATTCAAATCCTTCTGATGCAGCTCGATCCGAAAGCCTGGTTCGAAGGTGCGTTTGATCATGCGCTCACCGTGCACCTCGAGGACTTTCGATGATGCGAAGCCGCCCATCAGCGCCTTGCGCACACGCGCGGGGTCGGCCCCGGCGCGGGCGGCGAACAGCAGCGCTTCGGCCACTGCCTCGATGTTCAGTGCCACGATGATCTGATTCGCGACTTTGGCGGTCTGACCGTTGCCGTTGCCGCCGACCAGCGTGATGTTCTTGCCCATCAGTTCGAACAGCGGCTTGATACGCTCGAACACGGCCTCGTCACCGCCGACCATGATCGACAGCGTGGCGTCCTTCGCGCCGACTTCACCGCCCGACACCGGCGCGTCGAGATAGTCGCAGCCGAGCGCGTTGATCTTCCCGGCGAATTGCTTGGTCTCTATCGGCGAGATCGAGCTCATGTCCACCACGGTCTTACCTGGGGTGAGACCGGCGGCAACGCCGTTCTCGTCAAACAGCACGGCGCCCACATCGGGCGTGTCCGGCACCATGATGAAGATCACGTCCGCTTGCTGCGCGACGTCCTTCGCAGTAGCGCAGCGCTTCGCATCGCTCTGCGCGATCGCGTCGGCCAGCTTGCTGCGCGTATGCACGAAGAGTTGGTGCCGCGCTTCGATCAGGTGGCCGGCCATCGGCGCACCCATGATGCCGAGGCCTATGAAGCCCAGCTTCAGTGATGTCGTAGTCATATCGGTTGCTGTTGAATGAGGTGGATGGTCGACCGGCATCGATGGCAGTCGCACTGTACCTGCACACGCGTAGAACCGGTCTGCATGACGGGCTTGATTTAAGATAAGCCGATCCGGCTGAACTCGCGAACCGGCCTCGGCGGGCCCGCACCTTGTGAAGCGACCGCGGCCCCCCTCAACCAAAAGACCTTCGTCATGACCATCCCCACTACCCGTCTCGGCCGCACCGGGCTGACCGTATCGCGCCTCGCGCTGGGCACCATGACGTTCGGTCTGCAGACCGACGAACCCACGTCGCACCGGATCCTCGACGTCGCCGCGGATGGCGGCATCAACTTTTTTGACACCGCCGACGTGTATCCACTCGGCGGCACGCTCGAGACCGCGGGACGCACCGAGGAAATCGTCGGCCGCTGGCTGCGTGCGAAGGGATCGAATCGGCGCGACCAGTTCATCGTGGCCACCAAGGGGGTGGGCAGGATGGGCCCGAACAGCTGGAACCAGGGTGCGTCGCGCAAGCACTTGCTCGATGCGATCGATGCGTCGCTGAAAAGGATGCGGATCGACTACGTCGACCTATACCAGTTGCACAGCGACGATCGCGAGACGCCGCTGGACGAGACTCTCGAAGCGTTGGACGTCATCGTCCGTTCCGGCCGCGCGCGCTACATCGGCGTGTCCAACTTCCTCGCCTATCGGCTCGCGCGTGCGATCGGCCGGGCCGAGCTGAACCACCTGACGAAACTCGTTTCGGTGCAGCCACGCTACAGTCTGCTGTTTCGCGAGATAGAGCGTGAATTGCTACCGCTTGCCAGCGAGGAAGGGCTCGGCGTGATTCCGTACAACCCGCTCGCCGGCGGGCTGCTCAGCGGAAAGTACAAGACGGGTGCCAAGCCGATGGACGACACGCGCTTCACGCTGGGAACAGCCGGCGCCATGTACCAGGACCGCTACTGGAACGAGCGCAGCTTCGGGACGATCTCGCAATTGGACGAGGTGGCCACCGAGGCCGGTGTGCCGCTCGCGACGCTGGCCGTGGCCTGGGTGATGGCCAACCCGCAGATCACCGCACCATTGCTCGGCGCGAGCAAGCCGGAGCAGCTGACCGCCACGCTCGCCGCAGCCGAATACCGGTTGGAGCCCGCACTCAAACAGAAGCTCGATGAGCTGACCGCCGAGTACCGGAAGGGCGACGCACCGCGTTAATGTCGGACCGCAGGTTCGCGGGACCAGACTTCAACGACAACGCCGCGCGGCTGCGCGACCGCCTCGTATTGGGAGAAGGCCGCGTCTATTTTCAGGTAGTCGCAGACAACGTGTCCATGGCCTCGCTCCCGGGATCGTCCCGTGCTACTCACTTCCAGACGAACGTGACCACCGACGCCGCGGACTTGCCGGCGGTCACCGGTCGCGTCAGCGACACGTCGTGATAATTCGCAACGACCGAATACTTGCCTGGTGGCAGCTTGACGAGCAGATACGGACCGACGGACGACGTCTCGAACACGGTCTGTCCCTTCGCGTCCTTGATCGTCACGGCCACACTCGCGACGTATTCGGCCGGCGCCGCACCGCGCGCGAATGCGAGCGCGAGCGTGTAATCCTTCATCGACTGCTTGATGAACCGGACCTCTTCGTCGCCGGCGCCGCCGTTCAGGTACGCGACGTCCCCTAGCAGCTGCTGCTGCGGCATCGGCGCCTGGCCGTGCGCGGGAAGCGTCGCCAAGCCGAGCGCGAGCACGGCGAGCGCGCCGGCGATCCATCCGGTGGTCCTGTGGTTCATTGCTAGCCTCCCTGGAGTCGGCACGGTATAGACATTCGACGCGGCAGTGCAGGCCGTGCGCCACGCCCATGAAAAACGGGGACGGCACCCTGTTAGCGCCGTCCCCGTGGTCCTGCAGTACGACCTGTCCGATCAGCCGAGTTCGACCGGCACGAAGATCCGGTTACGGCCGCGCTGCACCAGTACCGCCGCGTTGCCGCCGGCCTTGGCGATCAGCGACTTCAACTGATCGGCCGATTGCACCGGCTGTCCGTTGAACGACAGGATCACGTCGCCCGCCTGGATGCCGGCCTCGGCCGCAGCGCCACTCGATTCCTCGACGACGAGGCCGTTGCCGTTCGCGATCGCACCGAGTTGCTTGGCTTCTTCGGGGCGCAGCGGCCGCACCGCGACGCCGAGGCGCCCTTCGCCGCTGTCGGTGTCGGCCTTCGCGACGGTCGTCGCGTCCTTCAGCTCGCCGAGCGACACCGCGATGTCGACCGGCTTGCCGTTGCGGTAGACCTCGAGGTGCGTGGTCGAGCCGGGCTTCAGCGTGGCGACGCGCGCCGGCAAGTCGGCCGAACGATCGATCTCCCTGCCGTCGAGCTTCGTGATCACGTCACCCGACTTCAGACCGGCCTTGGCCGCGGGACCGTCGGCGTCGACGTCGGACACCAGCGCACCCATCGGACGCGGCAGCTTGAACGAGTTGGCGAGCTGCTGGTTGACGTCCTGGATCGTCACGCCGATACGAGCGCGCGTGACCTTCCCGTGCGCGATCAGCTGATCCTTGACGTTGATCGCGATGTCGATCGGGATCGCGAACGAGATTCCCTGGAAACCACCGGACTCCGAGAAGATCTGCGAGTTGATGCCGACCACTTCGCCATTCAGATTGAACAGCGGTCCCCCCGAGTTGCCGGGGTTCACCGGCACGTCGGTCTGGATGAACGGCGTGAAGTTGTCGCTCGGCAGCGATCGCGCCTTGGCAGACACGATGCCTGCCGTGACGGTGTTGTCGAAGCCGAACGGCGAGCCGATCGCGACGACCCACTCGCCGACCGCGACACGATCGGCGCTACCGACCGAGACGACCGGCAGGTTCTTCGCGTCGATCTTGATGACGGCGATGTCGCTCTTCTTGTCGCTGCCGATGACCTTGGCCTTGAACTCGCGGCGATCGGTCAGCTTGACCGTGACCTCGGTCGCGCCGTCGACGACGTGCGCGTTGGTCATGATGTAGCCGTCGGGGCTGACGATGAAACCCGAGCCGAGGCCGCGCTGGATCACGCCATCGCGCGGGATCTGCGGATGCGCGCCGTTC
>JBDTIS010000040.1:0-58274 GCA_039936235.1 Burkholderiaceae bacterium | reverse complement strand
CGCCGCTGATGTAGCCCTGGTAGCGGCCGCGTTCACGCAACGGAACCACGTCGGCGATGATCGTCTGCGAAATCGAGATCAGGCCGCCGCCGCCGAGGCCCTGCAGGATGCGCGCGACGATCAACTGCGGCATCGACTGCGCGAGCGCGCAGGCGACCGACGCGATCAGGAACACCACGATCGCGATCGACAGCAGCATTCGCCGTCCGAACAGGTCGCCGAGCTTGCCGTAGATCGGCGTGACGACCGTGGACGCGATCAGGTAGCCGGACACGACCCACGCGATCAGCGAGAAGCCGTCGAAGTCCTGCGCCATCCGCGGCAACGCGACCGCGACGATGGTCTGGTCGAGGCCGCCGAGCAGGATCGCCAGCATCAGGCCGACGATGATGTTGCGGCGCTCGACGTGCGTGAAACGGCTGGCCGGGTCGACGTAGGCGGGCTTCGCGGTAGCAGTCGGTACGGCGGACATCGCCTCCGAGGTCGACTCTTCGATCTTCCCGGGCACGCCGGACGACGGCACGCTCAATGCAGATGGGCGCGAGGCGCTTCCGTTTCCTCGGGCAGTTCGGCGTGCACCAGGTCACCGACCGGATCGGCGAACAGCGGTGCGCCGCAGTCGTCGCAGAACTCGAGCGGAAAGGACTGCTCCAGCGTGACGATGTCGGTCAGCCCGTTCTCGCGCAGCAGCGCTGCGAGTTGTTCCTCGGGACCGTCGGGCTCCGGACCTTCCTCGCGACCGAACAGCGGCCACACGACGCCGTGCACGACGTCGGGATTGCGCGCCAGCGTGAAGCCGACGCGGTATTCCTCGGGCATGTCGTTGCCAAACGCCGCGATCACCGCGCGCAACTGCGGCGCCTTGACGTCGAGAGCGCTCTCGAGGAACGCGATGGCCGCGCGGATCGCGTACGGGCGGATCGCGCGATCGGACTCGCGCGACGCGACGTGGTAGCCGTCGGGAATCAGCAGATCGAGCACGCAGCCGGGCATCAGCGTCGTCAGCGTCGGCAGCCCCTGGTCGCGCCAGCGCTCGAGCGCCTGTTCGCGGCTGTACTCGCGCCGCTCTGCGCCGCGCGCGTCGGGCAGCTCCTGCCAGCGGAACAGCGGCGCGCCGGGCTTCGCGACGAACGCCGCGAGCAGGTAACGCGTGTCGGCCAGCAGTGGCGCGGTTTCCGGTAGTCGCTTGCCGGACGCCTTCTTCTCGTCGTGACCGAGCGCGCGTCGTCCGAGCGAACGGCCGAGCGCGTGGACATCGGAAAAGCTGCGCGGCAGCTGGTCGATCGAATACAAGTACGGCGCGAGCGCGATCTTCGCGTCGCTGGCCGCGCAATGCGCGCGCAGATGGGTTTCAAGCGTCAGCGCCACGTCGGCCTTGATCGGACCCGACGGCACCGAATAACGCGACCACGCGAGGATCGGTGCGGCGACCAGCAGCACCGTCCAGTCCTGGTCGTCGATCTGCAGCGTCGTCGCTTCGGCATGCGCCTCGACGAGTTCGATCAGCGCGTCGAATCCACTCGGCGACGTCGCGTCGAGATGATCGAGGACCGCGTCGATCGTGGTATCGGCATGGAAGTCCAGCAACGACTGGAGGTTGTTGCCGACCAGCTGCTCCCAGTAGCTTTCCTCGACGCGGCTGCCCGACGCGGACAGGCTCTGCGCGAGCGATGCGAGGCGTTCACCATCCCGGGAGAGACGAGGCAGCGACGACTTGTTGCGGGGACGTTTGGTGGCCATGGGATGTGCGTCGCGATTCGGAATCGCGGGGGAGGGGAGCTGCAGGGGGACGACAGGATAGCAAACCGCCGCCGAGTGCTCCCCCTCCCCTTCGGGGGGACGGCCGGGGAGGGGACGGGTTGCGACGAAAATGAATTGTCAGCGGAGACACGACCCATCCCCCTCCCGGCCTCCCCCTTGAAGGGCGGGGCAACCCGGTCAGGCCGCCAGTAGCTGCCTGAGCACGAACGGCAAAATTCCCCCATGCAGGTAGTAGTCCACCTCGATCGGCGTGTCGATGCGCAGCAGCACGGCGACCTCCTGCTTCTTGCCGCCGCGGTCGATGACCAGCGTCACGTCCATCTGCGGCTTCAGATCACCGCTCACGATCACGTCGAACAACTCGTCGCCCTTGATGCCGAGCGACTCGGCCGAATCGCCGTTCTTGAACTGCAGCGGCAGCACGCCCATGCCGACCAAGTTAGATCGATGGATACGCTCGAAGCTGCGCGCGACGACGGCCTTCACGCCGAGCAGTTGCGTGCCCTTGGCTGCCCAGTCGCGCGACGAGCCAGTGCCGTACTCCTCGCCACCGATGATGACCGTCGGCGTTCCTTCGGCGATGTACTTCATCGCCGCGTCGTAGATCGGCATCTGCGTGCCCGACGGCTGGAACAGCGTGATGCCGCCTTCGACGCGCGAACCGTCGGCGGTCGGTGGCACCATCAGGTTCTTGATGCGGACGTTCGCTAACGTGCCGCGCATCATCACTTCGTGATTGCCGCGCCGTGCGCCGTAGCTGTTGAAGTCGACCTTCGTCACGTTATGGTCGATCAGGTACTTGCCGGCCGGCGACGTGTCCTTGATCGAACCGGCCGGCGAGATGTGATCGGTGGTCACCGAGTCGCCGAACACGCCGAGCGCACGGGCGCCGGTCACACCGATCTTGCCGACGACCGGCTCCATCGTGAAGTCGCCGAAGAACGGCGGCTCCGCGATGTAGGTCGACTTGGGCCAGTCGTAGACCTGGCCGGAGGCCGACGGTACCTTGCTCCACAGGTCGCCTTCGCTGGTCAGCTTGCCGTACAGCTTGCGGAAGGTCTTGCCGTTCATCGCGGACGGCAGCAGCGCGTTGACCTCTTCGGTCGTCGGCCAGATGTCGCCGAGGTAGACGTCCTTGCCCTTCTTGTCCTTGCCGATCGGTTGCGTCATCAGGTCGATGCGGACCGTGCCGGCGATCGCGTAGGCCACTACCAGCGGCGGCGACGCGAGGAAGTTGGCCTTGATGTTCGGATGGATGCGTGCTTCGAAGTTGCGGTTGCCCGAAAGGACCGCCGAGCAGATCAGGTCGTTTTTCGTGATCAGCTCGTTGAGCGCGGGCGTCAGGTCGCCGGCGTTGCCGATGCAGGTCGTGCAACCATAGGCGTCGACCCCGAAGCCGAGCTTGTCGAGGTAGGGCAAAAGGCCGGTCTTGGTCAGGTAGTCGGTGACGACGCGGCTGCCGGGGGCGAGCGAGCTCTTGATGTGCGGCGCGACCGTCAGGCCGAGCTTGACGGCCTTCTTCGCGAGCAGTCCGGCCGCGAGCAGCACGCTCGGGTTCGACGTGTTCGTGCAACTCGTGATGGCCGCGATCAGGATGTCGCCGTTCTTCACGTCGACGCCGTCGGACGTGGTGTATTGCTGGTCGAGCTGCTCGACCGGCTTGTTGAAGCCGTTCTCGGCGTTCGGCTTCGAGAACAGCGAATCGTAGGTCGCCGAGACCCTGCCGAGCTCGATGCGGTCCTGCGGGCGCTTCGGGCCGGCCAGCGACGGCGCGACGCTCGTCAGGTCGAGCGACAGCTCGGTCGAGTAGTCGATGTCGCCCTGCTTGGGCACGCCATACAGCTTCTGCGCCTTGAAGTAGGCCTGGAACGCGGCGATCTCCTCGGCGGTGCGACCGGTGCCTTCGAAGTACGCGATCGTCTTGTTGTCGACCGGGAAGAAGCCCATCGTGGCGCCGTATTCGGGCGCCATGTTCGCGATCGTCGCGCGGTCGGGCAGCGACAGCGATGCGGTGCCTTCTCCGAAGAATTCGACGAACTTGCCGACGACCTTCGCCTTACGCAGCATCTCGGTGATGGTCAGCACGAGATCTGTTGCCGTGACGCCTCCCCGCAGTTTGCCGGTGAGGTTGACGCCGACGACATCGGGCGTCAGGAAGTACACCGGCTGGCCGAGCATGCCGGCTTCCGCCTCGATGCCGCCGACGCCCCATCCGACCACGCCGATGCCGTTGATCATCGTCGTGTGGCTGTCGGTGCCGACCAGCGTGTCCGGATAGTAGACACCGTCCTTCTTGTGGACGCCGCGCGCGAGGTATTCCAGGTTGACCTGGTGGACGATGCCGATGCCCGGTGGGACGACCTTGAACGTGTCGAACGCCTGCATGCCCCACTTCATGAACTGATAGCGCTCCCTGTTGCGCAAGAATTCGAGCTTCATGTTCAGGTCGAGCGCGTCCGGCTGGCGGAAGTAGTCGATCTGCACCGAGTGGTCCACGACCAGGTCGACCGGCACCAGGGGCTCGATCTTCTTCGGGTTCTGGCCCATCTTGTCGGCGACGTTGCGCATCGCGGCCAGGTCGGCCAGCAGCGGCACGCCGGTGAAGTCCTGCAGCACGATCCGCGCGACGACGAACGGGATCTCGGCCGTGCGTTCGGCGTTCGGCTGCCAGTTCGCGAGTTCCCGGACGTGCTCTTCGGTCACCTTCTTGCCGTCGCAGTTGCGCAGCACCGACTCGAGCACGAGCCGGATCGACAGCGGCAGCCGTGCGATGTCGATGCCGAGCGTCTTGCCGAGTGCGGGCAGTGAATAGAACTGACCGGTGACGTTGCCGATCTTGAAGTTCTTGCGGGTCTTGAACGAGTTGTCTGGCGTGGTGGGCATGGCTGGCCTTCGATGGTGATGGGCTGGCAGAAAATCTAGTGGGACTGCGGGACGATGACTTTCAGTCCCTTGAAGTAGTCGCGGAAGAATCCCGCGTCGCGCGTGATGAGTCCGTCGCACTGGAGCATGGCGTGCGCCCCGACCAGGAAATCGGCGACGGTGCGACGCGTGGCCGATGGTTGTGCTTCGCGCCGCAGGCGCTCGTTGTACTTGCGCTGCATCTCGCCGGCGCGGATCGCCGAGCGCAATTCGAGCGGCGAGAAATGGATGCCGAGTTCCTCGATCGCATCGGCCATCTCGGACCCGTGGCCGAGACCCGCGGTCACCTCGCTGATGGCGATGTCGCTGACTGCGACCGGACCGATGTTGAGCGCGTTGCGCAGGCTCACCTCGGCCGCATCCGCCCGGGCGTCGTTGCCGAGCAGGTCGATCAGGACGGAACTGTCGATCGCGATCATGGCAGCCGCATCAGACGTCGACCGGATCGCCGGGCGCCCGCCCGCGCAGCTCGCGCATGATGTCGTCGGTGGTGACCCCTTCGGGCATCGGGAAGCGGCCACGGACGCGCGAGATGGCGTCCTTCACGTTCTTGCGCAGGATGATGCGGCCGCCGTCGAGTTCGACGTGCAGCGTGGTGCCCTTGGTCAGGCCGAGGGCGTCGCGGACGGCTTTCGGCAGGGTGATCTGGCCGCGTTCTGCAACGGTCGCTTCCATGGCGTGCTCCAAAAGGTATGTCGAGATTATACATACCGATCTGAACATACTCAAATCGATCGACGACGGAGTGCGAAGCGGCAGTCTAGCGCGATCGGTCTGTCCGCCCGTTGGGCATGGCCAGGCCCTTCCTCAGGTCCCTGCGACCAGGTAGACATGTCCGCGCGACCAGCGGTTGCGCGCGACCACGATGGCCTGGTAGGCCGGGTCGTCGTAGAAGCGCCGCGCGGTGGCTGGGCTGTCGAACTCGACCAGGACGACCTTGCGTACGGCGCGGTCGCCTTCGAGCACCAGCGGATGCTCGTCGACGATCAGGAATTTCGCGCCGTAGCGCGCGAGCAGGGGGCGTACGAAGACTGAATACTCGTCCTCGAACCTCGCCGCATCGAGCACGTCGAGTTCGGCCCAAAGGTAGCCCTTCGCGGTGTCGGTCATGGGTGCTCCCGGTTCAGCGCGACCGCGCCACCGCCTGCCAGCGCGCGAGCACGTCGTCGCCGATCCCGGTCGTCGAGTCGATGGCGCCGTCGAGTATCGGCAGATCGAGCCCCGACTGCTGCGCGAGCCTGGACGCCAGCGACAGGTCCTTGCGGATGATGTCGGCGAGCGATGCGAACGAGGCCGGCGACTCGGCCCATGCAGCGTATTGCTCGCGCGCGACCGTGATGTCGCGCGTCATGAAGGTGCGGCCGCTGCTGACGTCCATCACCGGTGCGAGCCGCGCCAGGTCCAGGCCGTGTCGCAACGCGAGTTCGTAGGCCTCGGCGACCAGGTAAAGGGTCGTGACGCCGACCATGTTGTTGATGATTTTCGTCACCTCGCCGCTGCCGAGATCGCCGCAATGGAAGAGCTGCTGGCCCATGCATTGCAGGACGGGCAGCGCGGCGGCGTAGTCGGCGTCGGCCCCGCCGACCATGATCGCGAGCGTGCCCTGCGCGGCGCCGTAAAGGCCACCGCTGATCGGCGCATCGATCACGCGGACCCCGAGCGGCGCGAGTTCGTCGCGCACTCGTCTGACCGTTTCGGGCATGACGGTGCTCATGACGACCAGCAGCGGCGTCGCACCGTCCTTCAGCCCTGCGCGGATGCCGTCTTCGGACAGCGCGACCGACAGCAGCTGGTCGTCGTCGGCGACGACGATCAGCACGAAGTCCGCGGACGCGCAGTCAGCCGGCCGCTGCGTGACGCGCACCCCCTGCCGCGCGAACGGCTCCAGCGCGGCGTCGCTGCGGTCGCATGCCGTCAGGCGATGACCGGCATCCACGAGCCGCTGCGCCATGCGCGAGCCCATGTTGCCTACGCCGATGAAGCCGATCGAGAAAGCATTCATGTGATCTCCTTTGAATCGCCGGGTGTTCGAAGGGAGGACGGCACGCGCTCACGGCGTGCAGTCGATGTCCGCCAGGATGCGCGTCAGTTCGCGCGCCGCGCGCCGCACTTCGGGCCCCAGCTTTCCGCGCAGCTTCTCGGGCTCCAGGCCGAGCGCTGCCGCGCCGCAGGCGAGCGCCATCGGCGTCGCGTGCACGCCGACCGTCACGGGCACGGCCAGACCGAATGCGTCGCGCTGATATTCGCCGAGCGACAGGCAGAAGCCGAAGCGGTCCAGCTCGGTGAACGCTGCCGTGAGTCGCTTGCGCACCGTGACGGCTTCGCCGCCGGCCTGCGTGAGGAGCGCCTTCACGCGCGCCTGGCGTTCGGTCGGCGGCAGCGACCAGACCCAGGCGCGGCCGATCGCCGTGGTGGCCATCGGCAGGACCGAGCCGACGCCGAAGTGGAGCGTGGCGATCTTCGCGCTCTTGCAGTAGGCGAGGTACAGCATGTCGAGGCCATCGCCGACGGCGAGCGCGACCGATACGTCGAGCCGGTCAGCGAGTGCCTGCAGGTGACTTCGGACCGCGGGCATGACCGGACTGGTCTCGACGTAGGCGTGCCCCAGGCTGAGCGCCCGCGTGCCCAGCTGGAACTTCCGGCTGCCCGGCGTGCGCGTGACGTAGCCGAGTCCGAGCAGCGTCGTGGTGATACGGGACACGGTGGCCTTGGACAGCGCGGTACGCCGGACCAGGTCGGCGTTGCCCAGCGGCGCGCTCTCGGCACGGAACGCACGCAACACCTGCAGGCCGCGCGCGACGGTCTGGGTGGTCACGACCTCATCGCTCGCCGCGGTCGCGCCGATCACGACGCGTGCTCCGTGGCGTCGCGTCCGAGATCCTGCAGCCGCTGCGCGGCGGCGACCAGCCGCGGGCCGAGTTCCCGTTCGATGCGTGCCTTGGAGATGCCGGCGCTGGCGCCGATGCACGCGAGCACCATCGGCGTCTCGCCGGCCAGCATCAACGGCGCGGCGAGGATGCAGAACTCGGGCGCCGGTTCGCCGAGCGCCATGCAGAAGCCGCGCTGTCGCACCTGCGAGAACGCTTCGCCGAAGCGGCGGCGCAGGTAGGACCATTCGCGCGGGAAGCGGCGCTCGATGTGATCGAGCAGGTAGAAGCGTTCCACATCGGGCAGTCCGGCCAGCAGCGCCCAGCCGATCGGCGAGTTCGCCAGCGCCAGCCGCGTTCCCACGCCGAGGTTCAGGCGCAGCGACGCGGCATCGCCATGGCAGGATTCGATCACGACGACTTCGAGGCGATCGCGGCTCGCCAGCGTGACGCAGGTGCGGCTGTCGTCGGCCAGACGCTGCATCGCCGGTCGTGCGAGGTGCTGCACGTCGGAGTGCGCGATGGCCGCGTAGCCGAGTGCCATCACCGCCGCCGCGAGGCGGTACTGGCGGCTCTCGGCCGAGTGATGGAGGTAGCCGAGCGCGAGCAGCGTGCGCAGCAGGCGCGACAGTGTCGGTGCCGGCAGGCCGGTCCGGTCCGCGAGATCGCGCGTGCCCAGCCAGACGTCCTGTGACGTGAACACGGAAAGGAGGGCGAGCGCGCGCGCCAGCGGCTCGATGAAGGGGCCCGGATCGCCGTCGGTGCGCAGGGACACGCGAGCTCGGCGCGGCGGTGACCTCGATGGGCGTTTCGAACGCACTGCGGCGCGAGCAGTCACGGTTTCCGTCCTGCTCATGCGGGCCTGATGCGCGCGACGCCTTCGATGACCACGGCTGCTGCGGTCCGCGCCCACACGTCGAAGCAGCCAGGCGTGTCCGCGCGCTGCGTGCCACCGACCGTGATGTGTTCGCCGACCCGCACCGGCGCCAGGAAGCGCACGTCCAGCGTCGTGCGTGCGATGCGTTCGGGTCCGACCGTGCAGGCGAGCGATTCCCAGAGCAGGCTCAGCGACATCGTGCCGTGTGCGATGACGCCGCCCATCGGCGTCGTCGCCGCGAAGACCGGATCGAGATGGATCGGGTTCGTGTCGCCGGTCAGTTCGGCATAGGTCCGGATCGCGTCCGCGCTCGCGACCAGCGCGCGCGTTTCGAGCACCGCCGGCAGCGGGTCGGTCATGCGGCCCACAACATCGTCATGCCGCCTTCGAAGCAAGAGCGGCCGTCGAGCGTGTGGGTCAGCGTCTCGAACGTCACCCAGCGCCGCGTATTGCGCAGCTCGCGCGAGCGGCAGCGCAACTCGGTATCGAGCGGCGTGCCGATCGCGGGCAGATGGTCGATGCGCATGGTCTGCGTCGCATGGATATTGCCGGGCGGGCGCTCGTCGAGCAGCGTCATGTAGGCCCGCAGCGCGACCATCGAGATCATGCCGGCCGGCAGCGAGAGCTGGTCGTGGGGACAGGTGCGGAACAGCGCGTTCCAGCGCTCGAACGCCGTGCGGTCCGGCGTCCACCGGACGACGCCGAACGACTGGCCCGGCGCGAAACGGTCGAAGGTCCAGGTCATCGCACGGTCCCCTCCAGCCGCGCGCGACCGTCCGCATCGATCACGAAGCCGATCTCCACGGCGTCGCCGATCGCGAGCGGGCGGAGCGGATCGATGTGCATCATCAGGCGGAAGCCTTCGTCCACGGCGACGAGCGCCAGCACATACGGCGTGCGTTGCTGGAACTGCGGGCTGGCGGCGCGGTGGACGGTGGTATGCGACAGCAGCGTGCCGCGTCCCGCCGAACGTCGCCATTGCAGTGCGGCGCGATGACATCGGGCGCAATGCGTGCGTGGATAGACCTGGACGCTATCGCAGTGACCGCACTGCTGATAGACCAGCCTGCCTTCGGCGCAGGCCTGCTCGAAGACCGCGACGGGATCGTGGCCAGGCAAGGATGCGGTCATGTCGCGAGCACCAGCGACGCGTGCGCAGACAGGACACCGCCATCGCCATGGACGAACGCCGTGCGTGCGTCGGCGACCTGGCGGTCGCCGCCTTCGCCGCGCAATTGCCGCACCGCCTCGACCAGGTGGAACATGCCGCCGGCCGCCCCCGAGTGTCCGAACGACAGCAGGCCACCGTGCGTGTTGCACGGCAGGCGTCCGCCGAAGGTCAGGTCGCCGCGCAGCGCGGCATGACCCGCTTCGCCGCGCTCGAAGAAACCCATCGACTCGAGTTCCACCGCGAGCGTGATCGTGAACGAGTCGTAGATCTCCGCGACGTCGATATCGGCCACGGTGAGACCGGCGCGCGCGAGGGCCAGAGCGGCCGCCCGCTTGCAGCCGAAGTCCGTCAGCGACGGCGCGGCGAACACATGCTCGTGCGTGTGCCCCTGGCCGCTGCCGAGGATCGTCACTGCCGGACGCGGCAGGTCGCGCGACGCGGCGCCGTCGCTGATCACGACCGCGGCGGCGCCATCGGAGACGGGACAGCAGTCGAGCAGGTGCAGCGGCGTGCTGATCATCGGCGAGGCCAGCACGTCCGAGATCGTGATCGGCGCGCGCCGGTGCGCCTGCGGATGCAGCGCCGCGTGCGACCGAGCCGTTGTCGCGATCGCCGCGAGCTGCTCGCTCGTCAGGCCGTACTCGTGCATGTAGCGCGTGGCGACCAGTGCGTACGACGCCGGGATGGTGCTGCCGTAAGGCTGCTCGAACACCGGGTGCCCGAAGCCTGCGAGCGTCGCCGCGGCTTGTCCCGGCGCCATGCCGGTCAGGCGGTTGTCGCCGGTGACGCACAGGACGTTGCGGCACTGACCGGACTCGACCAGCGCCGACGCGGTGATCGCCATGATGCAGGCCGACGCGCCGCCGACCTGCAGCGCGGCGGTGTAGGCGGGTTGCAGACCCGCGAGTTCGCAGAAGACCGACGACAGCATCATGTGCGGCTCGGTGAACGAGTAGGCGCACAGCACGCCGTCGATCGCGTCCCAGGCGAGGCCGGCATCGGCGATCGCCTCGGCCGCGACCTCCAGATGCAGGCCCATGCAGGTGCTGTCAGGCAGCTTGCCGACGGCACTCTGGCCGACACCGCTGACGAGGGCACGCCGCATCGATCGCGATCCGGCCGCTACAAGCTACGCGCGATGATGTTGCGCTGGATTTCGCTGGTGCCTTCGCCGATCACGTAGACCAGCGCATCGCGATGGATGCGGCCGACGGAATACTCCCGCATGATCCCCGCGCCGCCGTGGATGCGGATCGCCCGCTCGCTGACTCGCACGGCGGTTTCGGAAGCGATCAGCTTGATCTTCGCGGCGGTGGCCGCATCGAGCGTTCCCTGGTCCACCCGCCAGGCGCCGTGATAGACCATCCACTTCGCGGCCTCGATGTCGGCTGCCATGTCCGCCAGGCTGTGCGCGATGGCCTGGTATTCGATGATCGGCTGGCCACGCACGATGCGCGTCTTCGCGAACGACACCGCAGCATCCTGCGCGGCGCGCGCCATGCCCAGTGCGTTCGCCGCCACGCCCACGCGATTCTCGGTCAGCGACTCGAGGATGACCGGATAGGTGCCTTCGCGACCGCCGAGCAGGCAGTCGTCGGGCACGAAGACGTCGTCGAGGAAGATGAGTCCCGTCTCCGACGCCCGGATGCCTTCCTTCTCGAGCTTCTGGATCGTGATGCCCTCGCCGGGCACCTCGACGAGGAACAGGCTGATGGCATCGGCCGTCTGTTCGGGGCGCGTGCGCGCGGCCACGAGGAGGGCGTCGGCGATCGGCGCGTTGGAGATGTAGAGCTTGCTGCCGTCGAGCCGATAGCCCCCGTCGACCTTGCGCGCCTTCGTCGTCAGCGCACGGATATTGGAGCCTCCGTCGGGCTCGCTCAGGCCGAAGCCGAAGATCTTCTCCCCAGCGAGTCCCGGCTTCAGGAAGCGTTCCTTCTGCTCCGGCGTGCCGATCCGCCAGATCGGCCAGAGTCCCAGGTGCGAGTGCGCCGACCAGGTCGTCGCGAAGCTCTGCGACACGTAGCTGATCTCCTCGCGAATGATGCAGTCCGCGATCTTGTCCATCCCCATGCCGCCGTCGCTTTCGGGATAGCGCGCGCCGAGCAGGCCGAGCGCGCCCCACTTCGGGAAGATCTGCGTTGGGAACGTCTCGGTTTCCTCGGCCTGATGCACGAGCGGTTGCAGTTCGGCGGCACAGAACCGACGAACCATGTCGCGCACCTGTTCGTGTTCCGGCGAGAACGAGAAATCCATGCGACGGGTCCGTATCGAGGGCAATCAATGGGCCTGACGGGAAAGCCCGTGCGGTGGCCGGATGCAGCGAATGGTGGTCGGGGGGCAGGCGTGCGTCAACGGGTGATCCACAGTCGTTCCGTACTTCGATTGGAGAATCCGCGCCTGACTTTCGTTGCAACGCACCATCATCGTTCGGGGATTACCCGAAGACGGGTTTCGAGCGCAGACCGTAGCGTATTCCAAAGTACGGAACCAATGACGGTCATCCATTGCGACGCCCACCGTCGGATCGTCTAATGGCTGCGCGTCGGATCCCCGCCCGGGACCGGCGTGCAACAACGCAGGAGGCGAATGCCGGCGCGCTCGAGTTCCGAACGACGTCATCCAGAGCACCCTCCCCATCGCTACCAATGGAGACAGACACATGGCACATCCTTCCCGTTCGTTCGCCGCGGCGTCCTGCCTCGTCGGCCTCTTCGTCGCGGGCACCGTCGCGCCGTCGCTCGCCGCCGCGAGCGAGATCATCAAGCTCGGCCTGTCGGTGCCGCTGTCCGGCGCCGCGGCCAACTGGGGCAAGGGCGGCGAGTGGCTCTGCAAGCAGGCCGCACAGGAGATCGCGAAGAGCGGCGGCGTCAAGGTCGACGGCAAGGTGTACGACTTCGAATGCATCGCGTACGACAACAAGTACAACGCGGCCGACGGCACCAAGGTCGCGCAGACGCTGCTGACCCGCGACAACGTGAAGTTCATCGGCGGCAGCCTCGGGACCGCGCCGGTGCGCGCGCTCCAGTCGTTGTCGGAGCGCGACGGCGTGCTGCTGTTCACCACGGCCTGGGGCAAGGCGATCAAGGGGCCGAAATTCCCGCTGACGTTCACCCAGATGAACACCGTCTACGAGATCTCCAAGCCGCTGATCGGCTACGTGAAGCAGGCCAATCCCGGCATCAAGACGGTCGCGCTGCTGAACCCCAACGACGCGACCGGCCAGGATGTCGAGGCTGCAGCGCGCGCGAGCTGGGGCGCGCACGGCGTGAAGGTCGTGTCGAGCGACTGGTACGAGCGCGGCACGACGGAGTTCCAGCCGATCGCGGCGAAGATCGCTGCTCTGAAGACGGACGCGGTCGATCTCGGCGCGGCGCCGCCGCCCGATGCGGGCTTCATCTTCAAGGAGCTGAAGGCGCTCGGCTGGAACGGTGTCAAGGTAGTGGAGGTGGGCAGTGGCGCGGAAGGCATCATCGCCACCGGGCACGAGGCGGCCGAAGGCGTCTACATGGGGGCTGCGATGACCTTCGATTCCCCGGCCACGACCGCGAAGCAGAAGGCGCTCAACGAGGGGGGCAAGGCCGCCACCGGCGAATCGCTGAACGCGATCCAGATCGGCTTCTACGACTCGGTCTACGCGTTGAAGGCCGCGATGGAGAAGGCGCAGAGCATCGATCCGAAGCGCGTCGCGGCGGTTCTGCCGACCATCACGTTCGACTCCTTCTATGGCAAGTCCGCGTTCGGCGGTGCGGCGAGCTACGGATCGGCCCAGCAGATACTCGTGCCGGTCCTCGTCACCCAGCTGAAGGACGGCAAGCTCACCGAATTGCAGCGCATCGCGCCCGAAGAGCTCAAGAGCCGCTGACGATCGCCGAACGCCCCGTCGAGCCACATCGTCGATGCAGACGGTCTTCCAGATCCTGCTGACCGCGCTTCAGATCGGCGCGATCTACGTGCTGTTCTCGCTCGGGCTCACGCTGATCTTCGGCGTGATGCGGGTCGTCAACTTCGCGCACGGGCAGTTCTTCACGCTGGCCGCGCTGCTGGTGGCGGTGATCGATCCCTGGCTGGCGGCGAAAGGCTGGAGCGGACCGTTCGCATACCTGGGCGCTGTGGTCGGCGGGGTCGCGGCGGCGATCGCCCTGGGCGCGGTCGTCTATCGCTTCGGCTTCCGCTACTTCCAGCGTGACCTGACCGGGTCGTTCATCCTGTCGGTCGGCCTCGTGCTGCTGTGCGAGGGGGTGTTCCTCGACGTGTTCGGCGGCTCGCTGCGCGTGGTCCCGCCGGTCGTCCAAGGCGACGTCGCGATCTTCGGCGCCAACATCGCTGCGCAGCGCCTCGTCCTCGGTAGCGTGGCGGTCGCGGCTACTGCGCTGCTGTACTGGGTGCTCGCCACGACCCGCTTCGGCAAGGCGATGCGCGCCGTCTCCATCGATCACGAGGCGGCGATGCTGCAGGGCATCCCGTGCGAGCGCATTGCGTTCCAGGGCTTCCTGATCGCGACCACGCTCGGTGCGATCGCCGGCGCGATCATCGCGCCGATCTCGGCAGTGACGCCGGTGCTGGGGGCCGATTACCTCGTCAAGGGTTTCATCGCCGTCATCATCGGCGGGCTCGGCAGCGTGCCCGGCGCCATCGTCGGCAGCCTTTTCATCGCATTGATCGAAAGCGTCGGCGGCTTCCTGTTCGATCCGTCGATCGCGAACATGGCGATCTTCGTGCTGGTGATGATCGTGCTGATGGTCCGGCCCAACGGGTTGCTCGGTCGTGGATAGGACGATGACGCTGCTGGTCGGCTGCTTCGTGGCGTTTGCCGTAGCCAGCGCCTTCGTCGGCGGTGGCTACACGTCCAACCTGATCCTGTGGATCGCGGTGGCCATGCTGAGTGCGAGCAGCATGCGCTTCGTCCTGCTGATCGGCGAACTCAACTTCGCGACCGCCGCGTTCTACGGGATCGGCGCGTATAGCGCCGGCGTGGCGGCGACGACCTTCGAAGCCCCGTTCGTCGTCGCGCTGCTGGCGGGCGGACTGGTCGCCGCGGCCGTCAGTGCGCTGTTCGGCCTCGTCACGCTGAAGACCAAGGGGCCGTATTTCCTGCTGATCGGCTTCGCATTCACCGAGGTGATGCGCCTCGTGTATTCGCGATCGAATGCGCTCGGCGGAAACTCCGGCATGGTCGGCATCTTCCCGCCGGCCGCCATCGCGAGCTGGTTTTCCACGGTCGCCGTGGCGATTGCCGGACTGGTCGTCATCGCGCTGTATGCGATCGAGCGCTCGTCGCTCGGCAAGCTGTTCGTCGCGATCCGCGACAACGACCAGGTCGTGCAGTCGGTGGGAATCAGCGTGCACGGCGTCAAGGTGACGTGCTTCGTGATCGCGTCGTTCGCGGCCGGCATCGCCGGATCGCTCCATGCGTTCGCCAACAACGTGATCAGTCCGGCCGACTTCGGCTTCCTGCTGTCGACGTTCGCACTGGCTTACCTCAAGGTCGGCGGCGAGGACTCGGTGTTCGGACCGCTCGCCGGCGCCGTGCTGCTGGTCCTGCTCGGCAGCGTCGCGATGGGGATGGGCGCCGGAGAGCACATCTTCTACGGCGCCGCCATCGTCCTGGCGGTGCTGGCGATGCCGAAGGGCGTCGTGGGACTGATCGTCGCGCTCGTCCGGCGCGTGTCGGGCCGGCGCCCGCAGGCCGCTGTCGCGAGGTTGTCGCGATGACGGCGGGTCGCGTGCTCGCGAGTGCCCGGGGACTCACGCGTCGCTTCGGCGGACTCGTCGCGGTCTCGAATCTCGATATCGAGATCCATGAGGACGAGATCCTCGGTCTGATCGGCCCGAACGGCGCAGGCAAGAGCACGACGTTCAACCTGCTGAGCGGCTTCTACAAGCCGAGCGCAGGGCGGCTCTTCTTCGACGGCGTCGACATCACCGGCCGCAAGCCGAATGTCATCAGCCGCATGGGTCTCGTGCGCACCTTCCAGCACGGCAGCCTGATGCGCAACATGACGGTTCGCGACAACCTGCTGGTCGGCGCGCTCGGCGGCCTGCGAGGACAGGGGCGCAGGGCGTGCGACCGGCGCGTCGAGGAGACCGCAGCGCTGCTCGCTCTCGATGCGGTGCTCGACGAGGTGGCGGGGACGCTTCCCCACGGACAGCAGCGGCTGGTCAGCATCGGCATCGCGTTCGCGCCGCGGCCGCGGCTGCTGTGCCTCGACGAGCCGCTCACCGGTCTGAACCAGACCGAGGTCCACACGACGCTCGCCGCGTTCCGGGAGATCCGTGCGCAGTTCGGATCGTCGATCCTGCTCGTCGAGCACAACATGAAGGCCGTCATGCAGATCTGCGACCGCATCGTGGTCCTCCACCACGGCCAGATGCTCGCGACCGGCCTGCCGCAGGAGATCCGTCGCGACGAGCGAGTGATCGCCGCATACCTGGGGACACGTCGTGCCGGATGAGACCCACGCGATCGCTCTCGAACTGCGCGACCTGACGGTCCGCTACGGGCAGGCCGTCGCTGTCGAGGGCGTCTCGTTGTCGCTGAGGCACGGCAGGGTGACGACGATCATCGGCGCCAACGGCGCCGGCAAGTCGACCATCATGAAGGCCATCTGCGGACTGCTGAAGCCCGGCAGCGGCTCGGTGCTGCTGCACGGGGTCGACGTGACCGGCTGGTCCGCCGACCGGCTGGTCGCGCACGGGCTGTCGCTGGTTCCCGAGGGGCGCCGCCTGTTCGGTGCGATGACGGTTCGCGAGAATCTCGAGCTCGGCGCCTACGCGCGCCGCGATGCGGCGGCGATCGCCATCGACTTCGATCGCACGCTGACGATCTTTCCCGACCTGGTCGCGAAGCTGAAGTCGCCTGCCGGTACGCTCAGCGGCGGCCAGCAGCAGATGGTGGCGGTGGCTCGCGCACTGATGAGCGCACCGCGCGTTCTGCTGCTCGACGAACCCACCATCGGCCTCGCGCCGGTGGTGGTGGACGCGATCGCCGACGTGATCGCGTCGATCCGCGACTCCGGCGTCGACGTGCTGCTGGTCGAACAGAACGCCGAGATGGCGCTGGCCATCGCCGAGGATGGCTACGTGCTGGAGCAGGGCCGCATCGTCATGCACGCGCCGGCGGCCGAACTCGCGCGCGACGAGGCCGTGCAACGCGCGTACCTCGGTATCTGAACCGGCAGACCACGAGGAGGCCATGGAGACTTCACTGACGACGACCTGGACTCCGACGGCCGACGACTTCGCGTCGGCGCAGGTGACCGCCCTGATGCACCGTCTCGGCGTGTCGGACTACGACGCGCTGCATCGCCTGTCGGTCGATGACCCCTCGCGCTACTGGCGCGAAGTCCTCGCGTTCTGCGACATCGTCTGGTCGCGCGACTACGCGCAACTGGTCGATGTCTCGGCCGGACCCGAATTCCCGAAGTGGTTCATCGGCGGCGAACTCAACTGGGTCGATACCGTGCTCGCGTACGGCGACGATCCGCGTACCGCCAACCAGCGCGCGGTGGTCGGCGAGCGCGAGAACGGCGACGTGACCACGCTCACCTACGCCGAACTGAAGGCTGCCGTGCATGCCTTCGCGTCCGGACTTCGCGCACACGGCATCGTACGCGGCGACCGCATCGGGCTGCTGATGGAGAACGGCGTCGAAGCGACCGTGACGCTGCTCGCGGTCGCCGCCTGCGGTGCAATCGTCGTGCCGCTGTTCAGTGGCTTCGGCACCGATGCCATCGTGTCGCGACTGGGCTCGTGCGAAGCGCGCCTGCTGATCGCCAGCACCGGGTTCCGGCGACGCAATGGGTGGGTCGCCATGCACGCCACCGTGCTCGACGCGATGACGCGCCTGCCGTCGATCGCGCAGATCGTGTGGAAGCGCACGCCCGGGACGCCTGCCGACGTGGTCACCGAAGGCGCCGACTGGGCCGCGCTCTCGGCGACGGTCCCGGACGGCCGCGTCACCGAACGGATGTCGCCCGACGATCCGTTCATGGTGGTCTACACGTCGGGCACCACCGGCAAGCCCAAGGGCACGGTCCACATCCATGGCGGCTTCCCTTTCCGGATCGCGCATGACGCCGCCTTCCACTTCGACCTCGAGCGCGGCGACGTGCTGTGCTGGCCGGCCGACATGGGCTGGATCGCGGGCTCGCTGATCCTCGGCAGCGCCCTGCTGCGCGGCGCGACGCTGGTCTGCTACGACGGGGCGCCGGACTGGCCCGACTGGTCGCGGATGTCACGGCTGATCGAACGGCACCGCGTCACGCACTTCGGCTCCGCTCCTACGCTGATCCGGGGCATGGCCCACCACGAAGACGTGGCGACCGCCGGCGACGTCACCACCGTCAGGCTGCTGATCACCGCTGGTGAGAGCATCGCGCCCGACGCATTCGTCTGGTATCAGCGCGCCTTCGGGCGCGGCACGTGTCCGGTGATCAACTACACCGGCGGCACGGAGGTCTCCGGATCGCTGCTGTCGAGCGTGGTGGTGCGGCCGATCGCGCCGAGCGTGTTCAATTCGGCGACGCTGGGCATCGATGCCGACGTCGTCGATGCCGAAGGACAGACCGTCTTCGACCGTATCGGCGAACTGGCGGTGCGCGCACCGTTCGTCGGGATGACGCAGTCCTTCTGGCAGGACCGTGATCGCTATCTCGACACCTACTGGCGCACCGTGCCCGGCCTGTGGATCCACGGCGATCTCGCGATGCGGAAGACGGACGGCAGCTTCATGCTGCTCGGCCGTTCGGACGACACGATCAAGCTGGCCGGCAAACGTCTCGGTCCGGCCGAAGTCGAGGAAGTGCTGCTCGAATTGCCGATGGTCGGCGAAGCCGCCGCGATCGGTGTCTTCGACGCGGACAAGGGACAGAAGCTGGTCGTGTTCGTGATTCCCAAACCTGGCTGGACCGGCGACGAGACCGAGGCGGTCCGCAATCTGAAGGCGCACGTGGATGCGCGCCTGGGCCGTCCTTTCCGCCCGAGCAGCGTGCTGTTCGTGAAGCAGTTCCCCAAGACACGCAGTTCGAAGGTCATGCGCCGGCTGATCCGCGCAACCTATTGCGGCGATCCGCCCGGCGACCTCTCGGCGCTCGACAATCCGTCGGCGCTCGACGACATCCGCGCCGTCGCCGGTCACTGAAGGAACGATCATGGAACTGGGACTTGAGGGGCGTCGCGTCCTGATCACAGGCGCGTCGCAGGGCATCGGCGAGGGTCTCGCCACCGCGTTCGCCGAAGAAGGCTGTGCGCTGCTGCTGACCGCACGGTCGGGCGACCGCCTGGAGTCGCTGGCGGAGCGGCTGCGCGCCGCGCATGGCATCCGGGTCGATGTGCTCGCGATCGATCTGACGCAACCCGGCGCCGTCGACTGCATCGCGGGCGAAGCTCAGGATCTCGACGTGCTGGTCAACAACGCGGGCGCGATCCCTGGTGGCAACCTGTGGGAGGTCGACGAAACGACGTGGCGCGCCGGCTGGGAGCTCAAGGTCTTCGGCACCATCAATCTGACGCGCGCGATCTATCCGCTGCTCAAGGCGCGCGGTGGCGGGGTGATCCTGAACAACATCGGCAACGGCGGCGAGAACTTCGATGCCGACTATGTCGCGGGTTCCACCGGCAACGCCGCGTTGATGGCGTTCACGCGCGCGATCGGCGGAGCGAGCCTCGAAGACGGCATCCGTGTCGTCGGCGTGAACCCGGGACCGGTTGCCACCGAGCGCATCGCGAAGGTCCTCAAGGCGCGTTCCCAGAAGCGCTTCGGCGACGCGTCCCGCTTCGAAGAGCTGCTGTCGGCGTATCCACGCGGTCGCGCCGCGACCGTGCGCGAGATCGCGGACCTGTTCGTCTATCTCGCCTGCGACCGCTCGGCCTATACGTCGGGCACCATCGTCACGATCGACGGCGGCATCACGTCGCGCCGTTCGATCTAGCGCGATCGCGCCGCTCCAAAACCCATTTCGAAAGGAAGACCCCATGGAGACTATGGACCGTTACGCCAGCTTCGAACGCCTCGCCTTCGACCGGCCTGCGCCGGGCGTATTGCGTGTGACGCTCAACCGGCCCGAACGCATGAACGCACTCGATGCGCTCGGACACCGCGAACTGACCGACGTGTGGACGCTGATCGATCGCGATCCGGACGTGAGCGCCGTGATCCTGTGCGGCGCCGGCAAGACCTTCTCGGCCGGTGGCGACTTCGACATGGTCGAGGAGATCATCGACGACTTCGATGCGCGGGCGCGCACGTGGCGCGAGGCGCGCGATCTGGTCTACAACGTGATCAACTGCTCGAAGCCGATCGTTTCGGCGATCCAGGGCGCAGCCGTCGGCGCGGGCCTGGTCGCAGCGATACTGGCCGACATCTCGATCGTCGCCAAGAACGCGAAGATCGTCGACGGCCACACGCGGCTCGGCGTCGCCGCCGGCGATCATGCCGCGGTGATCTGGCCGCTCCTGTGCGGCATGGCGAAGGCGAAGTACTACCTGCTGCTGTGCGAGCCGATGGACGGCGAGACGGCCGAGCGCATCGGCCTCGTGTCGCTGTGCGTCGAAGAAAGCGAGCTGCAGGACAGGGCACTGTCCGTCGCCACGCGTCTCGCGAACGGCGCGCCTACCGCGATCCGCTGGACCAAGTACGCCCTCAACAACTGGCTGCGCCAGGCAGGTCCGACCTTCGACGCGTCGCTGGCGCTCGAATTCCTCGGGTTCACCGGACCCGAAGCGAAGGAAGGCGTCAAGTCCTATCGCGAGAAGCGCAAGCCGGCGTTCTCGCAGAAGACGTCGCTCTGATCGTCGACACGACGACGGTCGCCGCATGAACTACGAGCACCTGTTCACGCCGCTGCGGATCGGCGCCATGACGGTGCCGAACCGGCTCGTGATGGCGCCACACGGCATGGTCTTCCCGGCCGGCTACGGCAGTGGCGTGGAGCGCGTCATCGATTACCACGTCGAGCGTGCCAAGGGCGGCGTCGGGCTGATGGTGATGAGCAACTTCCTCACGCTGCCCTCGTCGCGCGTGCTCGCGTCGTGGAATGACCACCTGAGCACGACGGCGCTCGGCAATCTCGACGTGGCGAACGACGCGGCGCTGCTACCTGCCTATCGACGCCTGATCGAGCGCGTTCATGCGCACGGCACGCGTTTCGTGTCGCAGCTCAACGCGAGCGGTCGGCAGTTGCACGCGCCCGGCGGGGTGGGTTTCGGATTGCCGTTGATGGCGCCGTCGCCGCTGCCGTGCCGCAAGCTTCAGGAGATCCCGAAGGAGATGACCGTCGCCGACATCGAGGAATACGTCGCGACGTTCGCCGAGGCAGCGATCAACATCCGCGAGGCGGGCGGGGACGGCGTCGAACTGTTCGCCGCGCAGGGCTACCTGCTGTCGGAGTTCCTGTCGCCGCGGGTCAACCTGCGTACCGATCGTTACGGCGGCACGTTCGAGAACCGGTTGCGCTTCCTGTCCGACATCGTCGATGCGATCCGTCACCGCGTCGGGCGCGACTTCGTCGTCGGCGTGCGACTGAATGCGGACGACGACGAATCGGGCGGTATCGATCTCGCGGCTGCGATCCGCGTCGCGCAGGCGCTGCATGCGCGCGGCGACGTCGATTACCTCAATGTCAGCGGGATGACCGCGAGCCGCTATCCGGGATGGATCGCCGACATCGAGTCGCCGGTCGCGCTCTTCGCGACGCAGGCGGGCGCGATCCGCGCCGCAGTCGACGGCCTGCCGGTGTGCGTCGTGTCGCGGGTGGCGACGGCCGCCGAGGCCGAGGCAGTCCTCGCGGCCGGTCACGCCGATCTGGTCGGCATGGCTCGCGCCCTGATCTCCGATCCGGAGCTGCCGAACAAGGCGCGCGCCGGTCGCGAGGACGAGACGCGCTACTGCACGTTCTCCAACCAGGCCTGCCTGCAGGGCCTCGACCGCGGTCGTGGCGTCGGCTGCGTGCACAACGTCGCGGTCGGACGCGAGGCGCAACTCGGTACCGGCTCGATGCGACCTGCCGCGTCTCCGCAGCGTGTCGCGGTCGTCGGGGGCGGCCCGGCCGGCATGGCCGCGGCACGCGTCGCCCACGCGCGCGGCCATGCGGTCACGCTGTTCGAACGCAGCGACCAGCTCGGCGGACAGAACCGCATGACGGCGCGCGTCGCATCGCGTCGCGGGTTCGTCGAGGTCACGCGATGGCAGGAGACGATGCTGCGCAAGAGCGATGTCGAACTGCGGCTCGACTGCACGGTCGATGCCGCCATGCTGCTGGCGATGGGCTTCGACGCGATCGTGCTCGCGACCGGCTCGACACCGTCGCGCGACGGACGTTCGAGCTTCCACGACGGTGACGAGCGTTTCGATGCTGGCACCGCGACCGACCGCGTCTTCACCCCCTGGGACGTGTTCGAGCGGCCGCAGGCGATCGGCGCACGGGTGGTGGTAGTGGACGAGGATCCGCACTACGCGGGCACCGCCGTCGCCGAGCATCTGGCCGACGGCGGGCATGCCGTTCGCCTGGTGTCCCCGCATCTGCATGCCGGTTCATCGCTGCACGTCTATCACCTGCCGGCGCTTTACCGTCGCCTCGCCGCGAAGGGGATCGCGGTGACGCCGCACGTCGTCCCGCTCACGTTCGCCGGTCGAACGCTGACGATGCGCGACCGCTTCGGCGGGGATGCGCGGTCATTCGACGACGTCGACGCGGTCGTGCTGTCGATCGGCAACCGCGCGGATCGCACGCTGTTCGACGCGCTGGACGGCCGCGTGCCCGTGCTGCACGCGATCGGCGACTGCCTCGCGCCCCGCCAGATCGAGCACGCCATCGTCGACGGTGAACGAGTCGGCTGGATGCTCTGATCAATCTTCGACACAGGAGTCCTCGATGGGACGCATGGATGGCAAGGTGGTGTTCCTCACCGGCGGTGGTGGCGGCATAGGGCGTGCAGCAACGCAGCGCTTCGTCGCCGAAGGGGCGCAGGTGATCGTGGCCGACGTCCAGCGCGACGCGGCCGACGAGACGGTGGCAAGCGTCGCGTCGGGTCGTGCGATCGCGGTCACCTGTGACGTCGGCGACAGCGCCAGCGTCGAGCGCGCGGTGGAACACGGCGTGGCGCAATTCGGCGCGTTGCACGTGCTCTACAACAACGCCGGCGGATCGAGCTTTCGCGATGGTCCCGTCACCGAGGCGCCGGAAGACGAGTTCCTGCACGTGATGCGGACCGAGGTATGGGGGCTGTTCACGTGTTCGCGGCACGCGATCCCGCACATCGCGCGCGCCGGCGGCGGCGCCGTGATCAACACCACGTCGATCTTCGCGACCAAGGGGTATCCGGGACGCGATTGCTACACGGCCGCCAAGGGCGCAATTTCGGCCGTGACACGCTCGATGGCCGTGGAGTACGCGTCGATGAAGATCCGCGTCAATGCGATCGCGCCGTCGATCACGCTGACGCCGCGGGTGAAGGCGATGATGGCGGCGCGCGACGACTTCGCGAAGCTCGGCGGCAGCCACGTGCTCGGTTTCGGCCATCCGGAGGATGTCGCCGAGATGGCGTTGTATCTCGCCTCCGATGCGTCGCGCATCGTGACGGGGCAGGTCCTCGCGGTCGACAGCGGCGCCAGCATCAGCTGACGCCGCCTACCGGTCAGATCACGTACAGGTCGACGTACTCGTTGACCGGCATCGCCTCGAGGGCCTTCTGGTCCAGCGACACGTCGAGGATGGCCCTCTGCTGCTTGACCGGGAACTTGCGGGCCAGGTTCGTGCGGAACTTGGCCTCCAGCAGCGGGATGCCGTCCTTGCGACGGCTCTTGTGGCCGATCGGGTACTCGACCACGACCTCGGCCATCTTCTTGCCCCCCTTGAATTGAATCGTCAGCGCGTTCGCGATCGAGCGCTTGTCGGGATCGTGGTAGTCCTTCGTGTACTTCGGATCCTCGACGCAGACGATCTTGTCGCGCAGCGTGTCGATCCGCGGATCGCTGGCGATCGCATCCTCGTAGTCGCCGGCCTTCAGCCGACCGAAGATCAGCGGCACCGCGACCATGTACTGGATGCAGTGGTCGCGGTCCGCGGGATTCGCGAGCGGGCCCTTCTTGTCGATGATGCGGATGCAGGCCTCGTGCGTGCGGATCGTGATCTTCTCGATGTCGTCGACCGACTTGCCGGCCGTGGCGAGCTGCTGGTGCAGTGTCATCGCGGCCTCGACCGCGGTTTGCGAATGGAACTCGGCCGGGAAGCTGATCTTGAACAGCACGTTCTCCATCACGTAGCTGCCGTACTTGCGCTGGAACTTGAACGGCTGGCCCTTGAACGACACGTCGTAGAAGCCCCAGGTCTTGGCGGTCAGCACCGACGGGTAACCCATCTCGCCGGTCTTCGCGATCAGCGCGAGACGCACGGCGCGGCTGGTCGCGTCGCCCGCGGCCCAGCTCTTGCGGCTGCCGGTGTTCGGCGAGTGGCGATAGGTGCGCAGCGACTGGCCGTCGACCCACGCCAGCGAGACCGCGTTGAGGATCTCGTCGCGCGTGAGCCCCATCATCTGCGCGACGACGGCGGTCGATGCGACCTTGACCAGCACGACGTGGTCGAGTCCGACCTTGTTGAACGAGTTCTCCAGCGCGATGCAGCCCTGGATCTCGTGCGCCTTGATCATCGCGGTCAGTACGTCCTTCATCACGAGCGGCTGCCTGCCGGCCGCGACCGCGTTGCGCGACAGCCAGTCCGCAGTCGCGAGGATGCCGCCGAGGTTGTCCGACGGATGACCCCATTCGGCGGCCAGCCACGTGTCGTTGAAATCGAGCCAGCGAATCATCGCGCCGATGTTGAACGCGGCCTGGATCGGATCGAGCTGGAACTGCGTGCCGGGGACCTTCGCGCCGTTCGGAACGACGGTGCCGGGGACGATCGGTCCCATCAGCTTCGTGCAGGCCGGATATTCGAGCGCCTCGAGCCCGCATCCGAGCGTGTCGATCAGGCAGTTGCGCGCGGTGTCGTAGGCCAGCTTGCCGGGAATGCGGTACTGGAGCACGTAGTCGACGATGTCGACGATGACCTGGTCGAATTCTGGACGGACGTTCTAGATGTGTGCGGACATGTCGGGGATCGGAGACCGTTGAGGCCGTTTGCGGCCTTTTGCATTGGGGAGGAAAGGCTGGACGGCTGCGGTGGCCGCATCGTCCGTGCGGCGAAAGGATACGCCGGTCGTGCCGGCAGCGGCGGCGCCGCCGGGATCCTGCGGATCCGTGCGATCAGTCCGCTGCGAACGCCTCGCCTCGTGGCTTCGTGCAGCTACTTGCGTTGCGCGAGCGGCGCGAATGCGAGATCGTCCGGGCCGACATAGTTGGCGGTAGGGCGGATGATCTTGCCGTCGATGCGCTGCTCGATCACGTGCGCCGACCAGCCCGAGGTTCGCGCGATCACGAACAGCGGCGTGAACATCGTGGTCGGCACGCCCATCATGTGATAACTGACGGCCGAGAACCAGTCGAGGTTCGGGAACATCTTCTTCGCGTCCCACATCACCGTCTCGAGTCGCTCGGCGATGTCGAACATCCGACGGTCCTTCGCTTCCTTCGACAGCGTCTTCGCGACTTGCTTGATGACCTTGTTGCGCGGGTCGGAGACCGTGTACACCGGGTGGCCGAAGCCGATCACGACTTCCTTGTTGTCGATGCGTTCGCGGATGTCGGCTTCGGCTTCGTCCGGCGTCTCGTAGCGTTGCTGGATCTCGAACGCGACCTCGTTCGCTCCCCCGTGCTTCGGGCCACGCAGCGCGCCGATGCCGCCGCAGATGGCCGAATACATGTCGGATCCAGTGCCGGCAATGACGCGCGCCGTGAACGTCGATGCGTTGAATTCGTGTTCGGCATAGAGAATCAGCGAGACGTGCATCGCCTTGACCCAAGAGTCCGGCGGCGTCTCACCGTGCAGCAGATGCAGGAAGTGCCCGCCGATGCTTTCGTCGTCGGTCTCGACGTCGATCTGCCTGCCGTTGAACGCGTAGTGGTACCAGTACAGCAGCATCGACCCGAACGACGCCATCAGACGATCGGCGATGTCGCGCGCACCCGGATGGTTGTGGTCGTCCTTCTCGGGTAGCACGCAGCCGAGCACCGACGCGCCGGTGCGCATCACGTCCATCGGATGCGACGACGCCGGCAGGCACTCGAGGGCGTCCATCACGGCGGCGGGCAACCCGCGCAGCGCCTTCAGCTTCTTCTTGTAGCTCGTGAGCTCGCTCTTGTTCGGCAGCTTGCCGTGGACCAGCAGGTGCGCGATCTCCTCGAATTCGCTGGTCTCGGCGATGTCGAGGATGTCGTAGCCGCGATAGTGAAGGTCGTTGCCGGTCTTGCCCACGGTGCACAGCGCCGTGTTGCCGGCGGTGACGCCGGACAGCGCGACGGACTTCTTCGCCTTGAACGCGGGAGGGGCGGTGGTGGTTTCGGGTGCGGCGTCGGCCATAAGCGTTCTCTCGTTGTCACCCCGGAGCAGGCTCTGCGCCGGGAGGACGACATCAGATAGCGGAGTGCGTCATTTCGCTTTCGCGAACAACGCGTCGAGCTTCTCTTCGTAAACGTGGTATCCGAGATACTTGTACAGATCGGCACGCGTCTGCATCGTGTCGACGACGTTCTTCTGCGTGCCTTCGGCGCGGATGGTCTCATAGACCTTCAGCGCTGCCGCGTTCATCGCGCGATAGGCCGAACAGCAGAACAGCACGATGTCGACGTCGACCGTCGCGAGTTCGGCCGTCGAGAACAGCGGTGTGAAGCCGAACTCGGTGATGTTGGCGAGGATCGGAACCTTCACCGCCTTCTTGAACCGCTCGTACATCGCCAACTCGGTCATCGCTTCCGGGAAGATCATGTCGGCGCCCGCCTCGACATAGGCGATCGCGCGGTCGATCGCCGCCTCGATGCCTTCGATCGCCAGTGCATCGGTGCGCGCCATGATCACGAAGCCATCGTCGACGCGCGCATCGACCGCGGCCCTGATGCGGTCGACCATCTCGTCCTTCGAGACGACTTCCTTGCCGGGCCGATGGCCGCAGCGCTTCGTGCCTACCTGGTCTTCCATGTGGACCGCGCCGACTCCGGCCTTCTCCATCGAACGAATGGTCCGTGCGATGTTGAACGCCCCGCCCCAGCCGGTATCGATATCGACCAGCAGCGGCAGCGACGTCACGTCGGTGATGCGGCGCACGTCGGTCAGCACGTCTTCCATCGTGCTGATGCCGAGATCCGGCATCCCGAGCGAGTTGGCTGCCACGCCGCCACCCGACAAATACAAGGCCTTGAAGCCGGTGGCCTCCGCCATCCGCGCTGTGTACGCGTTGATGGCACCGATCACCTGCAGCGGTTTCTCATGGACCACTGCCTGGCGGAACTTCGAGCCGGCGGACATCGTCGCGGAGGTCGACATGACGACCTCAGGCGAGCAGATGCTTGATGCCGTCCTGCTCTTCGGTCAGTTCCTTCAGCGTGAAGTCCATCTTCTCGCGACTGAACGCGTCGATGTCGAGGCCCTTCACCATTTCATACTTGCCATCCTTCGTCACGACCGGGAAGCCGTAGATCAGATCGACCGGGATGTCGTAGCTGCCGTCCGAAGGGATGCCCATCGTGACCCACTTGCCGTCGCTGCCGAGCAGCCAGTCGTGGACGTGGTCGATCGCGGCGTTCGCTGCCGATGCGGCCGACGACAACCCGCGCGCCTCGATGATCGCCGCGCCGCGCTTGCCGACCTTCGGGATGAACGTGTCCCTGTTCCAGGCGTCGTCATCGACGAGGTCCTTCATGCTCTTGCCGCCGACGGTCGCGAAACGGTAGTCGGGATACATCGTCGGCGAGTGGTTGCCCCACACGACCAGCTTCTCGATGTCCCCGACGGCGGTGCCGGTCTTCGTGGCGAGCTGCGACAGCGCGCGGTTGTGGTCCAGCCGCAGCATCGCGGTGAAATTTTCTTTCGGCAGGTCGGGCGCGGACTTCATCGCGATGTAGGCGTTCGTGTTCGCCGGATTCCCGACGACCAGCACCTTGACGTCGCGGCTGGCGACCGCGTTGAGCGCCTTGCCCTGTGCGGTGAAGATCTGCGCGTTGGCGGACAGCAGATCCTTGCGTTCCATGCCGGGGCCGCGCGGACGCGCACCGACCAGCAACGCGACATCGGCGTCCTTGAACGCGACCATCGGATCGCCAGAAGCGATGACGCCCTGCAGCAGCGGGAACGCGCAGTCCTCGAGTTCCATGATCACACCGGCCAGCGCCTTCTGCGCCTTCTCGTCGGGGACCTCCAGCAGCTGCAGGATGACTGGCTGGTCCGGACCGAGCAGGTCGCCGTTCGCGATGCGGAACAGCAGGGCGTAGCCGATCTGGCCTGCGGCGCCGGTGACGGCGACGCGCTTGGCAGCTTGGGTCATGGAAAGATCTCCGTGGATTTGGGTAGGGGAGGCATTCGTGCGCCGCGCGACCGTGAGAGCCATCCGGGCGGACGCGCGATGGCGACGGATGCCGTCGTACGCGGGCGCCGAGTTTACGCCGAAAGGCGCGAGGCGAAAAACCTGCCGCCCTCTGAAATCGCATGGACGGCCAAGCGATTCGTTCTCTTATATAAGATACGAAATCGAACGCAAAATTTCGCACAGGATCCCCAGGACCCCGATGAGCCAGTACACCGATGCCCCCTCGACCGAAAGCCAGCCACGCACGAGCGTCGCGAGCCCGTCGCCGATCGTGCGAGGGACCGACGGCGGCGCGACCTTCAGCCCGCTCTACCTGCAGATCAAGCTGCTGATTACGCGCGGGCTTCAAGGTGGCGAGTGGAAGCCCGGCGAGACGATCCCGAGCGAAGGCGATCTCGCGAAGCGCTTCGGCGTCAGCCAGGGCACGGTTCGCAAGGCGATCGACGCGATGGCGTCGGAGAACCTGCTGGTCCGCCGCCAGGGCAAGGGCACGTTCGTCGCGACCCATCACGAGGCACGCTCGCAGTTCCGTTTCCTGCGACTCGCGCCGGACGATGCGCGCGACGAGGCGTCGGAGAGCCGCATCGTCGATTGCCGACGCATCCGCGCGTCGGCCGAGATCGCGTACCTGCTGCGCCTGAAGGCCGGCGACAGCGTCGTCGCGATCCGGCGTGTGCTGTCGTTCGACGGCGTGCCGACGGTGCTCGACGACATCTGGCTGAACGGTGTCGTGTTCAAGGGGCTGACGGCCGAGCGGATCGCGGCGTACGACGGGCCGCTTTACGGGTTGTTCGAATCCGAATTCGCGACGCCGATGACGCGTGCGGAGGAGAGGATCCGTGCGGTGGCGGCGGATCCGGAGTCGGCTGCCATCCTCGCGGTGGATCCCGGGGCGCCGCTGTTGCTCGTCGAGCGGGTGTCGATGACTTACAGCGATCGGCCGGTCGAGTTGCGGCGAGGGCTGTATTCGACGATCGCGCATCACTATCGAAATGCGTTGGGTTGACCCCACGTCAAGCCATGGGCCGGCACTTTCCGCAGAGGGGCGAGCAGCGCAACCCTTCGGGCGCGCCGCTTCTACGGAATGCTGCATCGCGGGGTCCGTTTGGAATCGCACGCAAAATCGGAGAAAATAGCGCGTTGTTCTCCGCACACCCCTACGATGTGCACGGCGCGAGTTCCTCGATGCCGCTGGTCGGAACAACAGAACTTCGAGGCGCAGCATGTCCGATCTGACGCGGCCGGTCCGGCCGATACACCGCAACATCAATATCGGCCAGATCGTCGCCTACCGACTCCCCGCCGCAGGTTTGATCTCGATCCTGCACCGGATCAGCGGCTTCATGATGTTCGTGCTGCTGCCGTTCGTGCTGTACCTGCTCGACAAGAGCCTGACGTCCGAGATCAGCTTCGACACGTTCAAGTCCGTCACATCCAACTGGTTCGTCAAGCTCGTGCTGTTGGCGCTGATCTGGGCCTACCTGCATCACTTCATCGCCGGCATTCGTCACCTGTTCATGGACATGCACCTGTTCCTCGAGAAGGATTCGAGCCGAACCAGCGCGCTGGTGGTGTTCGCGATCAGCCTCGTGCTGTGGGCCGCGTTCGCCCTCAAGACTTTCGGAGCGTTCTGATGGCTGCTTCACCCGAACGCATCGGATCCAAGCGCATCGTCGTCGGCGCCCATTACGGGTTGGGCGACTGGCTCGCGCAGCGCTTCACCGCGATCGTCATGGCCTGCTATACGGTCGTCCTGATGGTCGCTTTCATCGGCGGTCGCAACTTTTCCTACGACGGCTGGGCCGGACTGTTCGCGCGACCGTGGATGAAGGTCGCCACGCTGCTGGTGTTCGCATCGCTCGCTTTTCACGCATGGGTCGGCATGCGTGACATCTGGATGGATTACGTCAAGCCGACCGGAATCCGCCTGCTGTTGCAGGTCGGCACGATTGTCTGGCTCATCTGCGTCGTCGCCTACGCCGCTATCATCTTGTGGAGGGTCTGAAAATGGCCGACTCGATCAATCCGTCTGCCAGCGTCAAGCCGAGTTTCAATATTCACAGCAAGCTGCCGCGTCGCCGCTTCGATGCGGTCATCGTCGGCGCCGGCGGCTCCGGCATGCGCGCGTCGCTGCAACTGGCCGAAGCCGGCCTGTCGGTCGCGGTGCTGTCCAAGGTGTTCCCGACGCGCTCGCACACGGTTGCGGCGCAGGGCGGCATCGGCGCATCGCTAGGCAACATGAGCGAGGACAACTGGTACTGGCACATGTTCGACACGGTCAAGGGGTCGGACTACCTCGGCGACCAGGACGCGATCGAGTTCATGTGCCGCGAGGCGCCGAACGTCGTCTACGAACTCGAACACTTCGGCATGCCGTTCGATCGCAACCCCGACGGCACGATCTACCAGCGTCCGTTCGGCGGCCACTCGGCCAACTTCGGCGAGAAGCCGGTCGCGCGCGCGTGCGCCGCGGCCGACCGCACCGGCCACGCGATGCTCCATACGCTCTATCAACGGAACGTCCGCGCGCGCACGCAATTCTTCGTCGAGTGGATGGCGCTCGACCTCATCCGTGACGAAGACGGTGACGTCGTCGGCGTCGTCGCGCTCGAGATGGAGACGGGCGAGGCGATGATTCTCGAGGCCAAGACCACGCTGCTGGCCACCGGCGGCGCGGGCCGCATCTGGGCCGCGTCGACCAACGCGTACATCAACACCGGTGACGGGATGGGCATGGCGGCACGCGCCGGCATTCCGCTCGAGGACATGGAGTTCTGGCAGTTCCACCCGACCGGCGTGGCCGGTGCCGGGGTGCTGATCACCGAAGGCGTCCGCGGCGAAGGCGGCATCCTGCTGAACTCGAACGGTGAGCGTTTCATGGAGCGTTACGCGCCGACGCTGAAGGATCTTGCGCCGCGCGACTTCGTTTCGCGATCGATGGACCAGGAGATCAAGGAAGGACGCGGCTGCGGACCGAAGAAGGAATACGTGCTGCTCAAGCTCGACCATCTCGGCGCCGACACGATCAACAAGCGGCTGCCGTCGATCCGCGAGATCGCGATGAAGTTCGCGAACGTCGATCCGATCAAGGAGCCGATCCCGGTCGTGCCGACCATCCATTACCAGATGGGCGGCATCCCGACGAACTACTACGGTCAGGTCGTCGTGCCGAACAACGGCAAGCCGAACGAGATCGTGAATGGCTTGTACGCGATCGGCGAATGCGCCTGCGTATCGGTCCACGGCGCGAACCGCCTCGGCACGAACTCGCTGCTCGACCTGCTGGTGTTCGGCCGCGCGGCCGGCAACCACATCGTCAAGTCGGACCTGAAGGACAGGACCTGGAAGCCGCTGCCGGCCGATGCGGCCGAATTCACGACGTCGCGTCTCGCGGCGCTCGAGGCGCGCACCGGCGGCGAGAAGACGCAGGACGTCGCCAATGACATCCGCTCGAACATGCAGGCGCACTGCGGTGTGTTCCGCACGCAGGGGCTGCTCGGCGAAGGGGTGACGAAGATCATGGAACTGGCAGAGCGCGCGAAGAACGTCGCGATCCAGGACAAGTCGAAGGTCTTCAACACGGCACGCATCGAGGCGCTCGAACTCGACAACCTTGTCGAGGTCGCGAAGGCGACCATCGTCTCCGCCGAAGCCCGCAAGGAGTCGCGCGGCGCCCATGCGCGCGAGGACTTCCCCGAACGCAACGACACCGAATGGATGCGCCACTCGCTGTTCTATTCGAAAGGCTCGCGCCTCGACTACAAGCCGGTCAATCTCAAGCCGCTGACCGTCGAGACGTTCCAGCCGAAGAAACGCACGTTCTGATCGCATCTACATCCCGATTCGCCTGCGACCCAGGTATCCCTACCGATCCCGAGGCAACAGCATGACCGCCAACACGCCTGCAGAAGTCAACGCCGTCGAGAAGACGATCCAGTTCGGTGGCCACGGCACTTCCGAGCATCCGACCCGCGTGATGAAGTTCGAGATCTATCGCTACGACCCGGACAGCGGCAAGGCCCCGTACATGCAGAAGCTCGAGGTCGAGCTGTACGACACCGACAAGATGCTGCTCGACGCGATCCTGCGGATCAAGGCGGACGTCGACGACTCGGTGTCGATCCGCCGCTCGTGCCGCGAAGGCGTCTGCGGCTCCGACGCGATGAACATCAATGGCAAGAACGGCCTGGCCTGCACGACCAACCTGCGTGAGCTCAAGGAGCCGGTCGTCCTGAAGCCGCTGCCGGGACTGCCGGTGATCCGCGACCTGATCGTCGACATGTCGCAGTTCTTCAAGCAGTACCACTCGATCAAGCCGTATCTGATCAACGACGAGACGCCGCCGGAGAAGGAGCGCTACCAGTCGCCGGCCGAGCGCGAAGAGCTCGACGGTCTTTACGAGTGCATCCTGTGCGCATGCTGTTCCACGGCGTGCCCGAGCTTCTGGTGGAATCCGGACAAGTTCGTCGGCCCCGCTGGCCTGCTGCAGGCCTATCGCTTCATCGCCGACAGCCGTGACCGGGCGACCGGCGAGCGGCTCGACGACCTGCAGGATCCGTACCGCCTGTTCCGCTGCCACACGATCATGAATTGCGTCGATGTGTGTCCGAAGGGCCTGAACCCGACGCGCGCGATCGGGAAGATCAAGGAACTGATGGTCCGCCGGGCCGTTTGATCGCGACGGAAAGACGCGTGGATCCGGTTCCTCACGCGGACATCCATCAGGCCGACCCGAAGCGTAGGGCGCGGCTGCGGTGGCGCTCGCGCCGCGGGCTGCTGGAGAACGACATCCTCCTGACGCGGTTCCTCGACCGTCACGAGACGACGTTGACCGATGACGACGTCGGTGCGCTCACGCAGTTGCTCGAGTTGTCCGACAACGATCTGATGGACCTGATCCTCGCGCGAAGCGAGCTGTCCGCCGAGCTCGAGAGGCCGGCGACGGCGCGACTGGTCGCGCTGCTGCGCAGCGTGTAGCGGTGTTCGTATTGCCGAACCTCGGGAGAGGTCCGGCGCATGGTTGTTCCACGGTGTGTCTTGCAACGCGTGCGCGAGATGCATCGATGCCCACGGCCGTCAGCCGCCGTTCGCGCAAGGCTCAAGCACGAAGTTCACAAGTTCAACGAAGGACGCACGAATGATCCCCTCCGACATCAAAGCAAAGCTCACGCTGTCCAGTGGTACGCAGGCGATCGATCTGCCGGTGTTCAAGGGCACGATCGGCCCGGACGTCATAGACATCCGGAAGCTGTACGGCGAGACCGGCATGTTCACCTACGACCCGGGTTTCATGTCGACGGCGGCATGCCAGTCGACGATCACCTACATCGACGGTGACAAAGGCGAACTGCTGTATCGCGGCTATCCGATCGAGCAACTCGCCACCGGCGGCGGCGACTACCTCGAGACCTGCTACCTGCTGCTCCACGGCGAGCTACCGACCGAGGCGCAAAAAGAAGCCTTCGTGCGCCTGGTCACTCAGCACACGATGGTCCACGAGCAGATGACCTTCTTCTATCGCGGCTTCCGTCGCGACTCGCATCCGATGGCGGTGCTGGTCGGCACCGTGGGCGCGCTGGCGGCCTTCTATCACGACTCACTCGACATCAACGATCCGCGCCACCGCGAAGTCTCCGCGATCCGACTGATCGCCAAACTGCCGACGCTGGTCGCGATGGCTTACAAGTACGTGATCGGCCAGCCGTTCGTGTATCCGCGCAACGACTTGTCGTACAGCGCCAATTTCCTTCGGATGATGTTCGCTGTGCCGGCCGAGGAATACAAGCCGAACGACGTGATGGTCCGTGCGTTCGACCGTATCCTGATCCTGCACGCCGACCACGAGCAGAACGCATCGACGTCGACGGTGCGCCTGGCAGGATCGTCGGGCGCGAACCCGTTCGCATGCATCGCGGCCGGCATCGCGTGTCTTTGGGGCCCGGCGCACGGCGGGGCGAACGAGGCCGCGCTGAACATGCTCAAGGAGCTGCAGGCGCAGGGCGGCGAGGCGAAACTCCCCGCATTCATCGCCCAGGTCAAGGACAAGGACTCCGGCGTCAAGCTGATGGGCTTCGGCCACCGGGTCTACAAGAACTACGACCCCCGTGCGAAGCTGATGCGGGAGACCTGCTACGAGGTGCTCGACGAACTGGGCCTGCACGACGACCCGCTGTTCAAGCTTGCGATGGCACTGGAGAAGATCGCGCTCGAAGACGAGTACTTCGTCTCGCGCAAGCTCTATCCGAACGTCGACTTCTACTCGGGCATCGTGCAGAGCGCACTCGGCATCCCGACGACGCTGTTCACCGCGATCTTCGCGATGGCGCGCACGGTCGGCTGGATCGCGCAATGGAACGAGATGATCTCGGACCCGGAGCAGAAGATCGGGCGCCCGCGTCAGTTGTACGTCGGTGCGGTGCGTCGGGACGTCAAGCCGATCGGTGAACGCTGAGTCGCTGGTTCCAGGAGAAAGGCCCGCCGGGGAGACCGGGCGGGCTTTTTTCTTTCGATCGGCGGTCTTCGCCAGTTGTCGTCCCGGCGAAGCAACGAGCGTCCCGACGAAGGGATCTCAACCCCCATGGATGAAGTGAGGACTCCTGCGTAGCGGCAGAGGTTCCTCACTGCGTTCGGAACGCCCTACGAGCTACTGTCGTCCCGACAGAGGAGGGAGTCCACCATCCACGCGTGACGTGCGAGCGGCTGCTTCGCGGCAGGGGTTTCTCACATACGTTCGGGTCGACATGCCAGCAATTGTCTTCCCGACACTTCCTTCGCCGAGCCGACATCGGCGAGATCTCCCGGCGCGCGGAACGGCTCCCTTGCAAACGCCGTCCTTCCTCAATTCGGAGGACTCGCCGGCAACGCGATCTTCGCGCCGACCTCCTCGGCCAGCTTGGCGAGGTGGCGGTCGTAGATCTGATACTCGGCCAGGCTTTGGACCGTGAACAGCACGTAGTCGGCACAGCTGCCCTTGTGGCCGCTCGCGCTGCAGACAGTGTCCAGCAGCGTGCTGCGGTCGATTTCGCCGGCGTAGCCCGGGGCCGAGCGATCCATCACGAAGCCGATCGCTGGGACGCGCTCGTCGCCGATGCGCACGTCCAGCCAGCGCGGCACGTAGGAACCGGTGAGCAGCTCGCGCTTCCACAGCGCCCGCAGATGATCGTGCGCGATCGCGGCGGGAATCCGGAACGCGACGCCGTGGACACTGCCGCCCGGTTCGAGGCCGAGCACCAGCCCGGGCTTCTCCGCCGTGCCGCGATAGAGCCGCGACCACAGGCAGAGGCTGCGGTGATAGCCGTACACGAGGCCGCGCGCCTTGCGATCGAACTCGAACTCGGGGCTCCAGATCAGCGACCCGTAGCCGAATACCCAGACCGGCTCGTCGCGGTTCCATTCCGCGAGCATCGTCGCGAGCGAGGCCTCGCGCTCGTCTTCGTCGAGCGACTCCCGGCGCGGGCCGGCAGCGTCGGTTCGCTTCGATGTGATCGACTTGTTCATGCGTGATGCATTTCGTTTCGCGCGATTCCCATGAACTGCAATGCGATGATTCGCCCCGTGGCTACCACCGACAACGCGACATCCTTCCCTTCCGATGACGCGGATCTCGCGTCGGTCGCCGATCGCCGCTTCGCCGGCGTATCGCGACTGTACGGGACTGTCGGGCTCGCGCGGCTCGCGGACGCACGCGTGGCGGTGGTCGGGCTCGGCGGCGTGGGATCGTGGGTCGTCGAAGCCTGCGCCCGCAGCGGCATCGGCCACCTGACGTTGTTCGATCTCGACCATGTCTCCGAGTCGAACATCAACCGCCAGTCGCATGCGCTCGACAGCACCGTGGGCGCGGCGAAGGCCGCCGTGATGGCCCGCCGCGTCGCCGACATCAATCCGCTGTGCATCGTGGAGACGGTCGAGGACTTCGTCGACGCGGACAATGTCGAGGCACTGCTGCCGCCCGGCCGCTACGACTTCGTCGTCGACGCGATCGACCAGGTCCGTGCGAAGACCGCGCTGATCGTGCATTGCCATGCGAACGGCATTCCGCTGGTGACGATCGGCGGGGCCGGCGGCCGCACCGATGCGAGCCGGGTTCGCGTCACCGATCTGGCCCACACGCTGCAGGAGCCGATGCTGGCGAAGGTCCGCAAGAACCTGCGGACGCGCCACGGCTTTCCGCGCAACGTGAAGAAGTCCTTCGGAATTCCGGCAGTTTTCTCCGACCAGCCGTTGCGCGGCAACGAGGCGGCGATCGTCGTCGACAGCGAAGGGATGATCGGACTGAACTGCGCCGGCTACGGCTCGGTGGTGTCGGTGACCGCGGTGTTCGGGTTCGTCGCGGCCGGACTATTGATCGACCGAATCGCGCGCGGCAAGTGACTCCGCGAGGTGCGCATACCGTGCGTCGATGATGGTGGCCTCGATCCGTGCCTCTATGGCCGGTCCCCCAGACCCGTGACGGATCCGGATCCGGCAATCGATTTGGCGAGCGCGGGACGGCCGTAGTACTTGACGTCGCCGCTGCCGGCGATCTTCACCGACAGGCTGTCGCGCGCCCACAGCGTCGCGTCGCCGGAGCCGCCGATCGAGATCGTCGCGCTCGCGCTCTGGAGGGCGGCGCCGTCGTAGTCGCCCGATCCGGCGATCCGGACGTTCTGCTCGAGCACGCCGCCGGAGAGCGTCACGTCGCCGGAGCCGCTGATTCGCACGAGCAGCTTGCGGGCCGCCAGCGCGTCGAACCGGATATCGCTCGAGCCGGCCACCACGATCTCGAAATCACCGGGCAGCGTGAACGAGCGCGAGCGAATGTCGCCGCTGCCGCTCGTGCTGACGCGGTCGAGCGTCTTCGTGCTGAGCAGGAAGCGGGGGCCCTTGCTATCGGATCTCCACCAGCCGTTGCTGCCTTTCGGTTCGTAGCTCAGCATCAGCTCGTCGCCGCGGATCTCCGACTTGAGGTATCGAACCACGTCCTTGTCGCCTTCGGCCACCAGCGACGGCGTGTCGGACTGCGTCAGGACGAGGTCGGCGGATCCGATCAGCCGCACGGTGCGAAAGGGACCGAGCGGGCGGGCTTCCGAGACGACGTCGGCCGCTGCGGCCGCGGTCGGGATCAGCGCGACCAGCGCGACCAGCAGCAGGCAGGCATGTCCCGCAAGCTTCGCGATGCGGGATGACAGCGTCGACCCGGGCTTACGGGGGACAAGATTTTCAGTGGCTTTCACGGGGCACTCCGGTGATCGATGGGGTCGGTGGAATGTACCGACGTGTTGAAGGGCGCGCGACCGGAGATCGACGGATGGCGAGTCGGGACGGATCAGGCGTCGCATGCGTCGACAGCCCGGGCGCCGTGGCATCGCTACTTCCGCATCTGCAGCGAACCGTTCACGGTCAGCGACAGCGTCACGCGGCCGGCTTCGACCGGCATCGGCGCGACCGACTTGGACATCGCGTCGGTATTCATCATCGTCATCATCCGTCCGCCGCCCGCCTGGCCGGCACTTCCGACGGTCACCTCACGGATCGAATAGCCGGTATATCCGAAAGCCCTGGCACTCGCGATCGCCTTCTCCTGGAAGGCGCGCGCGCCGCGCTCGATCAGCGACGAACCCTCCTGTGCGCGCAGTTCAGGCGAAATCTCGAAGCCGGAGCCGACGATCTGCAGGGTCTGCGACAACCGACCGACCAGGCTGCCCAGCGCGTTGAAGTCCTTCGACTTCAGCACCATCTCGGCGCGCACCTGCCAGCCGGTCCGCGTGTTCTGCGTGCCTCGGCTGTCGTAGCGCGGGAAGGTGCTGTATCCGCCGTTCGCAGCGACGACGCCGGGCACCGCCTTCGCCTCGGCGAAGGCCTTGGCGAGAGTCTCGTTGACGTCCTTCGTCAGCGGCGGGACATCGGGGCCTTCGCGAACGATCGCCAGCGTCACGACGGCCAGATCGGGTGCGACTTCGGAAGAGACGGTCGCGTCGATGTTCAGGACGTCGACGAGCGGGATCGTGCGTTCCTGTGCGGCGACCGCCGCAGGCACCACCAGCGCGGCGACAATGATCAGGAGAGCGGGGAGACGGAAGGTTTTCATGGGGTCCTTGTGGTCGAGAGTCACAGCGCAGTCGGCTCGGGTCGAGGCCGCTGCGGCAACGGGATGAATTCCGTCTCGCCGGGTACCTGCGGGAAACGTCGGTTCGGGAACGCGAGCCAGTCGCGCCGCGCGGCCTCGATCGCAGAGCGGTCGCTGGCGACGAAGTTCCATTCGAGCGCGCGCGGACCGTCGAGCGCTGCGCCGCCGACCATCATCATGACGGCGTTGCTCGCGGCCCCGATGTCGACCGCGCCGGTCGTCGTGATGACCGCCATCGTCCGCGCCGGTACCGCGACCCCATCGATGGCGACGTCGCCGTCGACGACGTACAGTGCTCGCTGCTCGTGCCGGGCTTCGAGTTCCAGAGTGCTGCCGGCGTCGAGGAAGGCGACTGCGTACAGCGTCGGCATGAGCACGGCGACCGGCGACACGCGACCGAAGGATTCGCCGGCGATGACGGTGATCTTCACGCCGGGTCGATCGACGGTCGGTAGCGTCGCGGCCGAATGATGGGCGAACGACGGATCGCCGTTCTCTTTGTCCTTCGGCACCGCGACCCAGCTCTGGATGCCGTGGATCGGCTGCGCCTGCGCGCCGATGCTCTCGGGCGAGCGTTCGGAGTGGACGATGCCGCGACCGCTCGTCATCCAGTTGACGTCGCCGGGCCTGATCGCCTGCACGGAGCCGATGCTGTCGCGATGTATCAGCTCGCCGTCGAACAGGAACGTGACGGTCGCGAGGCCGATGTGCGGATGCGGTCGCACCTGCACGCCATCGCCGATCGCCAGCAGCGCGGGTCCGAGGTGATCGAAGAACACGAATGGTCCTACAGCACGATGAGCCGCAGACGGGAGGATGCGGCGGACCGAGAAGCCGCCGAGGTCGCGCAGGTTTCCTTCGACGAGATCGAATGACATGGGGGGTGACCGATGGGCAGCGGGAAGCGATCTTCGCATGGGCGTGGTTCCGAATTGCGGGTGCCGTGCGCCGGACCACGGCTCGCGCTGATGTCATCCCGGCTCCGTTGTCATCCTGTCGGGGCGACAATTGCCGGGATGTCGTTCCGAACTTATGCGAGGAACCCCTTACCGCGACGCATGGGTCCGCACGTCATGCTCGGACGGCAAGGTCGCTCCTTCGTCGGGACGAAAATCATATGTATGTCGTTCCGAACGCATGTGAGGAACCTCTTCCGCGCGGCATCGCCTCGCACGTCCTGTCTGGCAGAAAAGCCTCCTCCTTCGTCGGGACGACAGTTGCGTCGTTGAAGATAACAAGCCTCAGCGAGGCTCCCCGCCCATCGGGATCCCGTTCAGCGCGATCGTCATCGTGAACGATCGCGACTCACCTGCGGCGATGACCACGATCCCCGGCTTGTCGTAGATCTCGCCGTCGAAGCCGACCGGGTCGGAGGAGCCCTGCCACGGTTCGATGCAGATGAACCCGGCACCGCCAGGCTTGGTCCACACGCCCAGCGTCGGAAAGTCTTCGAAGCCGATGTCGAGCCGCGGTCCTTCGGCAGCGCCGTAGGACACCCGTCGACTGGTGATCGCGTCGAAGATCAGCGCGTCGTCGTCGAAGAGAGCGTCGCGCAGCATCAGCACGTTGCCGACGACCGGCGTCGGATGCGCTTCGGCGGTCAGCAGGCCGCCGCTGTCGATCCTGCGGATAGCCGCCGCCTCGTCGTGTTCGAAGCGGATGCGGTGGTCGGCGCGCGGCCGGTCGAACGGCAGCGGCCAGCGCAGGGCCGGATGGAAACCGAAGCTCGCCGGCAACGGCCGCGCGTCGTGGTTCGCGATCGTCGCGACGATCCGAAGCAGGGCGTCGGTCACGGTGAACGCGATGTCGAGCCTAAACGCGAAAGGATAGGCCGCGCGCGTCTGCGCGTCCGGCAGCAGGCGCAACACCATCGCATTGTCATCGTGCATCACGACATCGAACAGCGCGTGCCGCGCGATGCCGTGCTTCGGCATCGCGTACGACACGCCGTCGAGCCGATAGCGGCCGCCTGCGAGCATGCCGATGATCGGGAACAGGATCGGCGCGCGGCCGGCCCACACGGCGGGATCACCGTCCCACAGCAGTTGCCTGCCACGTGCATCGCGCAGGGACTGCAACTCCGCACCCAGAGTGGAGATGTCGGCCGAAAGGCCGCCCGATGCGATCGTGAACGTGCTTGCTTCGGTCATCGGATGTCTCCTGTCGAACCGGCTTCGCGTCGCCGGTAGATGCGCCAGCGGTCCGCGACTTCGTCGACCAGGCGGTACTGCGGGCTGCTCATGAACGGATCCCTGTTCCATGCCGGGTCCTGTGGCGTCACTACCGCCACCGCGCAGTCGAAGTCGACCGCGAGCTGCTTCACATCGTCGGGCAACGGATCGCCGTTGAACACGCGGTCGAATTGCGCATCGATCGCGCGCAGCCGGTCGTGCGGTATCGACGTGAACACCTGCGTCAGCTCCCAGCCTGCATAGCACGAGCGGCGGTCGGCCAGCAAGCTCCAGCCCGCGTTGATCGGCCACGGCGTGATCTTCATCAAGGCATACGGATTGCTGGCGATGCGTTCAACGATCCGGGTATGCGCGCGGACGTTCGCCCACAGGTCGGGCGCGCGGGCGAAGTCGCGGCCGCCGGGCCGGACCTGGCCGCTCAGGTTGCGTTCGATCTGCAGGACCGCTTCGGGCAGTCCGGCCGCGATCAGTGCGAACGACAGAAGGATCGCGATGCGCCTGCGTTCGGCGATCCAGGTCGCGAGCCCGACGGCGGCGAACACGATCAGCGTGGTCGACGCGAGTAGGGCAGCACGCCAGCCGAGATCGTTGTTGTCGGCGAGCGTGCTGACCAGCAGCCACGAGCAAGCCAGCGAAGCCGCGCCGACCCATGCGATCGGCCGCGACAGGCCATCGCCGACCACCGAACGGAACAGCACGAACAGACCCGGCAGGTACACCGCCGGCATCGCGACCGGCAGCAGCACGAGCCAGTACGCGACCGGACCGAACACGGCGTGGAAGGACTCGGGAACCGCGTTGCCGAGCACGTCGAACGCGCGGATCGCGACCGGCGATCCGGCGTGGCGCAGTGCCGACGCGGCGAGCTGGTCGGCCAGCAGCGGCCAGACCAGCAGCAGCGTGACGACGCCTGCGATCGACAGCGCGGCGATGCGGCGCAGCCGATGCGCCGGGTCCGTGCGCAGGATCAGCAACGGAACGACGACGGCGGCCACGCACGCCAGAACGATGCCGCCTACCCAGGTCGAACTTTCGAACGCGGCGGCCATCACCGCGCCGAGGACCACGACCTGCAAGGTCGTGACGCGCGCCGACAGGCCTTCCATCAAGACCACGGCGAGCAGCACGCAGGACGTGGCGATCAGATGCTGCGGCACCCACGACGACTGGAACAGCCAGCCGCCGAGTCCGTCCGGCGGCGCAAGCCAGCCATCGAGCGCGGGACCGAAAAGCCACAGCAGCAGGATGCGCGCCGACGACGACGCGGCGAGGACCACGACCCAGACCGAAGCGGCGCTGCGACCGGCCAGCTTCACCGCGAGACCCATCATCGCAGCCAGCGACGTGAACGCCGCGAAGAACGTCATCGCGATATCGGCTTCCCAGCCGGTCACGCCGAGAACCCGCGACCACTCGGCCGCGCTGAAATGAAGCAGGTAGTAGTAGGCGAGCCGCCCCGAGCTACCGTCGTGCGCGAGGAAGGGATTGCCCGGTGGCACGCCGAGCCTGACCATGTCGTCGATGATCGAGACCTTCGCGTGATCGAAGATCTGGTCCGACAGGATCACCGCGTCGCCGACGTGCTTCGGCAGGATGGCCGCGGCACACAGCGTCGCCAGCGCCAGGGCGCCTGTCCATGCCCAGCCGGACACGCGCGTGCCGTCGTCCGCAGTCGACGTGCCCCGGTCGCTTCGCCCGACCAGCCATGCCACGACGAGCGCGATCGACGCGACGGCCACGATGGCGACCGTCGAGAACGGAACGACGAAGAACACCGGCAGCGCGACGACGCTGTGCAACGCCCATCCGGTCAGTGGGGCGAACGGCAGCGCGAGCGACGGGGCCAGCAACCGCCGCGTGGTCGGCAGTCCGAGCAGGGTCCAGAAGGCGAGGGCCGCGATCGCGCAGCAGACTGCGTGGAGGGGGGATGCCATTGCTTCGAAGCTCGCGATTGGCAGCCGGACGCGACTGACGCGCGGAGTATCGCCTAACGCTTCGTCAACGCGATGCGGATGATCTCGTCGTCGGGAATGCGGCTGTCGCGGCCCGGCGTCCACGTCGGCGCCGTCCTGTACGCAGGTGGCTGCATGTCGAGCGACGCGATCTGCTTGCCGAGGATCGCGACGACCTCGATCGGCACGGCGACCTTGCGGCCGAAGTAGCCGAGCCAGCCGCCGTGCAGGACGATCAGCAGGATCTTGCCGGCCGGTGTGCGAACGACCTCGACGACGTCGCCGAGCGCACCGTAGTCGTCGTCGATGACCGGCAGGCCGACCAGGAAGCCGATCCTGACTTTCTGGGGAAAGCGGCGGTTCATCCGCGCTTCCGGCGAGTCGTCGGTCTTCGGCGCGTCGTCCGCGGCGGCGATCAGACCCTGAGCAGTCGCGTTCATATCCCGCTGAACCAGTTGAAGCCTTCTTTCCCGAAGTAGGTCTCGGTGAAGCGGTTCGAGACTTCGATGGCCGTCACCCACTTGGCGTTCTTGAAGCCCAGCTTGGTCGCGGTCCGCAATCGCAACGGATAGCCGAACGGATCGGTGAGGATTTCCTTCGCGTACTTCGTCGCGAGCATCGTCTGCGGATGCAGCGCGGTCGGCATGTCGAGGCATTCCGTGTAGCCGTCGGCGCAGTGGAAAGCGATGTACTTCGCCGACAGGTCCGCGCCGACCCGCTCGAGGAAGGCACGGAAGTTCACGCCGGACCACTGGCCGATGTAGTCCCATCCTTCGACGCAGATGTGTCGGATGATCATTTCCTGCTCGGGCAAGGCATAGATCTGCTCGGCGGTCCATGGCCGCTTGTCGCGAATCAGGCCGGTCAGTTCCAGCTTCCAGGTCGCCCCGTCGACCGGCTGCACGTCCTCGACACCGTAGTGCGCGTTGTAGCGCGGCGGCTTGAGCACCTGCGACTCGGGAAACGTCGGCGCGAGATGGTTCGGCCGGAACAGGGCCTCCTGCGCGCGATCGTTCCACGACGATACCGCACGCAGCACGGACTGCACCTTCGGCTCCTCGCTGACGTCGCAACCGGTCAGCATCGACAGCGCGCCGAGGCTGACCGCGCCCTTGAGCACGTTGCGGCGATTGATCTTCAGGACCAGTTCGCGATGTTGTTCGAGCGGGCTCTGGTCGACGCCGGCTGCGGGCCGGAACCTTGATTTCGCGGGACGGACGATGGCCATGATCTTCTCCTAGACCTCGATCGGATCGTCGACTACGACGGGTCCGCCGCCGACCATCGCGACGATCGTCTTCGGAACCAGCAGCGCGAGCGTCACGTGGACGGCCACGAAGCCGACGATCGCGGTCATGCACAGGAAGTGGACGAGCCGCGCGTTCTGGAAGCTGCCGAAGACGTCGAGCAGGGCCGACAGCTGGATCGGCTTCCAGATCGCCAGCCCCGACACGACCGCCAGCAGTCCGGCCGCGATCACGCCGATGTACAGCAGCTTCTGCACCGCGTTGTACTTCGTCGTGTCGGCGTGTGCGAGACGGAAGTGCAGTGCGTCGGCGATGGTGGCCCTCAAGTCGGGCCAGCGCAGCGGCAGCAGCATCCGTCGGTAGCGGCCGGTCACGAGCCCGTAGGTCAGGTACGCGAGCCCGTTCAGGACGAAGATCCACATGCCGAAGAAGTGCCACTGCAGGCCGTGCTGGGCCCAGCGGCCGATCGTCAGCACGTCGGGAAAATACAGCCAGCCGAAGATGACCTCGTCGTTGTAGATCTTCCAGCCACTGCCGACCATGATGAAGATCGTGATCGCGTTGACCCAGTGCATCACCCGCAGCGGCAGCGGATGGAGCTTGCGTGTGCGCACGGTCGTCATCCGGCACCTTCTTCGTTTCACGTCGATCGCTTTGGCCTCGCGGCCCGTTCGACGATCAGTCGTACGAGCGCGCGAGTTCTTTCATGCCGGCTGCAAATTCATTACGTACCGACCAGCCGAGTTCGTTTCGCAGCCGCGACGAGTCGGCGACGATGTGGCGCACGTCGCCGAGACGGTAACGGCCGGTCACGACCGGCGGCTGGCCGCCGAGCGCATCGGCCAGCGCGGCGGCCATCTGGCCGACGGTGCGCGGCGTACCGGAGCCGACGTTGTACGCACGAACCCCCGCCACATGCTTTTCGGTCGCGAGTACGGTCGCCGCGGCGATGTCCCTGACGTGGACGAAGTCACGGCGCTGGCCGCCGTCCTCGAACACCTGCGGCGCCTCGCCACGACGCAGCGACGACAGGAAGATCGCGGCGACGCCGGCATAGGGCGTGTCGCGCGGCATACCGGGGCCGTAGACGTTGTGATAGCGCATCGCGGCGACGGAACCGCCGGTCACGCGCGCCCAGTTGCTCGCGAGCAGTTCCTGCGCGAGCTTGGTCGTCGCGTAGACGTTGCGCGGGTCGCTCGGCACGTCCTCTTCGACCATCGCCGGTGACAGCGTCGCACCGCAGATCGGACACGGTGGCTCGAACTGGCGGTCGGCCATCGCCGCGTCGAGTCGGGGGCCGGGCGCGACCAAGCCGTGAAGATCGCAGCGCCCGCGGCCTTCGCCGTAGACGACCATGGAACTGGCCAGCGTCAGTCGTGGGACGTGCGCACGCGCCATCGCCGCGAGCAGCATCGCGGTACCGTAGTCGTTCGACGAGACGTAGTCGGGCGTGTCGCCGATGTCGACGCCGAGCCCGACTTTCGCGGCGAGATGAATGACCGCGTCGATGCCGACGAGCGTCAGGTCCAGCGCGCCGGCGTCGCGCACATCCGCCTGCATGAACTCCACCGAAGGTGGCGGTTCCCACGAACGGTCGGCATGCACGTCGGACCGCAGCGAATCGATCACGCGGACGACATGATCGCGTGCGAGCAGTTCGTCGAGGACATGCTGTCCGATGAAGCCGGCGCCGCCGGTGACCAGGATGTTCATGAGCGGACCGCTTCCGTGAGTTTCGATGCGGACTTCAGCGAGACCGCCAGACGGACGAAGGTCTTCGTGATGATCCAGGCTGCCTTCACGCCGGCCACCAGGTCGCCGGACACCTTCGACACGCCGCCGCGCCGGCAACGATGATCGACCGGCACTTCGACGACGCGCCATCCGGCGGCGGCCGCCTTCATCTGCATCTCGAGGTTCCAGCCGTAGGTCGTCTCGCGCATCTGCAGCGCGCGGAGCTTCTCGACGGTTGCGGCGCGGAACGGCGACATGTCGGTGTAGCGGACGCCGTAGACCAGCCGGATCAGCCTGCCGGCGATCCGGCCGGCGACGATCTGCTGCGGCGTCATGCTGCCCGATTCGCGGCGCCCGCGCAGCCGCGAGCCCATCACGAAGTCGGCCTCGTCGCGGACGACCGGCCCGATCACCGCCGCCATGAAGGACGGCACGTCGCTGCCATCGCCGTCGAGAAAGCAGACGACGGTCGACGCCGAACTGACGGCGGCGAGGCCGCTCGCACAGGCTCGTCCGTAACCGTGCTCGCGCTGCGTCACCACCGTCGCGCCTGCGGCCGTCGCGCGCGCGGCCGTGTCGTCGGTCGATCCGTTGTCGACGACGACGACTTCGGCGACACCCTGCGCGAGCACGTCGACGACGACGGCGCCGATCGCGTCCCGCTCGTTCAGGCAGGGAATCACGACCGACACGCGCCGCATCGCGTCGACGTCGGTCATGCGCGCACGACCTGCCGGTTGCGTGCCGCGAGAAAGCGTCGCGTCGCCGGCGCATCGGCGCCCATCGCTTCGGCGAACGATGGGCGCCGTCCGGCGAACTCGTCCTCGAGCATTTGCAACGAGGCGGCGTCGTCGACGTCGTACCAGCCCGGCACGCTGACGACGTTCAAGCCGATTTCGGCTGCTCGCTCCATCGTCAGCCGATGCACGACCGACGTGCTCCACGGGATGTCTTCGAACAGCCGCGCATGCAGCCGCGACAGCCCGATCAGCGTGTAGCCGCCGTCGGCGGCCGGGCTCAGCACGACGTTGTCGCCAGACTTCAATGCGTCGACCGCGGCACGCAGGATCGCGAGCGGCATCGTCGGACTGTCGGAGTTGATCAGGATCGCGCCGGCATGATCGACCAGCAGGTCGCGCGTTCCGTACAGCAGGCGCTCGCCGAAGCCGTCGCCTTCCTGTGGATGGATCGCGAAGCCGTCGGGCAGCAGCGTGCGCAGGCGGGCCTCGGTTCCGATCGGCGTATACAGCGCATAGCCGTTCACGTCGCCGGCCCGCGCCAGCGTAGCGACGGTGCGCGCGAGATCCTGGATGAAGCAGGCTGACAGGTCGGCGCACTCGTCGGGTTGCAACGGCGGCGACAGCCGCGTCTTCGACTGGCCGGGCTGCGGCGTCTTGCAGACGATGGCGACGGCGATCGTGGTGGTCTCTGTCGATTGTTTCATCCCAGCGCCTGCATCAGGTCTTCGAAAAGGTCGTCGATATCCTCGAGACCGGTCGACAGGCGCAGCAGATCATGCGGGCAGGGCGTCCCTTCGCCTTCGATCGAAGCGCGGTGTTCGATCAGGCTCTCGACGCCGCCGAACGACGTGGCGCGCTTCCACACGCGGACCCTGGAGGCGGCTGCGATCGCCGCGGCCTCGCCGCCCCGCATGCGGATCGACAGCATGCCACCGTACAGGCCGCCCATCTGTCGTTCGGCGGTCGCGTGGCCGGGATGGGTCGCCAGGCCCGGATAGAGGACGTTCGACACGGCGGCATGTCCGACCAGCATGCCGGCGAGCTTCGCCGCCGACTTCGACTGCTCGCGCAGGCGCACGTCGAGCGTGCGCATGCCGCGCAGCAGCAGCCAGGCCTCGAACGGCCCGACGATCGCGCCGAGCTGGCCGCGGACTTTCTGGATGCCCTGCCAGTGGGGCGAGTCGGCCGCCACCGCGATGGCGCCGGCGATGACGTCCGAATGTCCGTTCAGGTACTTCGTCGCCGAGTGCACCACGAGGTCGGCGCCGAACGCGATCGGTCGCGTGATGATCGGCGTCGAGACCGTCGAGTCGACGCACAGCAGCGCCCCGGCCGCATGCGCGATCTCGGCGATCGCGGCGATGTCGGTGATGGTCCACAGCGGATTGCTCGGCGTCTCGATCCAGAAGATGCCGGTCTCGCCAGGCCGGATCGCAGCGGCAACCGCGTCGAGGTCGGACGTGTCGACGAAGCTGACGACATGGCCTCCGTACATCCCGACGTTGTCGAGCCACTCGCGAAAGCCCCAGTAGATGACGTGCGACGCGATGATGTGCGTCGGCTTCTCGAGCGCGAGAAAGACCGCGGTCGCCGCCGCCATCCCTGAACTGAACATCATCGTGTCCGCCGCCCCTTCGAGGGTCGCGAGCACGCGTTCGACCTGCCGCACCGTCGCGTTGTCGGTGCGTCCGTAGACGAAGCCGGCGCTGTAGCCGTTGTCCGGATCTCGCAGGAACGTGGAGGACATGTGCACCGGCGGGATCAGCGCGCCGGTGATGGGATCGCCGGCGCCGAGCGCCTGCGCGAGGATGGTTCGCGCCTTGAGTAACGAGCGAGGCTGTTCTTCCATGTCTTCCTGGATGATTGCATGACGGAGCACCCGACTCCCGGATCACAGCAACGCTGCGACAGGGAAACAGGCGCGGAGGCGGTCGGCCGACGGGCGCGCACAGGCTGGTCGCGCCGCGCCGCGCACGCTTACAGCGACGCGGTAAACAAAGTGCGAAGGGCTTGATCAGTCTTGAACGCTGCTGGCTTCGAGCTTGCCCGACGCCGGCAACCAGCCTGCTCGGACCACGGCCCATCTTCGGCTAAGCTCACGGGCCCACCGATCGTCCTTTCACGTGAGCGGCATGTCCAGCAAAGCCTTTTTCGAGCGCGCAGACCGGGCCGGCGGCTACGAAGCAGAACAGCGTAGCAGGCAGGCGAATCGGCGCAGGTTGCTCGTGTTCGTGTCGGTGTTCGTGGTGCTATCGCTGGTCGGACTCGTCTACGACTACTCGCGCCCCGCGATCTATCGCTCATCGGCGCGGCTGAACTTCGTGCCGGTCGCGCCGCCTTCGGGACCCGACGCGCCCGATGTCAAGCCCTACGCATTGCGCGACGAAGTCCAGTATCTGACCAGCCGCCCGTTGCTGGCTACCGTGTGGGCCGATCTGAAGGACGCGGCGGCGACCCCGGCCATCCTGCAATCGGTCGATGCACCGGCCGTCCTTCAGACGATGCTGACGGCCACGCAGGTGCCCGGCACGAACGTCGTCCTGCTCGAGGCGCGAGGCCGGGAACCGGCGTTCCTGTCGCTGTTCGTCGACCGGCTGGTTACCGCGTACCGGACCGGTCTCGACCAGCGTTACCGAAGCGGCTCGGCGACGGCCCTCGCGGAGGCCGACGGCGAGTCGCGCAAGCTCGATGCCAGCGTCGCCGACAAGCGGCGTGAGGTCGATGCGTTCCGCACGCGCAACAACATCGTCTCGACCGATCGCGACGACAACCAGGTCCTGTCCGGGGTCAAGGGAGTCGGCACCGCGCTGAACACGGCCAACGAGAAGCTCGTCGCGGCGCAGGCGAAGCTCGCGACGCTGCAGGGCGCCGGGGCCGGCGGCCCTTCCGCAGTGCGCGCGAAGGACGATCCGGTGCTGGCAGCCCTCGAGCAGCAGGCGATCGGCATCCGCGCCGATCTCCGCGAGACCGCGCGGACGTTCACGCCGGAGTACATGCAGATCGATCCGCGCGTGCGCGCGCTGCGCGCCCGTCTCGCCGAACTCGAGGAGCAGATGACCGTGCAGCGCCAGGCGGGTCGGCAGGGCGCTCTCCAGGACGCGACCGACGAACTGAACACCGCGCGCGCCGCCGTGGCCGCATTGCGCCAGCAACTGGCGGCCGACCAGGCCTCGGTGCAGTCGTTCACGTCGCGCTTCAACCAGTACAAGGGGCTGCAGGAAGAGCTCACGCATCTCGAACAGTTGCGGCAGAAGGCGGCCGACCGTGTCGCGGTGCTCGATGCCGGCGAGCGCGTCCGGATGCCGAAGGTCGACGTCGTCGAAGCGGCGTCCACGCCGCAGGCGCCAGAGAGTCCGCTGTACGCCCGCGATGCCGGCCTGGTGCTCGCGGCCGCGTTGCTCGTCGCGCTGGCGACTATGGGCGTCGTCGAGTTGTTCAATCGTCCGCCACGGCAGCCGGCGACGATCGTCGTGCCGCAGGCCTGGGTGCCGCAGGCGGCCATCGATCAGGCGATGGCTTTGCCTCAGGCGGCGAACGTGGCCGCGCTGCCGGACGAATCGGCGAGATCGATGCCGACGCCCGCGCTGCCGGCACCGCAACGACTTCCGCGCGAACTGACCACGTCGGAACTGGACCTGTTGATCGACGCGACGCAGCGCGAGGTGCGGGCGGCCGCCGCGCTGCTGCTGACCGGACTCACGGCCAGCGAGATCGTCGGCCTTCGGCGCGGCGATGTCGATCGCGCGGCCGCCACGGTCACGATCGCCGGCGTCGACGAACGCGTGGTCGCGCTGCCGCCGAACGGGATCGACTGGCTACCGCGCGACGAGGAACCTGCGGATGCCGCGCTGCTGGCAGTCGGCAAGCGTCCTATGAACGAGGCCGATATCGAGACCGGGCTGCTGTATGCCGCGCACGATGCCGGCATCGCCGAAGCCGACGAGGTCACGCCGCAGGCACTGCGCCACACCTGCATCGCGTTCCTGGTGCGCCAGGGGCTGCGCTTCGGCGACCTTGCGCGGATCGTCGGACCGTTGCCGGCCGACCGGCTCGCCGCTTACAAGCGTCTCGCGCCCGACGGCCCGTCGATCGCAGCGGTCGAGCGCGTGCTGCCCGTATTGCGGCGCTGACGCACGCGGGCTGCCTGTCCGACGCAGGACGAGCCGGTATGGGTCGCTCGTCCGAACAGCGGCAGTGTCTTCGTCGGCCAAGCTGCGCAACGCACGAGCGCGCACCCATTCCGGGTCGCCGGGCGCCCGCACAGGCTCCTTCATGAAGCACCCCGATCCCGATCAGCGCTCCGCGCACCTGATCGACGTCAGAAACATCAAGATGGCGCGGTCGTCGCACGCCTATGTCCGTGGCAGCACGGTGAAGTTCTACGAGTGGCTCGCGACCAGTGCCGCGCGGATCCCGGACGGGCCGCCGATCTGGATCTGCGGCGACTGCCACATCGGCAACATGGGTCCGCTGGCCAATGCGCGCGGCCGCGTCGCGCTGCAGGTCCGCGACCTCGACCAGACGGTGATCGGCAACCCGACGCACGACCTGGTCCGCCTGTCGCTGTCGCTCGCTTCGGCGGCGCGTGGCTCGGACCTGTCGGGCATCGTGACGGTCCGCATCCTCGAGGCCGTCATGCGCGGCTACGAGGAGGCATTGCGCGGCTCGTTCGCCGCGCGCGATCCGGACGGCATCGAGTCGCGGACCGTGCGCCGCCTGATCCGCCAGTCGAGCCGGCGTCGCTGGCGCCATCTCGCCCAGGAGCGGCTCGCGTCGGTGCGGCCGTTGCTGCCGCTCGGTCGGCGCTTCTGGACCATCAGCGACGACGAGCGCGCGGCCATCCAGCAATTGTTCGACGAACAGCCGCTGCACGCGCTGGTCGGCGCGCTGCAGGGCAGGGAGGACCCGAACGTCGAGGTCGTCGATGCGGCGTACTGGATGAAGGGATGCAGCTCGCTCGGTCGGCTGCGCTACGCGGTGATGCTGCGCGTGGGTCGCGGCGACGATGCGTCGCTGTGCCTGATGGACGTCAAGGAAGCGGTCACGGCCGCCGCACCGCGGACCGACGCGATCGAGATGCCGCGCGACAACGCCGTGCGTGTCGTCACCGGGGCGAATGCGCTGTCGCCGTATCTCGGCGAGCGGATGATCGCGCGTCGCCTGCTGGACAAGGGCGTCGTGATCCGCGAGCTGATGCCGCAGGACCTGAAGCTCGAGGTGGAGAAGCTCACCGACGACGAGGCCCTGCCGCTCGCGCGTCACCTCGCGAACGTGCTCGGCCGCGCGCACGGGCGGCAGTTAGACGACACCGCGCGTCGCGCGTGGCGCAGCGAACTCAAGCGCGCGCGCTCGTCGTCCATCGATGCGCCGACCTGGCTGTGGCGCAGCGTCGTGGAGCTGCTGGCGATCCACGAGGGCGCTTATCTCGAGCATTGCCGGCGTTTCGCGCTGCTGCAGGCCGCATGACCGCGAAGGTCGGTGGCCACCGGGCGCTCGAGATCGCGTCGTGGAACATCAACGGCCTGAATCGCCGCCTGCCGTTGCTGCTCGACTGGTTGGCCGCCGCGAAACCCGACATCGTCGCGCTGCAGGAGACGAAGAGCACCGACGCCGCGTTTCCGCGACAGGCGCTGGAAGCCGCCGGCTACGGCGCGCTGTTCGCGGGCGAGAAGACCTGGAACGGCATCGCGCTGCTGGCACGCGACGCCGACCCCGTGCCGGTGCGCCGCGCGCTGCCCGGCGACGCGGCAGATCTTCAATGCCGCTATCTGGAGGCGGCGATCCACGGCGTCCTCGTCGCGTCGATCTACCTGCCGAACGGCAACCCGCAGCCGGGACCGAAGTTCGCCTACAAAATGGCGTGGTTCGCGCGGCTGATCGAACACGCGAAGTCTTTGTGGGACAGCGGCTTGCCGGTCGCGCTGATCGGCGACTTCAACGTCGTGCCGACGGACGCCGACCTCTATCGCACCACGTCGTATCGGGACAATGCCCTGTTGCACCCTGAAGCCAGGGACGCGTACGCGAGGCTGCTGGCACAGGGCTGGACCGATGCGATCCGGATCTGTCATCCCGGCGAGGCGATCTACACGTTCTGGGACACCAGGCGTAACCGCTGGCCGCGGGACGCTGGTCTGCGGATCGATCATCTGCTGCTCAGTGCGGGCTTGGCGTCACGGCTCGCCGATGCGGGGGTCGACAGGGAGATGCGCGGAGCCGAAGGAGCCAGCGATCATGCGCCGGTTCGGGTGCGGCTGCGCTAGCGTCGGCGATGCGGCGTCGTTCGTTCTTGGCGATCGCCCGGTGGGAGGGATTTTTTCACTCGGAGGATCTTTTTTGTCAGCCATTGCCACGCGTACTACGGTCAGATAACCGTACTTCACAAGCGTATCCCAGCGCCGTTGCGCGCCATGGTTCACAGGGCAAGCTCCTAGATACAATGTTTCGCCGGAACGATCCAATCGGGCTGTCGTGGACCCCACCATTTCCTGAAAGCACCGCTTGGAACAGAACTCGGCAATCGGCCTCTCGGCGGCTTGCCCGCCGTTTCTTGTACTGACTCCGTGCTTTCGCTCCATCGCGTCGACCGTCGTTTCCGGTGCCAGGAGGGGGATCACGTGATCGCAACTGCAGCCCATCAGCGAGACGAGCGGCCACTCCGATCCGACCGCAGCGAGGCGCTGCTTCGCAGCGGCGGTCATGGATAGCGCGGAGAGCAGGATGACCGCCCGCGAGCAGTTCGAATCGGTTCTCGCCAACTGGAACGACGCCGTAGATCTGCTCAACGCGGCGATTACGGACTTCATGGACGACGGGCTGCAGACCAGCGGCGGAACGTGGATCCTGACGATGAGCCAGGTCAAGGGGGAGGCTCTGCACGTCGCACGGGAGCACGCCGACGTGGCCAAGGCGGAGCTGGACCGGATCATCGACGACCTGCAGAAGCTGCAAGGCTTTCAGAAGCCGAACTGAGCGATGTCCGGATCGCACGGGACGCCGCTATCCTGTCGACTGCGGATCTGCTGATTCGTCGAATTTATTCAACACGGAGCGGTCGATGAAGTGGATGCGATTCACCCATCGTGGGGTGGCGGCGTTCGGCGTGCTCGAAGGCGATCGCGTGCAGACGTATGCGGGCGACCTTTTCGACGCGCCCATTGCGACCGGCGAGTCTGTCGCGATCGCGGAGATCGCATGGATGCCGCCCTGCGTGCCCGGCAAGATCATCGGGCTCTGGAACAACTATCGCGCGTCTGCCGAGAAGAACGGCTGGACCACCCCGGCGGCGCCGCTCTACTTCCTGAAGTCGCCGGGCAGCGCGACCGGGCACCTGCGACCGATCGCCGTCCCTGCTTCCTGTGGGGGCCGGGTAGTCTATGAAGGAGAGCTCGCCGTCGTGATCGGCCGCCGCTGCCGGTCGGTTGCGGTCGACGAGGCCGCGGCGGCCATCTTCGGCTACACCTGTGCCAACGATGTCACCGCGATCGAACTGCTGCACAGCGACCCGTCGTTCCCGCAGTGGACGCGCGCGAAGAGTTTCGATGGCTTCGCGGCATTCGGTCCGGTGATCGATACGGCGTTCGATCCGGCCACCGCGACGCTGCGCACGATCGTCGGAGGGCGCGTGCGACAGGACTATCCGCTGTCGGACATGTTCTTCGGTCCGGCCGAACTGGTCGCGCAGATCTCACGCGACATGACGCTCGAGGCCGGCGACGTGATCTTCTGCGGCACGTCGCTCGGCGTCCTGCCGATGAAGCCGGGGACGACGGTGGAGATCGTCGTCGACGGCATCGGGACCCTGTCGAACGTCTACGGCTGAACGGTGATGGCGAGCCGTCCGTGCTGTGTCGCCAGCGTGCGCGCCAGCAATTTCGTGGTCGCGTAGATCGCGTCGATCATCGGCGTCGGCGTGTCGGTGATGCGACCGAGTTCGACGACCGATCCGACCAGCGCCTCCAGTTCCAGCGCGCGGCCGTGTTCGACGTCTTGCAGCATCGACGTCTTGTGCGCACCGACGGCCTCGCCGCCGGCGATGCGCTGTTCGATCGAGACCTTGAACCGCACGCCGAGCTTCTCGCCGACCGCCTGCGCTTCGGCCATCATGCCGGCCACCAGCGCGCGCGACGTCGGGAAGCGGCAGATGTCCTCGAGCGTCGCATGGGTCAGCGCCGAGATCGGATTGAAGCTCAGGTTGCCCCACAGCTTGACCCACAGCTCGCTGCGGATGTCGCGCGCGATCGGCGCCTTGAAGCCGGCACGCATCAGCACCTGCGCGAGTGCCTCGATCCGCGGACTGCGCGACCCGTCGAGCTCGCCGATCGAGAAGCGATTGCCTTCGATCAGCCGCACGACGCCGGGCGCGAACAGTTCGGCGGCGGGGTACACGATGCTGCCGATGATCCGCTCGGGCTCGATGTGCGCCGCGATGCGGCCGCCCGGGTCGACGCTTTCGAGGCTGCGTCCCTCGTAAGGACCGGCGAGGCGATGGAAGTACCACCACGGCAGCCCGTTGATCATCGTGACGACCATCGTCTCGGGACCGAACAGCGCGCGCAGGTCGGGCAGCAGATCGGCGACCTGGTGCGCCTTGACGGTCAGCAACACCGCGTCCTGCGGACCGGCGTCGGCCATCCGCTGCACGGCCCGAGCGGTCGGCGCGTGTTCTTCGCTGCCATCCTCGAGGATCAGCCTGAAGCCGTTCGCAGCGATCGCTTCGAGGTTGCGGTTGCGCGCGATGAACGTGACGTCCTCGCCTGCCCGTGCGAGCTTAGCGCCGAGGTAGCCACCGATGGCGCCTGCGCCGACTACCGCGATCTTCATGCGTTGGCCGGCGTCAGGGCGGGTGACTCGTTGATGGAAGCCGCATGCATCCTGCGCCGCATCGGCTTGAGCACGGCGAGTGCGAGGAAGGCCGCGATCAGGTTCAGTACGCTCGCGACGATGAACACGGCACTCCATCCGCCGGAGGCCGCGAGCACGCTGGTGAGCGGCACCAGCAGCGCGGCGGTGCCTTTGGCGGTGTACAGCAACCCGGCGTTCGCCGCCGCGTAACGCGACCCATAGGTGTCGCCGCAAGTGGCCGGGAACAGGCTGTAGATCTCGCCCCACGCGAAGAACACGACGCCGGTCAGGATGACGAACGCGACCGGGCTCTGGCCATAGTGGCTCAGCAGCAGGATGCCGATGCCTTCGATGAAGAACGCGATGAACATCGTATTCTCGCGACCGATCCGGTCGGACACCCAGCCGAAGAACGGTCGCGTCACGCCGTTCAGCACGCGATCGATCGACAACGCGAACGTCAGCGCAGGCAACGTGATGCCGAGCAGGCTGACCGGCACGTCGGCGATCTTGAAGTCCTTCGCGATCGGCGCGAGCTGTGCGGTCGCCATCAGGCCGCCGGCGGCCATCATCACGAACATCAGGTAAAGAACCCAGAACACCGGCGTCGTCAGCATCTGCGCCGGGGTGTAGTCGCGACGGCTGGCCCAGCGGGCCTTCTGTCCGGTCGTGGGCACCGAGTAGCCGGGCTTGGGAGACATCAGGAAGAGGGCGAGGACGAACACCACGACGCCCTGCATGATGCCGAATTTGAGGAAGGTCGCCTCGTAGCCCTGCGCCTTGATCATCGACGCGATCGGGATCACCGTCAGGGCAGACCCGGCGCCGAATCCCATCGCCGTTAGACCGGCCGCCAGGCCGCGCCGGTCGGGGAACCACTTGAGCGCGTTGCCGACGCAGGTGCCGTAGACCGCGCCGGCACCGGTCCCGCCGATCGCCGCCGAGATGTACAGCATCGTCAGCGACTCGGCGTGTGCGTTCAGCACCCACGAAATGCCGACCAGCAGGCCGCCGGCCAGCGTGACCGGCCGCGGCCCGAAGCGATCGACCAGATAGCCTTCGATGGGCACGAGCCAGGTCTCGGTCACGACGAAGATCGTGAACGCGATCTGGATCGCGGCCTTGCTCCAGTGGTACTTGTCCTGGATCGGGTTCACGAACAGCGTCCAGCCGTATTGCAGGTTGGCGATCATCGACATGCAGACGATACCGATGATCAGCTGGATCCAACGCTTCGACGAATCTTCATTCGCTCCGTACATGCCAGACGCCATGCCCTACTCCTGTTCGTGGAAACGCGAAGACTATCGGTAGACGAGTACCGGGATCTTCGAATGGGTCAGCACCTTCTGAGTCTCGCTGCCGAGGATCAGGCTCTTGATTCCGCGACGGCCGTGCGACGCCATCACGATCAGGTCGCAGTCGCGCGCCGTGGCCGCCGCGATGATCCCTTCGTAGGGCGCCCCTTCGTCGGAGACGACGCGTTCGCTGGACACGCCTTCGCGGGTCGCCAGAGCCTCGAGAGTGGCGAGATAGTCCTCGGCCATCTGCAGCGACTGGCGCTCGAATTCGTCGCGCGGCATCTGGTCGACATAGGCGCTGCCTTCGCCGCCGAAGAAGTTATGGCGCTTCTCGGGCCGGGCGTGGAAGAACGTGACGCGGGCCTTCATCGCGGCCGCGATGTCGACGGCGCGTTCGGCGGCCGCGCGCGACAGCGGCGAGCCGTCGGTCGGCACGAGAATGTGTGAAAAGAGTTGCAACGCGTTCCCCCTGAAATGCCGGCGAGCGGTCTGCGGCCGCATCGTCCGGCGTTCTCCGTCAAGCGGCCATCAGCCCAGTCCCAATTTCTGCGCGAGCCCGATCCGCTGCAGCTTGCCGGTCGCGCCTTTGGGGATCTCGTCCATGAACAGGATCTTCTTGGGTACCTTGTAGTCGGCCACGCGACTGCCGACGAAGGTCTGCAGCTCGCGCTCGGTGGCGGTCTGTCCTTCGCGCAGCACCACGACCGCGGCGGCCTCCTCACCGAGCTTGTCGTGCGGCATCGCGAAGCAGACCACCTGCGCGACCGCCGGGTGGTCCATCAGCACCTCGTCGATCTCGCGAGGGCTGAACTTCTCGCCGCCGCGATTGATGATCTCCTTGAGCCGTCCGGTGATGCTGATGTAGCCGTCGGCGTCCATCACGCCCTGATCGCCGGTGCGGAACCAGCCGTCCAGGAAGCCGTCGGCATTCGCGTTCGGGTTGTTCTCGTAGCCGGTCGTGACGTTCGCGCCGCGGATCACGATCTCGCCGGTGCCGCCGCGCGCCAGCAGCGCACCGTTGCCGGTATCCATGATCGCGATCTCGGGGCCGGCCGCGACACCGACCGTGCCCGGTTTGCGGACCGCCGGCGGCAGCGGGTTGCTGGCCATCTGATGGGTGGCCTCGGTCATCCCGTAGGCTTCGACCAGCGGCGCGTGGAAGACGGCCTCGAGTTCCCTGATCACCTGCGGCGGCATCGACGACGACGACGAGCGCATGAAGCGCAGCGGATTGCGCGCGATGATGTCGGCATTCTTCGCGGCGCGCGCGACGATGGTCTGGTGCATCGTCGGCACGGCCGTGTACCAGGTCGGATGCGCTTCGTCCATCCAGCCGAAGAACTTCAGCGCGTTGAATCCGGGTGTGCAGAACACCTGCGAGCCCGCGGCCAGCGGCGCGAGCACGCCGGCGATCAGCCCGTGGATGTGGAACAGCGGCATGATGTTCAGACCGCAATCGGTCGCGGTGAACTGCAGCGTGTTGCGGATATTGGACGCCGAGGCTGCGAGATTGCGTTGCGACAGCGGCACGATCTTCGGCCGCGAAGTGGTGCCCGACGTGTGCAGCACCATCGAGATGTCGTCGGGTTCCGCATAGCCGCCCAGTGCTGCCGGTGCCTTCTGCGACGTGTCGCGGGCCTCGAGCAAGAAACTGCCGGCGCCCTGGTCGGTCTGCGGCACGAGGTCGATCACCGGGACACCGTGCCGGATCGCCACGTCGATCGCCGGCGATGCGCTGCCACGCTCGACGATCAGCGCCTTCGCATGCAGGTCGGACAGATAGAACTCGAACTCGTCGGTGCGATAGGCGGGATTCAGCGGCGCGCTCGCGACGCCGCTCGCGCAGGCCATGTAGCAGGTCGCCATCTCGGGGCCGTTCGGCAGGACGATCGCGACCCGATCGTTGCGGCCGATGCCGAGGCTATTCAGCCTGGCGATGGTCTCGGCGATCAGCGTCCGCAGCGCGCCGAAGCGCAACGGCTCGCGCGCAGGCGCCGAGATCGCGGGTGCGTCGTCGGCACCGGTCGCCAGCAATTCCTTCAACGGGTGAGGCATCAATGCTCCATGTCAGGCCCACGCGCGGCGCAGGCCCCCGAGACAGTGAAGGAATC
>JBDTIS010000039.1:0-27993 GCA_039936235.1 Burkholderiaceae bacterium | reverse complement strand
TGCCACTCTATTTCGAGCAGATGCAGAAGCTGCTCAGGAACGGCGGCGCGATGCTGATGCACGGCATCACGGCCACCGACCCCGACCGCCGTCAGGTCGGGCGCGGCGCCGGCGAGTTCATCGACCGATATGTGTTTCCCGATGGCGAATTGCCGCATGTGAGTCATGTGCTGCGCACGATGGCGGAACAGGGGCTGGAGGTGGTCGACGTCGAATCGTTGCGCCGCCATTACGCGAAGACGCTGGCGCATTGGGCGCGGCGCCTCGATGCGCACCCCGAAGAGGCGATCGCGGCCGCTGGCGAAAAGCGCTTTCGCATCTGGCGCGTTTATCTGGCTGGCTGCGGCGTAGGCTTTCGCGACAACTGGATGAACATCTACCAGTTGCTCGCCTGCAAGCTGGGTGGACCGGAACAGAATCCGTTTCCACTGACGCGCGACTGGATGTACTAGAGCCTTCGTCCGATCAGGGGTCGCCCGATCCGCTGCGAATCGGCATGCTGTCGATCCTGCCGCCCGCCAGACGGTCCTGAAAAGCGGGTATTCTCGCGGCCGCATCGGTTCTCCGGCCCGGGAATTGCCTGGTCCTCCGGTTCGACCCCTTCGATTCGCGGAAGCGGTTTCCGACGGCCATCCCCCTTGAAGACATCGTCATGACCGAAACGCTATCGTGGTTCCAGATCCTCATCCTCGCCATCGTGCAGGGCATCGCAGAGCTTCTGCCGGTGTCGAGTTCGGCCCACGTGATCGTGGCCGAGAAGCTGATGGGACTCGACCCGACGACGCCGGCGATGACGATGCTGCTCGTCATGCTGCACACCGGCACCATGTTCGCGGTGATCCTCTATTTCTGGGCGGCGTGGAAGCGGCAGTTCTTCGCATCGAAGACGCAGTTCGTTCATGCGGCCAAGGTCATCATCGTCGCGACGGCGGTGACCGGCGTGATCGGCTTCGCGCTGCTGCTGCTGATCGAGAAGGTATTGATGCACGGCAGCGGCATGACGGAGATCGAACAGCTGTTCGGCAACCATTACCTGATCGCGAGCGGCCTCGCCGCGGTGGGTGTGCTGATCATCGTGTCCGGGTATCGATCCATGAAGCGGCCCGGCAACGACGAGGTGCAGGTGCGCAGCGCGGTCTGGATCGGCGCCATCCAGGGGCTGTGCCTGCCGATCCGCGGGTTCTCGCGCTCCGGCGCCACGGTCTCGACCGGCCTGCTCGCAGGCGTCGCGCGCGATCGCGCCGAGTCGTTCAGCTTCGCTCTGGCCGTCGTGCTGACGCCCGCGGTGATCGTCAAGGAAGGCTGGCGGTTCTACAAGGCGAGCGTCGCGTCGGGCCACTCGATGCACGACTGGCTGCCGCTGCTCGCGCCGAGCGTCATCGGCATGGGCTTCTCGTTCGTGGCGGGCCTGGTCGCGCTGAAGTGGTTGTCGCGCTGGCTGGAGGCGGGCCGCTGGCAGTACTTCGGCTTCTACTGTCTGCTGATCTCGGCGCTGCTGTTCACGTTCGGCGGCCGTTTCGACTGACGACGATGAACCACGACGGATCTCCGTGCTGACCGCAGCGACCGAGGCGATCGAAACCGACACGAACGCATCCACAGCGGCGCTCGCCCACGAGGTCCTGCATCGCGTCTTCGGCTATCCGTCGTTCCGGGGACACCAGGGCGACGCGATCGTCCACGTCGCCGATGGTGGCGATGCGCTGATCCTGATGCCGACCGGCGCCGGCAAGTCGCTGTGTTACCAGATCCCCGCGCTGGTCCGCCATCAGCGCGGGCTCGGCTGCGGCATCGTCGTATCGCCGCTGATCGCGCTGATGCAGGATCAGGTCTCGGCGCTTCGCGAGAGCGGTGTCCGCGCTGCTTTCCTCAATTCGTCGTTGTCGGCGCAGCGGGCATCCGAGGTCGAACGCGACTTCCGCAGCGGCGCGCTCGACCTGCTGTACGTCGCGCCCGAACGGTTGCTGACCGAACGCTGCCTGCAGCTGCTCGTATCGGCGCCGGTCTCGCTGTTCGCGATCGACGAGGCGCATTGCGTCTCGCAATGGGGCCACGATTTCCGCCCCGAGTACATGCAGCTCGCGCTGCTGGGCAAGCGCTTTCCCGGCGTACCCCGGGTCGCGCTGACCGCGACCGCGGACCCGGCGACGCGCATCGAGATCGTCGAGCGCCTCGGGCTCGACGATGCGCGGTCGTTCGTCTCCAGCTTCGACCGGCCCAACATCCGCTACGAGATCGTCGAGAAGATCGACGCGCGTCGCCAGCTGATCGACTTCATCCGCACCGACCACACCGACCAGGCGGGCATCGTCTACTGCCTGTCGCGCCGCAAGGTCGACGAGACCGCGGCCTACCTCGTCGAGCAGGGCATCAAGGCGTTGCCGTATCACGCCGGGATGGACAGCGATTCGCGCGCGAAGAACCAGGCGCGCTTCCTGCGCAACGAGGCGATCGTGATGGTCGCGACGATCGCGTTCGGCATGGGCATCGACAAGCCGGACGTCCGCTTCGTCGCCCACCTCGACCTGCCGAAGAGCATCGAGGGCTATTACCAGGAGACCGGCCGTGCCGGACGCGACGGCACGCCGTCGGACGCGTGGATGGCTTACGGGCTGCAGGACGTGGTCCAGTTGCGGCGGATGATCGACGAAGGCGAGGCCAGCGAGCAGTACAAGCGCGTCTCCGGCGCCAAGCTCGATGCGATGCTCGGCCTCTGCGAGACCGCGACCTGCCGGCGTGCGATGCTGCTGGCGTACTTCGGCGAGGACGATGCCGTCGGCATGCGTTGCGGCAACTGCGACAACTGCCTGGTGCCACCGGAGACGTTCGACGCGACCGTTGCAGTCCAGCATTTGTTGTCGTGCATCTACCGGTTGAAGAAGGAACGCGGCCAGAGCTTCGGTGCGCTGCACGTCATCTCCATCCTGCGCGGCGAGAAGGATGGCAAGAGCGCCGAGAAGATCCGCCAGTGGCAGCACGAGACGCTGTCGACCTTCGGCATCGGCGCCGGGCGCAGCGAAGCCGAGTGGCGCGCGATCGTGCGGCAGTGCATCGCGTTCGGCTTCGTCGATGTCGATCACGAAACCTATGGGACGCTGCACCTGACCGCGAAGAGCCGCTCGGTGCTGCGCGGCGAAGAGGCCGTCCATCTGCGCCGCTTCGTCAAGGAGGTGCGACGCGGCAAGGGCAAGACCCGCAAGGACCTCGATCCGGCAGACGGGCTCGACGCGAGCGGCAGCTCGCTGTTCGACGCGTTGCGCTCTTGGCGCCTCGCGACGTCGCGCGAACACGGCGTGCCGGCGTACGTCATCTTCCACGACGGTACGCTGAAGGAGATTGCCCGCGCACGGCCGCTGACGATGACGGCTCTCGGGGAGGTATCCGGCGTGGGGGAGAAGAAGCTCGAGGCCTATGGGCGGGACATCATCGGGATCGTCGAGGGGATGGAAGCGGGGTGACTCCTTCCCTCCGGGCAGGATCGACGGTGGCGCGCCACCGACGCACCGGCTTCGGGGTGGCGCGTCGCCATCGATCTCGTGCACGATGCAGCCTTGCAGTTCCTGAACCTGTCGATCGACCTTCCATGAAACTTCGCCCGCTCGGCCGTTCCGGCCTCCATGTCGCACCGCTCGCGTTCGGCGGCAATGTCTTCGGCTGGTCTGCCGACGAGGCGACTTCTTTCTCGCTGCTCGATGCGTTCGTCGATGCGGGCTTCGACCTGATCGACACGGCCGACGTGTATTCGCGCTGGGTGCCGGGTCATTCGGGCGGTGAATCGGAGACGATGATCGGCAAGTGGCTCAGGAAGAGCGGCAAGCGGCACTCGGTGACGATCGCGACCAAGGTCGGCATGGACATGGGCAACGACAACAAGGGCTTGTCGCGGCATCGCATCGCGCGATCGATCGACGCGTCGCTGAAGCGGTTGCAGACCGATCACGTCGATCTCTATCAATCGCATGCCGACGATGCGGAGGTCTCGTTCGAGGAAACGCTGGAGGCCTACGCGAAGCTGATCGAGGCCGGCAAGGTGCGTGCGATCGGCGCGTCCAACTTCACCGCCGAGCGCCTCTCTGCCGCACTGGACGTCAGCGAACGCGACGGGCTGCCGCGCTACGAGAGCCTGCAGCCGCATTACAACCTCGTCGAGCGCGGACTGTTCGAGAAGGAACTCGAGCCGCTGTGCGTCGCGCGTGGCCTTGGCGTCATCAACTACTACGGGCTCGCTTCGGGCTTCCTGTCGGGCAAGTACCGCAGCGAGGCGGATCTCGGCAAGAGCAATGCGCGTGGCGACAGCGCGAAGAAGTATCTCGATGCGAAGGGGTTCGGCGTCCTCGCGGCGCTCGACGACGTCGGCCGGCGTTACGGCGTGTCGCCGGCCACCGTCGCCATCGCGTGGCTGATCGCGCGTCCGTCGATCACGGCGCCGATCGCGAGTGCGACGTCGGTGGCGCAGTTGAAGGAGTCGATGGCCGGGGCGACACTCGGACTCGACGGCGCTGCGATCGCGCAGCTCGACGCGGCGAGCGAACCGACACTTTGAAGAAAACCCTTACAAGGAGATGGCGATGAGCGACCACGTCTACAAGATGCTCGAACTGACCGGCTCGTCCGAGACCAGCATCGAGGACGCATGCCAGCGCGCGATCGCGAAGGCGAGCGAGTCGATTCGCAATATCCGCTGGTTCAGCGTTGTCGAGACGCGCGGCCATGTCGAGGACGGGAAGATCGGCCACTGGCAGGTGACGATCAAGGTGGGGTTCACGCTGGAGTAGCGCGCTTCGGCAGACTGTCTCCGTTTTGACGAAGCGCTGGTGAGGGGTGCGGGTAAGTGCATCCGATGGTGACGCGACACACCGTCGCTCGCTTACGCTCGCCCCGTCCCCGATCCTCCCCCGGAGGGGGAGGGAGTCACGCGTACTTCAACTCCCCCGTCTTTCCCCTGAAAACCCGATACGAGAAGATCGTGTACCCCGCGATCGCCGGCACCGAGATGCAGACCCCGACCAGCATGAACTTCAGCGCGTCCGGGCTGCTGGCGGCCTGCCACACCGTCAGCTGATCGATCACCACATACGGATAGATGCTGTAGGCGAGGCCGAGGAAGCCGAGCACGAACACCAGGATCAGCAATACGAACGGCAGCCACGACAGCGGCCCACGGACGGCCGGCGTGTTCAGCAGCGCGCGCACCGTGAACAGCGCGGCGCCGGTCATCAATGGGATCGCCATCAACGCGATCAACGCCGGCAGCGTGAACCAGCGCTCCCGGACCGTGTGACTGATCCACGGTGTCGCCATCGAGATCAGCACCATCCCGATCACCATCGGCAGCCATGCCGTCTTCGCCCAGCCGATCGCCTTCTGCTGGATCTCGCCGTCGGTCTTCATCACCAGCCAGGTAGCGCCCATCAGCACATAGGCCATCGGCAGAGCGACGGCGATCGCCGCCGCGAAGACTGGATAGTTCCAGCCGCTCCCGAAGCCGCTGACGTAGCGGCCGAGCATCCACCCCTGCGACGCCGACGCGATCGTCGAGCCGGCGAAGAACAGCCGGTCCCACGTCTGCTTGTGCGAGTCGCGCGCCTTGACGCGGAAGTCGAATGCGACACCGCGCAGCATCAGCCCGATCAGCATGAACGTGATCGGCAGGTAGAGCTCGCCGGAGACGATCGTGTTGGCCTTCGGGAAGGCCACCAGCAGCAGACCGATGCCGAGCACCAGCCACGTCTCGTTCGCATCCCAGTACGGGCCGATCGACGCGATCATCACGTCCTTCTCGGGGTCGGTCGCACGATGCATCAGCATCCCGACACCGAGGTCGTAGCCGTCGCTGATCACGTAGACCAGCATCGAGATCCCCATCAAGGCCATGAAGATCAGCGGCAGCGCCGCGTCGAAGCTCATCACTTCCATCAGGCGCCCTGCGTCATCGGGGTCAGCTGCGGGATAGCGGGTGCATTGCCGCCCGCAGGGGTGCTGCGCTCGTCACGCTTCGTGTCTTCGATCACGGCGTCGGGCTTCTCGGCCATGTACTTCAGCACCGCGACGTACGCCAGGATCAGTGCGATGTACAGCACCAGATACATCGCGAAGGTGGCGGCGATCATCGTCGACGGCACCTTCGACGCGACTTCCGACGTCCGCAGGAGCCCGTAGACGATGAACGGCTGCCGTCCGATCTCGGTGACCCACCAGCCGGCGACGGTCGCGATCCAGCCGGAGAAGGTCATCCCGGCCAGCACCCACAGCATCCGTCGCGGCATTCGCGTCGGCTGCCATCCGGCGCGTCGATAGAGCCACAGCCCGACCCAGCTGACCAGCAGCATCAGTGTCCCCATCCCGACCATCGTGCGGAACGCGAAGAACAGCGGCAGTGGCGGCGGATGGCGGTCGACGAACTCGTTCATCCCCTTGATTTCGCCGTTCCAGCTATGCGTGAGGATCAGGCTGCCCAGGTGCGGGATGGAGACCTCGAAGTGATTGCGGCGCTCGGCGAGGTCGGGGATCGCGAACAGCAACAGCGGTGCCGGGCTCTCGGTCTCCCACACGCCTTCGAGCGCCGCGATCTTCTGCGGCTGATATTCGAGCGTGTTGAGTCCATGCATGTCGCCGACGAAGATCTGGATCGGGATCGCGATGGCCGCGACCGTCAGTGCATAGCGCAGCACGCGCGGAGCAGAGCGCTGGCCGACGCCCTTGAGCACCTGCCAAGCCGACAGTCCGGCGAGCAGGAAGGCGGTCGTCAGCGTCGACGCCAGCAGCATGTGCGTGAGGCGGTACGGAAACGACGGATTGAAGATCACTTCGAGCCAGCTCTTCGCATGGAACACGCCGTCGACGATCTCGTAGCCGGTGGGCGTCTGCATCCACGAGTTCAGAGCGACGATCCAGAACGACGACAGCGTGGTGCCGAAGGCAACCAGGAAGGTCGACGCGAAGTGGACCTTCTCGCTGACCTTGCCGTGGCCGAACAGCATGATGCCGAGGAAGCCGGCTTCGAGGAAGAACGCGGTCAGCACTTCGTAGCCGAGCAGCGGTCCGGCGATGTTGCCGGCCTTCTCCATGAAGCCCGGCCAGTTCGTGCCGAACTGGAAGCTCATCGTGATGCCGGACACGACGCCGAGCGCGAACGTGATCGCGAAAACCTTCGTGAAAAAGCGATACGCGTCGAGCCAGCCGTGGGCTGCGGCCGCGCCGTCGCGCTTCTTGCCGACCAGCCAGCGCCAGCGGAAGAACAGCAGGCTCCATGCGAGGCCGATGCTGATCGTCGGGAACAGGATGTGGAACGTGATGTTGGCCGCGAACTGCATGCGGGCCAGGATGAGGGGGTCCATGTGTCGGTAACGAAGTCGAGTCGGAGCCGCCGTTTCCTCGAGAACCGAGGGTTAACCCGAACTCCAGTGCGCGACTCTAAACCTTTTCGGAATCGATCGCCTGTGGGGTCGGCGATTCGCTCAGGACGAATCGGACGCCAGGCCGCACCCAGTCGACGCAATGCGGCTACGCTCGAGCGGAGCCGGCAGCCGCCGGTGCCGTACTTTCACTGCGACGACACGTCATGTATCGCGACGAAGTATTCCCGGACGAGCCGTACCGACGACTGCGCAGGGTCGGCCTGACTATCGTCTTCCTATGGTTCTTCATCGGCGGGATCGCTCACTTCGCCGCGACCGATCTCGAGGCGAAGCTCGTTCCGCCGTACATCCCTTGGCCGCATGCAGCGGTCCTGGTCAGCGGCGTATTCGAGCTGATCGGTGCGGCAGGGCTACTGTGGAAGCCGGTGCGGCGTTACGCCGGCTGGCTCCTGTTCGCGGTGACGATCGCGGTCACGCCGGTCCATGTGTGGATGCTGGAGACGCCTGATCGATGGAACGTGCCTTACTGGGCGCTCGTGTTGCGGTTGCCGCTGCAACTGGCCTTGCTGATGCTGATCCTGTGGAGCACGTCTACGCGGCGACCGGCGGACGACTTCTGAGCGCACGGTGCGATCGCGCGCCGATCACTACCGGTCCGGGATCCGCGACGCCCTGAACCGAACGGCGCGATCGGACCGGACAGCCTGTCTCGTTACGAAGCCCGGGTTACTGCCGGCTCTTCTCCGCCTTCTTGACCTTCTTGGCTTCCTTCTTCTCCTTCACCGTCTTGACCGGCTTCTTCTTCTCGGTCTTCTTCTGGTCCTGTGCTTTCATGGCTGCCCCCGGTGGTATGTGAAGAGATTGACGACTGCGCAAGCCGCAGTCTGCCGCAATTGGCCAGCGTGTGCGCGTCAGCCGCGGTCCAGCCAGATCCCCACGCACAGCGCGATGCCGACGAGGTACAGCAGCCAGGTCGCCGATACGATGTACGGGTACAGCATCAAACCGACGCCGATCCACATCGTCCGCGGATGGCCGGCCTTGCGACCGTAGCGGAATGCGCCGTAGCCGATGACGCTGAAGACGAGGATCCCGAACAGGTAAGCCGGGGACGGCCAGTCGAAGCCGAGCGACTTCAGCGAATCGAGTGCGTCGACGTCGTTCACGCGCGTGCCTCGTTCACGGGCGGCGCGCGATCAGATCGATCTCGATCAGCGCGCCTTTGGCGAGTCCGTTGACGCCGACGCAGGTCCGCGCAGGGCGACGCCCGGGCTCGAAGTAAGTCGCGTACACGACGTTCATCGCGTCGTAGTCGTCGTCGAAGCGCGTCAGGAAGATTCGCACCGACAGGACGTCGCGCAGCCCGAGTCCGACGCCTTCGAGCACGGTCGTCAGGTTCTTCATGACCTGATGCGTCTGCGCGTCGATGCCGTCCGGGTACGGCGCGCCGATCGTCGTGCCGGTGAACGGCATCTGTCCGGTGACGAAGACCCAGCCGTCCGACTCGACGGCATGGCTGAACGGCGCGACCGGGTCGGGTGCGCCGGAGATCATGTGGAAGAGGGGGGTCATCGCGTTTTATCCGGTCGATCGATTCGCAGGGTCCCGATAGTGAAGACGATCGGTGCAGATCCTGCTTGACGTCGCCGAGTTCTCCATCGATATGCTGCCGTGACGGTCACCGAGGTGCTCTGCCTGCTCCAGGACGACGGTTGGCAACTGGTCCGCACGCATCGGCCGCGTAGCATGGCCGGCGGGTAACGGCCAAGTATCGCCTGCCGGACACGATGCGTGCGGTGGGATGCCCGTCGGTGTACCTTGCGACAGCCGCCGGACCCGGGGAGGGAAGGGCGCCTCGTCCCTGCACTGCAGCCCGCCAAGAGTCACATGACCGTGCAGCCAACTTCCGCAACGAAGCGACCCGCCCGGGTCGCTCTGGCGACGATCGTCGCCATCCTGATCGGTCTGCCGCTCGTCGCGCCAGCCCAGCAGTCGCCCGCCGAGGCCGTCCCCGATCTGTTGCCGGCGTCGGCGCCGCCGGTCGTGCTGACCGAGGTCGAGGCGCGCTCCGCGCTGGCCCAGACGCTGCCCGACACGGCGCCGTTGCAGGACCGCATCGACCTGCTGCTGCGCCAGCGCGCCGCGGCGCGCGTGCTCGGTGACCAGGGATCGCTGCTCAAGGTGCTCGACCAGTTGACAGCGATCGGCAAGGGCCGGCCCGACTGGGCGAACTGGATGCTCGACCTGATGAACGGCCAGTTCACCTACGGCAGCCAGACGAAGAGCATCGAGATCGGCGAGGCGCTCGTCGCCGAGTCAGGAATCGCGCCGGGGCTGCGCAGCAACGCGTCGGCGAACCTGGCGTGGAAGTACTGCCAGATCAACGACAGGCGCAACTGCGAACGCGCGTGGGTCGTCGCCCAGCGTGCCTACGAAGCGCTGCCGGCCGATTTCAGCGCGGTCAACCGTGACTATGCGACCGTGCAGAATCTGCAGGCCAAGGGCGAAGCGATGCGGGTGCGCGGCGACGCCGACGGGCGCGTCGAAGCGCTGCGCGAGGCCGTCGCTATCGCGCGTCGCAATCTGGAACGCGTCGGGTCGACCACCGGCGCCGATCCGAAGAACGTCGCCTATCGCGGCGCGATCAACCTGTACGACTACACTTCGGGCCAGCTGATCTACGCGCTCGACGCGCAGGGCCGCTCGGCCGAAGGCGTCGCAGTCGCGCAGGACGGACTGGCTCGGGCGCGCCTCGGCAACCTCGGCCCCGACGCGCTCGGCGCGTGGAACCAGCGGCTCGCCGCGGCGCTGGTCGGGGAGCGTCGCTACGAAGAGGCGCTCTCGGCCGCGCGGGTCTCGGCCACCGAACTCACGCGCGCCGGCGGCCAGGTCGACGGGCTGCAGATGGCACTGGCCCGCAACGCCGAGATCCTGTCGCTGATCAGCCTCGAGCGCTGGCAGGAAGCCGACCAGGCCTATGCCACCTTCCTCGACGCGATCCGCGGCGATCGCGCGGCCTACGACCGCAGCTACAACGGCCTGCTGTACGCGCTGCTCGCGGCGAAGAACGGCCGCGTCGACGTCGCGTTGAAGACGATCGAAGGCAGCTACCGTTACCGGCAGCGGATCTACGGCGCGAACCACTACCAGACGACCGAGGCGCGCGCGGTGCGCGGCTGCATCTACCTGATCGGCAATTCGCCCGGCAACGCGATGTCCGACTACGAGGACTTCTTCACGGTGTTGCTCGACACGCCGAGCGGCTGGACCGATCTCGCGCCGGTCGGCCCGCGCGGTGCCTACCTGAACATCGTGCTGACCGAGTACCTGAAGTACGCGGTGCGTCTCTACGCGAACGGTGGGCAGGACGCGATCGACGCCCGCATGTTCAACCGCCTCGTGCAGGTGGCCGATCGCCTCGGGTCCGGGGCCGCGCAGCGCGCGATCCTCGAGAGTTCGGCGAAGGTCCGCACCGGCGACCCCGCGCTGGTCGCGATGCTCGGCCAGGAACAGGACCTGCGCGGCAAGGTCCGCGACGCGTACGCGCTCGCGTACGCCGACGTGCAGTCGAGCGATGCGAAGGACACGCCCGACGACAAGAAGAAGCAGCTGCGCGAACAGCTCAAGCAGCATCGCGAGCAGGCCGAGTCGGTACAGAAGCAGCTCGACGACGTCCGCAAGCAGCTCGCGACGAAGTTTCCGGCATTCCTGCAACTGGTCAACCCGGTCAATCCGAACAGCGGCACGATCCGCAAGGCGCTGATGCCGGGCGAGGCCTTCGTCGGTATCTATCCGAGCCGCGAAGGGACGTTCGCGTGGGCCGTCGCCGCGAGCGGCAAGACGGCGCTCGCGATCTCGAAGTGGACCGATGCCGATGTGACGAACCGCGTCGCGGCGATGCGTGCGACGCTCGACGTCGGCGACCGCCTGCCGCGGTTGCCGGCGATGGACTTCGCGGCGCCGCAGGCGATCTACGACGAGCTGATCAAGCCGTTGCGTCCGGCGCTGGCCGGCGCGACCGTGCTCGACATCTCGGCCGGCGGCGCACTCGGTTCGCTGCCGATGGCCGCGCTCGTGACCGGTCCGGCGACCGACGTGAAGACTGCGCCGTGGCTCGTGAAGGAGTTCGCGATCGCGCAGACGCCGGGTGCGGCCGCGTTCGTGACGTTGCGCGGTGTGGAGTCCAGGGGGCTCGCAGCGAAGCCGCTGATCGGTTTCGGCGATCCGCAGTTGCGGCTCGGCGCCGCAGCCACGAGCGCAGCCGGCGGACCACCGCGGGCGCGCAACCTCGTCGTCGTCGCGAACGGGCAGCAGGCGTCGACCTATTCGGTCGAGAAGGGCTTTCGCTATGCGTCCATCCCGCCGTTGCCCGAGACGCGCGATGAACTGATCGCGCTCGCGAAGGCGCTCGGTGCGGATCCGCAGAGTGACCTCGTGCTCGGCGCGGCCGCGACCCGCAAGGCCGTGATGACGACGCCGCTGGCCGATCGCCGCGTCGTCGCGTTCGCGACGCACGGCCTGTTGCCCGGCGAGATCCCGACGCTTTCCAAACCCGCGCTCGCGATGGCCGCGACCGACGACAACGAGTCGCCGCTGCTGAATCTCGACGACGTGCTGACGCTCAAGCTCAACGCGCAGTGGGTCGTGCTGTCGGCCTGCAACACGGCCGGCGGCGAGCGCGACGGCGTCGCGATGTCGGGGCTGGTCCGCGGCTTCTTCTTCGCCGGGACGCGGTCCGTGCTCGCCACGCAGTGGGCGGTCGAGTCGGAGGCGTCGCGGCAACTCGTCGGCCAGGTCTTCGCGAACGCCGCCAAGGATCCGACGATCGCTCGCGCGGTCGATCTGCAACGCGCACAGCTCGCGATGATCGACGGCTCGCTCGGCGGTGGCGGCTACGCACATCCGTTCTACTGGGCGCCGTACACGCTGTTCGGCGATCCGATCCGTTGACCGCGTCGTCGTCTCAGCGGCGTGCCAGGTGGTCGACGCGCCTGCGCGCGGCGGCGCGGCCCTGGTCGACGGCGCTCGCGTCACTGGATCCGCGTGCGTTCTACATCGCGCTCGCGGTCGTGCTCGGCGCATGGGTGGTCGCGACGAACCTGTTCGATCGCGAACACCATCGCGAGGCGTCGACCTACGACTGGATGCTCGCGCACCGCTTCCGCGTGCCGCAGCCCGACCCGGACATCGTGCTGCTCGACATCGACGAGCGTTCGCTGGCCGCGATGGCGCCCGACTACGGCCAGTGGCCATGGCCGCGCGACGTGCTCGCGACGGTGCTCGCCGAACTCGAACATCAGGGCGCGAAGGCAGTCGTGTTCGACATCCTGTTCGCCGACGCGGACCTGCGCAATCCGGTCAGCGAGCGCGCCTTCGAGGAGGCCGTCGCACGCAGTCGCGTCACGTATTTTCCGGTCCTGCGACTGAGCCGCGACAACGACGCGAAGAGCGCGCTGCACGCCGGCGATCTCGCCGGCCTGGTCGTGTCGCGCAGCGATCCGCACGCACCGCTGTCGCCCGGCACCGGACCGACGCTCGCGCTGGTGCTGCCTTACTTCGGCAGCGTCGTGAAGAGCGGCCGGCTCGGCACGCACAACGTCGATCCCGATCCCGACAGCCTGATCCGCCGCTACCGGATGTTCGAGGATGTCGGCGACTTCCGCATCCTGTCGCTGCCGGCACGCCTCGCGCTCGACTTCGGATGGGCGCTGCCCGATGCCGACGAGAAGACGCTGCGCTTCAACGATCGGGCGCTGGCGTATCGAACGGTCGCCTTCTCCGATGTGTTCACGGACCTGCTGAAGAAGCAGCGGTCGAGACCGCCCGGCGAATTCGCACGCAAGATCGTCGTGATCGGCGCGACGGCGTCCGGCCTGTTCGACCAGAAGGGCACGCCGATCTCGCGGACACATCCGGGAATGGACATCCTGGCGACCGCGATCGACGACACGAAGAACGCGCGCTTCATCGACGAGCTCGGCGCGCCGGCCGACATCGCGATCGCGCTGCTGCTGCTCGTGCTGATGACGTGGCTGTGCATTCGCTACTCGCACGAGCAACTGCGGCTCGCGTTCGTGATCGCACCGGGACTGCTGTTCGGCATCTCGTACCTGAGCCTGAATCTGTCCCATACGTTCGTGGATCTCGCGTCGCCGGCATCGATCGCGTTCGTCTACTTCTCGCTGGTCAAGCTGTACAGCGCGCAGGTCCGCAGGCGCTGGAGCGAAGGCGAGCTGTTCGCGCCGCTGCTCGAGCCGGCGGTCGAACACTGGGTGGCGTGTCTGGCGACATCGTTGCCTCCGAACCGCCAGCTGGGTCATGCGTTCGATGGGGGCTTCGAGACGCGCTACCTGAACCTGCTGCGGACGGTCGCGCCGCATGTGAGGATCACGTCCGGACTCGACGCGCAGAGCTGGCTCGGCAACGCGTTCAGCGGTGTGCTGGTGGCGACCTGGGTCGAGCGATCCGACGATCCCGTCGCGATCGCGCGGGCGCGCGCGGAGTCGCGGCAGCTCCTGACCGGCCTGCGGTCGCTGTGCGCGAAGGGGGCGATCGTACCGATGCGCTTTCTCGAGGAGATCGTCGCGGCGGAGCCGGCGGCCGTGACGGTCGGTGCCGGGTCTGCGACGATCGTGCCGCCGCGCCTGAATCGGCTGCGTGCGCTGGTCAGTCGAACCGTGCTGCAGATGTCGGAAGGGGTGTCGCCATGAACGCTGTCGTCCGTGCTCTCGCGTCGTTCGCGATGCTGTTGTCGAGCGTCGCGGCGTACGCGGCGGAGGTCGCCGTCACGCGGCCTACGGACCTGCGGGTCGATCGCTACACGGATGCGGCGAGCCTGAAGTCGCTGGCCGCCGGCACGTCGGTCGAACTGCTGAAGACCGAGGCTGGATGGGTGCAGGTGCGCGTCGGCACGCAGACCGGCTGGATCCGCGCCACCGGGCTGACCGGCGATGCCGCGTCGGTCTCTGCGCTGGCGCGGATCGAGAACGGTCGCAGCGCGTTCGGCAACATCGTCGTGGCCGCCGGCATACGCGGGATGCCGAAGGCGTCGAAGCATGCGCTGATCGTCGGCGTCGATGGCGTCGCGCTGCCCGATGGTAGGTCGCCGTTCTGGCCCGGCGTCGCTTACGACATCGAGTCGGCGCGGATGATCGCGCGGCGTCTCGACGTGCCGAATGACAACGTCGACGTCGTTCAGGGCAGCGACGCGAATCGCGACGGCATCCTCGCTGCGATCGACCGCCTCGACGAGCGCCTGCAGGCCGGCGATCAGGTGCTGGTCTACTTCACCGGGCCAGGCACCGCGACGAGCGATGGGGGGACGTGCGAAGCGGCGTGGATGGCGCGCGACGGTGCGACGCTGTCCGCGGCCACGCTGGTCGCGCGGATGAAGCCCGCGCTGACCGCCGCCGGCAAGGTGTTCGTGATCGCCGACGTCGGCTATCCGGTCGATGCGTCGGACGCGGCGCGCAAGGCGATCGCGCTGTCGGCGAAGCGCGGCTGCGGCGCGCCGGACGCGGAACTGCCGCTCGTCGCGGCGATCACGGCGATCGGCGTCGAGCCACGGAACATCGCGGTGTTGCAGTCGGCGCCGGGCCCGAACCAGGGCATCGAGCAGCCGCGCTCCGGTGGCCGTTTCACGCAGGCGCTGGTCGACTGCTTCCTGGGCGACGCCGTCGACGCCGATCGCTCGGCCTCGATCTCGATCGGCGAGCTCGCCGGCTGCGCGAACGCGGCGCATGCGCCGGCCGCGGTCACCGGCAATGCCGCTTACAGTCCGATCTTCGGCGTCGTCGCGGACGGTGCGGTCGCCGCGACGTCGCCCCGCGCCACGATCGACGCCGTCTACGCGCAACGCGATGCACGCCTCGTCGTGTCGCTGGTCGCGACACCGCCGACGCTGCAGATCGGCCACGACGACCTCGGTCTGGTACTGACGTCGTCCCGCGCCGGCTTCGTCTATCTCGTCCTGCTCGGTTCAGACGGCAAGAGCTTCTACCTGCTGTTCCCGAACGATCTCGATCGAGACAACCATATCGCGGCCGGCGAATCGCTGCGACTGCCGCGGCCGAACTGGCGCGTACAGGGGCAGGGCCCGCCGGGTCGCGACACCGTGCTCGCGCTGGTCGCGGAGTCGGCGCGCGACCTGACGCCGTTCGCGGCGAACAAGGAAGGCCCGTTCAGCGTCGCGCTCACCGACGCGCAGGGACGCGCGCAACTGCAGTGGCTGCTCGGTCGCTCCGGCCAGGCCGATGCGGAGCGCTGCGTCGAGGCCGGCAAGCGGCGCAACCTCGCCGCGGTCGGTGCCTGTTCGGACGCGTTCGGGGCTGCGATCGTCGACGTGATCGAACGCTGACGGCATCGATCACCAGCGTCTCGCGGGGTCACATCTCGATCAGCGCCAGGAACTCCATCCGCGACTGCGCATTGGTCAGGAAGGTCCCGCGCATCACGCTGTTGGTCATGTGCGAACCGTCCTTCACGCCGCGCCACTGGGTGCACAGGTGATTGGCCTTCAGGACGATTGCAAGCCCGTCGGGTCGCATCGCCTTCTCGAGAAGGTCCGCGAGCTGGACGATGGCTTCCTCCTGGATCTGCGGCCTGCTCATCACCCAGTCGGCGACCCGCGAGAACTTCGACAGGCCGATCAGGTTCGCCGTCTCGCTGCCCAGCACGCCGATCCACAGCTTGCCGATGATCGGGACGAAGTGGTGCGAGCAGGCGCTGCGGACGTCCACCGGCCCGACGATCATCAGCTCGTTGAGATGCTTCGCATTCGGAAACTCGGTGATCACGGGCTGCGGGTGATAACGGCCGCGGAACACCTCGTCGAGAAACATCCGAGCGACCCGTTTGGCGGTCCCCTGCGTGTTGTGATCGTTGACCGTATCGATCACGAGCGATTGCAGCAGGGCTTCCATGGTCTGTGCCACTTCGGCTTCGAGCGCGTCCAGTTCGTCCGCATCCGCGATGAAGTCCGCGATGTTGTCGTTGGCGAAGAAGGGCTGGTCGGCCGCTTGCAGCCGTTTGCGGATGCGGGCGGAAACCGCCTCGGCCGCTGGTGGGGAGGGGAGGTCTGAAGAAGGCAGGTCGGACATGACGGGTTTCCAGAGAAAGGCAGCGCGGATCAGGGTCGTTCGAGCAGGAACGGCAGCACGCGGTCGAGCAGCGCGTTCGGTGCTTCCTCCGCGATGTAGTGGCCGCACGGCAACGCTTCGCCGTCTACATGGCGGGCGACGCGACGCCACTCGTCCAGCGGCTCGAAGCACTTCTCGATCGCGCCTTCCGCACCCCAGTACACACGCATGGGCATCGTCAGCTTCAGGCCCGCGTCGCGATCGGCACGATCATGGTCCAGGTCGATGTCGGCGGCTGCGCGATAGTCCTCGCAGATGCCGTGCGCGGTACCGGGTAACGCGATGCAGCGCGTGTACTCGGCCAGCGCGCGCGGATCGAACGGCGCGAGCCCTGCGCTGCGGCGGCCGATGACGTCGCGAACATAGGCCGCCGGGTCCGCCTCGATCAGCCGCTCCGGCAACGGCGCAGGCTGGATCAGGAAGAACCAGTGCCAGTACGCGCGCGCGAATGCATCGCTGGTCTGCTCGTACATCGCCAGCGTCGGCGCGATGTCGAGCAGCACCAGGCTGCGCACCGCATCGTGGTGATCGATCGCGAGCCGATGCGCGACGCGGGCGCCGCGGTCGTGCGCGAGCACGTCGAAGCGCGCGAAGCCGAGAGCGTGCATCAGCGCGACCTGGTCGCGGGCCATCACCCGCTTCGAGTAGTTGACGTGGTCGGCGTCGCCGCGCGGCTTCGACGAGTCGCCGTAGCCGCGCAGGTCGGCAGCAACGATCGTGAAGCGTTCCGCGAGCCGCGCTGCGACCCGATGCCAGATCGCATGCGTCTGCGGATGGCCGTGGAGCAGCAGCAGCGGCGGACCGTCGCCGCCGACCACGCACGCGATTTCGATATCACGATCGACCGTAACGCGTCGCATGACGAAGCCTTCGAACAACGCGTCGGTCATCGCGTCAATGCAGCTTGATGCGCGGTTCGGTGCGTCGCGTGATCAGCCGCGCGAGCGTGTCGAGCGCGACCTTCCAGTAGCCGTGCAACGCGAGCTCGTGCATCTTGTACAGGGACAGGTACATCATTCGCGCGAACCAGCCTTCGAGCCACAGGTTGCCGCCGGTCAGACCGCCCATCAAGTTGCCCACCGTCGAGTGCTCGCCGAGTGAGACCAGCGAACCGAAGTCGCGGTAGCGCCACGGCAGCAGCGGCTTGCCGGCGAGCCGTCGGGCGATCTGCTTTCGCATGTGCGAGGCCTGCTGGTGCGCGGCCTGCGCGCGCGGCGGTACGAGCTGGCCTTCGCGGCCGAGCCAGGGGCAAGCGGCGCAGTCGCCGATCGCGAAGATGTCGTCGTCACGGGTCGTCTGCAACGTCGGGCGCACGACCAGCTGGTTGATGCGATTCGTCTCGAGGCCGTCGAATCGCGTCAGGACGTCGGAAGCCTTGACGCCTGCGGCCCAGACGACGAGCTCGGCCGGGATCAGTTCGCCGCTGGCGAGCTTCACCCCTTCGGCCAGCACCTCGGCGACGCGGGCCGACGTGCGCACCTGAACGCCGATGTCGGCCAGCAGTCGCGTCGCGCCGGTCGACAGGCGTTCGGGCAACGCCGGCAGGATACGATCTGCCGCCTCTATCACCGTGATGCAGATCTCGTTCCGCGTGGCGATGCGGTCGAGGCCGAACGACAGCAACAGGCCGGTCGTGGTGTGCAGCTCGGCTGCGAGTTCGACGCCGGTCGCGCCCGCGCCGATGATCGCGACCTGCAACTGTTCGGGCCGCAGCGGTTCGACCTGCGAGTGCGCGCGGATGTAGGCGTTGATCAGCCGCCGATGGAAACGCTCCGCCTGCTCGGACGACTCGAGCGCGATCGCGTGTTCGGCGACGCCGGGCGTGCCGAAGTCGTTGTTGAGGCTGCCGATCGCCACCACCAGCGTGTCGTAGGCGAACGTGCGCGCCGGTGCGACCTGCTCGCCTTCGTCGTCGACCACCGGTCCCACATGGACGAGGCGGGCGGCACGGTCGACGTGGGTCGCCTCGCCGACGCGATAACGGAAGTGATGCCAGTGGGCCTGTGCGAGGTAGTCGGTCTGGTAGTTGTTGACGTCCATGCTGCCGGCCGCCAGTTCGTGCAGGTGGGGCTTCCAGAAATGCGTGCGGGTCTTCTCGATCAGCGTGACGTGCGCCTTGCCGCGCCGGCCGATCGTATCGCCCAGACCGGTCGCCAGTTCGAGGCCGCCGGCGCCGCCGCCGACGATGACGATCCGGTGCAGCCTGTCGTCGGCGTCTTCATCGATCGGTCGGTCGCGACGACCCGTCTCGGACATGCCCATCAGACCGCGGCGTGTTCGACGGTCTTGTCGAGGACGAGTTCCGGCTCGTCGGCCTCGTCGCTCGTCTCCCGGTCGAGGACCCGTTTCATCCGGTCGACATCGAGTTCGCCGCACCACTTCCCGACGACCACAGTGGCGACACCGTTGCCGACCAGGTTGGTCAGCGCGCGAGCTTCGGACATGAAGCGGTCGATGCCCAAGATCAGCGCGAGACCGGCGACCGGTACATGGCCGACCGCCGACAGCGTGGCCGCGAGCACGATGAATCCGCTACCCGTCACGCCCGCGGCACCCTTCGAGGTGAGCACCAGAACGCCGAGCAGCGTCAACTCCTGCACGAGCGTCATCGGTGTGTTGGTGGCCTGCGCGATGAACACCGCCGCCATCGTCAGGTAGATCGATGTGCCGTCGAGATTGAACGAATAGCCGGTCGGGATCACGAGGCCGACCGTGGACTTCCGCACGCCCAGGTTCTCCATCTTCGCCATCATCCGCGGCAGTACCGACTCCGACGACGACGTGCCGAGCACGATCAGCAGTTCTTCCTTGATGTACCGGACGAACTTGAAGATCGAGAAGCCGTGGTACCAGGTGACCAGCCCCAGCACCACGAACACGAACAGCAGGCAGGTCAGGTAGAAGGTGCCCATCAGCTTGCCGAGCGACAGCAGCGACCCGACGCCGAACTTGCCGATCGTGAAGGCCATCGCGCCGAACGCGCCGATCGGGGCGACCTTCATGATGTAGCCGACGATGACGAACAGCACATGCGACAGCCTCTCGATCAGGTCGAATACCAGCGTGCCACGGCCGCCGAACCTGTGCAGCGCGAAGCCGAACATCACGGCGAACAACAGCACCTGCAGGATCTCGCCTTTCGCGAACGCGTCGACGACGGTGTTCGGGATGATGTTGAGCAGGAAGTCGGTGGTGCCCGTCAGCGCGCCGGGCTTCGTGAACGCCGCGAGCGCCTTGGTATCGAGGGTCGCCGGATCGATGTTCATTCCGGCACCGGGCCGCACGAGGTTGATGATCACCAGTCCTACGACGAGCGCGACCGAACTCATCACCTCGAAGTACAGCAGCGCATAGCCGCCGGTCTTGCCGACCTTCTTCATGTCTTCCATGCCGGCGATGCCGAGCACCACGGTGCAGAAGATGATCGGTGCGATGATCATCTTGATCAGCTTGATGAAGGCGTCGCCGAGCGGCTTCATCGCTTCGCCGGTCGATGGATAGAAGAATCCGAGCAGCACGCCGATGACGATCGCGACGATTACCTGGAGGTACAGCGACCTGTAGAGCGGCTTCCTGGCGGCCGCGGACGTGTGGTCCATGGAGGTTTCCTGGTGTCTGTTCGAATGGCTGCAGCCGTGGAAGTCTATCCCTCCGCCGGACCGTTCAGCGCGGCGCGCACGGCCGCGATGAACGGCTCCGGCTGGTCGGCATGCAGCCAGTGGCCGGCATCGGCGATCGTGACGAAGCGCGCGGCGGGGAAATGGGCCAGGAAGCGCGGGCGATCTCCGGCCGATACGTAGTCGGAGCGTTCGCCGTCGATGACCGTGACGGGCCCTTCGAAAGTCAGCCCCGCGAGCGACTCCGGAAACGAGCCGATCTCGTGCATCGAAGCGGCGAGCGCCATCAGGTTGATGCGCCAGTCGTACTGCTCGCCCTGACGCACGAGATTGGTCATCAGGAAGCCGACGATGCGATCGTCCGGAATCGTCTGCAGCAGCACGCGGCGGATCTCGTCGCGGCTGGTCGCCTGGACCGCGTCCACGCCGCGCATCGCCTGCGTGTACGTCGAGAAGTGGTCGCCGTAGGAGACCGGCGCGATGTCGACGACGATCAGGCTGCCGACGCGGGCCGGATCGGTCAGCGCCAGCGTCATCGCGACCTTGCCGCCCATGCTGTGGCCGAGGATCGCCGGTCGCTCGAGGCCGAGCCTGTCGATCAGCGCGGCGACATCGCCCGCCATCTCGGCGTACGACATCGTCGCAGCCCAGGGCGAGGCGCCGTGGTTGCGCAGGTCCACCGAGACGACGCGATGCCGATCCGACAGCGCCTTGGCGATGCGTCGCCAGTTCGTGCCCGAACCGTAGAGGCCGTGCAGCAACAGAAGCGGGTCGCCCGACCCGGTCTCTTCGAACGCTAGTGCAAGGGTCGTCATCGGTCTCTGCGTCTGCGGGGAATCGTCGGATGCGGCATCACGGGTCAGCGTGCCGACCGTCAGCCGCAAGCTACACCAGGAGCCGCCCGGTGGCATGCGGGATCTCTCTGACGACACCACTCGCTGGTGCGTCTTCCGTTACTTCAGCACGACGTCGCAGCGCAGCCTGCTGGACGCCGGGTTGCGACCGACCGTCCTGCTTCGTCCGATCCAGGGCCTGCTGCGGCCGTCGCTGCTGCGCGTGTCGATCGCGCTCCCGTTACCGACCTTCGCTTTCAGTTGCCGCGGTAGGTGGAGAAGCCGAAAGGGCTGAGCAGCAACGGGATGTGGTAGTGCGCAACGGCACCGTCGACTTCGAAAATCACCGGAATCTCGGGGAAGAAGCTCTTCGTGTGGTGGCTGGTAAACCAGTCGCCCGTCTCGAAAGTCACGCGGTAGATGCCCTTTTCCAGGGTCTTGTCGGCCGGATACAGCGCCGGGATGCGACCCTGTTCATTGGTCACTCCGGTGTTCAGCTGGTCCCATTTGTCGCCAACCTTCCTTTCGAGCAGCACCTTCACGCCCTGCGACGGCAGGCCATCCTGCAAGTTGAGCACGTGCACGCTGAGGGGATTCTGCGCAGCCGCAGCCAGGCCCCAGGCACATGCGAGCGCGAGTCCCGAAGCGATCCTGTTGATTGAGATATGCATGGAGGTACCTTTGCAAAGAGGAGTAACAGCGGAAGGCGCAACGGGTTCGCTAGAACCGAAGCGGGCCACGTGGCAGAAGAACGAAACGCCACGCGTCAGTTCGAGCCCGAGGGCAGCACGCGGGCGATCCCCTTGATGGCGCAGCCTTCGTCCTGCTCGGCGCCTCCGGAGCCGCCGACGCCGATGGCACCGATGACGTCCTGGCCGACCTTGAGCGGCACCCCGCCGCCGATCAGCAGCAGGGAATCGATGGTGTTGAGGTTCTGCGAATCGGGATTGGCACGGGCCCGCTCGGCCAGCAGGCGGGTCGGCGTCCGGGTGGACAGTGCCGTGAACGCCTTGCGCTCGGCAGCGGCCGTATTGTGGGGACCGACGCTGTCATCGCGCTGCACCGCCACGAGGTTGCCGCCCCGGTCCACGACGGCGACTACCGCATGGCGACCGTCGGCATGACAGGCAGCCAGTGTCGCGCTGACGAGCGCATTGGCCAGTTCGAGCGAGACGTTGCCCTGCTGCAGGATCCTGGGTGGTGGGGTGATCGGTACAGGTGGGTCTGCAGCCATTGCGCCGGCACAAAGGCCGGCCGCGACGAGGCCGACCGTGCGGTGCAAGAAGAAAGAAAGACGCATGACGGACTCCTGCCGATGGAAAAAAAACCCGCTGTAGGGTCCCGGCCTTCCTACGAAGGGAAGGACGGAAGCGGATCAGTGCTGCGACCCCGTCACCCGCCACACCGTATTACCGACGTCGTCCGCGACCAGCAGATCTCCCGCCTTGTCGAACGTCACCCCCACCGGCCGGCCGTAAGCCTCGCCACCCGCCGACAGGAAACCCGTCAGCACATCCACCGGTTCACCCGACGGCTTGCCGCCGCTGAACGGCACGAACACTACCTTGTACCCGCTGCGCGGCTTGCGGTTCCACGACCCGTGCTGACCGATGTACATTCCGGTGCCGAACGGCGCGGGCAGCGTGGTCTTCGCCGGTGCCGCGGTCAGGCCCAGCGACGCGGTGTGCGGGCCGAGCGCGTAGTCGGGCACGAGAGCGGTCGCGACCAGGTCGGGGCGCTGCGGCTTCATCCTCTCGTCGACATGCGGCCCGTAGTAGCTGTACGGCCAGCCATAGAAGCCGCCTTCCTTCACCGACGTCATGTAGTCGGGGACGAGGTCGCTGCCGATCTCGTCGCGCTCGTTGACTACGGTCCACAGCGCCGTGCCGCCGGGTGCCCAGGCCATTCCGTTCGGATTGCGCAGGCCGGAAGCGAAGACGCGATGCGCGCCGGTCTTCGTGTCGATTTCCCAGATCGCGGCCCGACCCTCTTCGGCCGCGATGCCGTTCTCGCCGACGTTGCTGTTCGAACCCACCGTGACGTAGAGCTTGGAGCCGTCCGCGTTGGCGATGATGTTCTTCGTCCAGTGGTGGTTGATCGTGCCCGCCGGCAGGTCGACGACCTTCGTGCCGGGTCCGTCTATATGCGTCGCACCGGGTGTGTAGGTGAACTTCATGACGGCGTCCGAATCGGCGACGTAGAAGTCGTTGCCGACCAGCACCATCCCGTACGGCGAATGCAGATCCTTGATGAAGACCTCGCGCATCTCGGCGACGCCGTCGCCGTTCGCGTCCCGCAGCAGCGTGATGCGATTCGCGCTCGGTGTCACCGAGCCCGCGGTCTTCATGAACATCTTCTGGACGAAGCCGCGAATGCCCTTGCCGTCGTCGGGCTTCGGCGGCGCGTTGGTTTCCGCAACCAGCACGTCGCCGTTCGGCAGCGTGTAGACCCAGCGTGGATGATCGAGTCCGGTCGCGAACGCGTTGACCGTGGTCCCGGCTGCGCCCCGTGGCTTGCCGCCATCGGGCCAGCCGATCGCCTTCGCGACGTTCAGCGTGGGAATCAGCGTCTTGTTCGGCTCGGGCAGTTTCGGCGCCGCGCCGGTGCCGTCGGCGATCGTCAGCTTCGCGGTCTCGCCGCAGCCGGCGAGCGCGAGCGCGATCAACAGCGGCGCGAAGCGCGATGAGTTCAAAGACATGGTCGATCCTCTGTGAGCGGTTCGCGACGACGTGTTCGCGAAACCTTGGCATGGGAGAAGGCCGACAGTCTGCGGTTACCTGCTGCGGGGCCGGGTAGTCCAACGGCGCCTAGGCGTGTGGGACGCGGTATCGCCCGCCTCGTCGACGATGCAGCGTCCTCCGTCAGCGATCGATGCCCAACGGATCGACCGGGGATCGGTCGCGCACGACGACCGTCCCGGCGATCTTGTCGTGCCAGCCCTGCTTGCGCGCGTCGAACGCGACCCAGATGAAGCCGAGACCGAAGACGATCGCCGATACGTAGTAGCCGGCGTAGCGCAGCAGCAACTGGCCGGTGCCAGGGTCCGCGCCGGTCTTCGCGTCGACGATGCGAGCGCCGAACATCATCTTGCCCGGCGTGGCCTGGCGCTGGATCCAGAAGACCACGACGACCAGTGCGGGCAGGATCGTCGAGATCAGGAAGTGGGTCGGATCGGAGTCGCTCTCGGCGAAGTCGAAGGCATTGGTGTCGAACACGAAGTAGCCGATCGGCGCGATCAGCAGCATCAGCAGCACCGAGTCGACCAGCGACGCGATGACGCGTTTCCAGAATCCGACGTAGACCAGGTCGACGACCGGCAAGGCGCGATCCGTCGTGAGCGGAGCAGGGGGCAGCGTCATCGGAGGGTGATCCGTGTGCGTTGAACGGGCTTGCAGCCGCATCGAAACACCCGACGCACCGGCTGTCCATCGAATCCGTTGTTTCGTCGGGCCGGTTTCGCTTCGCAGAAACGCGTCGTGACAATGTGCTGCCGTCGCCCCATGACTGGCGGGACGGCGCCGTGTTTCAATTGCGGATTTTGTGCGCAGCGCCCATGCGGATGTCGCTCTGCTGCAGCGGCCTCATCCTTACCAGAGTCTCCATCGATGACCCCGAGCGATCCCCCTCGATCCCTGCCCCCGGACCCGCCGCGCCGCGCCGCGTCGTCCGCCGAGGCCGCGCTGCTGCTGCCGCCGCGCCGGCGCTGGTACGGCCGCATCTGGGTCTGGCTGCTGATCATCGTCATCGTCGCCGGCGGCCTGTGGTACTGGCGTTCGCGAACGCAGGCGCCCGACGCCGCGACCCAGGGCGCGGCAGGCGGCGCGTCGAAGAAGGGGTTCGGCAAGGGTACCGGCAAGCGCGGTGGTCCCGGCGTCAACGACACGATGCCGGTCGGCACCGCGACCGCCAGGATCGCCGACGTACCGATCTATCTCGCCGGCCTCGGCTCGGTGACGCCGGTCGCGACCGTGACGGTCAAGGCGCGGGTCGACGGACAGCTCGCGAAGATCAATTTCCGTGAAGGGCAGATCGTCAAGGCCGGCGAGGTGCTCGCCGAGATCGATCCGCGGCCGTTCCAGGTCGTCGTCACGCAGGCCGAGGGCACCATCGCGCGCGATCAGGCACTGCTCGCCAACGCGAAGGTCGACTTCGATCGCTACAGGAAGCTGGTCGAGCAGGACTCGATCGCGACCCAGCAACTCGATACGCAGAAGGCGCTGGTCAGCCAATACGTGGGCACCGTCAAGGGCGACCAGGGCAACCTCGACAGCGCGAAGCTGCAGCTGTCGTACACCAAGGTTACGGCGCCGGTGGGCGGTCGCATCGGCTTGAGACAGGTCGATGTCGGCAACATGGTCCATGCGTCCGACACGAATGGCATCGTCGTCATTACGCAGCTGCAGCCGATCGATGTGGTCTTCTCGGTCCCCGAGACCAACGTGCATCGTGTGATGAAGCAGTTGATCACCGGCAAGGCGCTGCCGGTCGATGCATGGGATCGCGATAGCAAGGTGAAGCTGGCCGACGGCTCGCTGCTGACGATCGACAACCAGATCGATGTGTCGACCGGGACCGTGAAGCTGAAGGCGCGTTTCGGAAACAAGGGCTACGAACTGTTCCCGAACCAGTTCGTCAACGCGCGGATGCTGCTCGACGTCCAGAAGGGCGCGACCGTGATCCCGCCGTCCGCGATGCAGCGTGGCTCGCAGGGCTTCTACGTCTATGTCGTCAACGCCGACAACACGGTTACGGCACGCGTCATCAAGCCGGGCATCTCGCAGGGCGAGATGCTGGCGGTCGAAGACGGGATCAAGGTCGGCGAGGTGGTCGTCGTCGACGGCACCGACAAGCTGCGCGAGGGCGCGAAGGTCGAGCCGGTGGCGCGCGATGGGGCGGTGGTCGCGGCGCCTGCGGTGCCGCCTGCCGGTGCGCCGCGGGGCGGTACGCCGGAGGAGCGGCAGAAGCGCTGGGAAGCGGTCAAGAAGCGGATCGACGCAGGCGAGTTCGGCGAGGAGATCAAGAAGCTGCCGGAAGAACAGCAGAAGGCGAAGATGCAGGAGATGCGGAAGGCGCGGCAGGGTGGCGGGCCGCCGCAATGAGTCGTTGCCTCGTCACGTGTGTCGCTCCCTCCCCTTCAAGGGGGGGCTGGGGGCATGGTTCAGAGCCGGCTCTGGATGCGGTCTTGCTTCTTCTGAATTGAAACCCTGCGTGGCGTCTACACCCATCCCCTGCCCGACCCCCTTGCAGGGCGCGCAATCGCTGGCAGGCGATTCCCGCTTGTCGCGCGGATGGCATGCCATCCGAAACCCGCTCGAAGCCCCCTTGAAGGGGAGGGTGAGAAGTGTCTGTTTTGCCCGCGCGTTCGCGCGCCCGAAACAGAAGGGGATCGAGTGAATCCCTCTCGTCCGTTCATCCTCCGGCCGGTCGCCACATCGCTGATGATGCTGGCCATCATGCTGGTCGGCATCGTCGCCTACCGGCAACTGCCGCTGTCCGCGCTGCCCGAAGTCGACTATCCCACCATCCAGGTCGTGACCTTGTATCCGGGCGCCAGTCCGGAGGTCATGACCTCGTCGATCACCGCGCCGCTCGAACGGCAGTTCGGGCAGATGCCGGGCTTGAAACAGATGTCGTCGACCAGCTCCGGCGGCGCGTCCGTCATCACCCTGCAGTTCGATCTCGCGCTGTCGCTCGACATCGCCGAGCAGGAGGTGCAGGCCGCCATCAATGCCAGCGGCAACCTGCTGCCGGGCGACCTGCCGAATCCGCCGATCTACAGCAAGGTGAACCCGGCCGACACACCGATCATCGCTCTCGCGGTCACGTCGAAGACGCTGTCGCTGTACAAGGTCCAGGACCTGGTCGACACGCGTGTCGCGCAGAAGATCTCGCAGTTGCCGGGTGTCGGGCTGGTCAGCCTGTCCGGCGGCCAGCGCCCCGCCGTCCGCATCCAGGTCAATCCGAAAGCGATCGCGGCGCTCGGCCTCGCGCTCGACGACGTGCGGACCGCGATCTCGAACGCGAACACCAATCAGGCGAAGGGCAGCTTCGACGGACCGACCCGCGCATCGACGATCGACGCGAACGACCAGCTGCGGTCGGCCGACGAATACCGCAGCCTGATCGTGGCGTACAAGAACGGCTCGCCGATCCGCCTCGCCGACGTCGCCGACGTCGTCGACGGCGCCGAGAACGTGCGCCTCGCCGCGTGGGCCAACCAGAGCCCGGCGATCATCGTCAACGTGCAGCGCCAGCCGGGCGCGAACGTGATCGACGTCGTCGACCGGATCAAGAAGCTGCTGCCCCAGCTTCAGGCATCCCTGCCTGGATCGATCGAGGTCACGCTGCTGACCGACCGGACGACGACGATCCGCGCGTCGGTCGACGACGTGCGCTTCGAGCTGCTGCTCGCGATCGTGCTGGTCGTGATGGTGATCTTCGTCTTCCTGCGCAACATTCCGGCCACGATCATCCCGAGCGTGGCGGTGCCGCTGTCGCTGGTCGGCACGTTCGGCGTGATGTATCTCGCCGGCTTCTCGATCAACAACCTGACGCTGATGGCGTTGACGATCGCGACCGGCTTCGTCGTCGACGATGCGATCGTGATGATCGAAAACATCTCGCGCTACATCGAGATGGGGATGAAGCCGTTCGAGGCCGCGCTGAAAGGCGCCGAACAGATCGGCTTCACGATCATCTCGCTGACGTTCTCGCTGATCGCGGTGCTGATCCCGCTGCTGTTCATGGGCGACGTCGTCGGCCGCCTGTTCCGCGAATTCGCGATCACGCTGGCGGTGGCCATCCTGATCTCGGCGGTGGTCTCGCTGACGCTGACGCCGATGATGTGCGCGCGGCTGCTCAGGCACACGCCACCGGAGCGCGAGGCGAAGTGGGCGCGCAAGACCAACGCGTTCTTCGATCGCGTGATCGCGCGCTACGGCCGCATGCTCGAATGGGTGCTCGACCACCAGCCGATCACGCTGATCGTCGCGGTGGCCACGCTGGCGCTGACGGTGCTGCTGTACATCCTGATCCCGAAGGGCTTCTT